>PMUN01000380.1:0-10343 GCA_003166875.1 Bryobacterales bacterium | reverse complement strand
ATATCCTGCGTCTCCCAACAAAAGCCCCCAAAATTCAAATCCGATTAAACCAACGGCCACTGATTCCAGATGGATGCCTTGGCTTTCAGGCACACCATTCTGCAAAGCGCGCTATCAGGATAGGTGTTTCTCCGCCAAGGAACCGAGCAGCCGCCTTAAATCGGATTTCCGTCGGCATCAATCAACCGGACCTTGCCGAGATTCAATTCGCGAATGTCTGATTCGATTTTGACTCGGTCGCCAACCACCACCCACACGATATTGTCCGGATGGATCACCTGCTTAGCGGCAGCATCCAGATCGCTGGTCTTCAGCGCGCGGATCTTGCCCGACATGGTGTCGTAATAATTGTCCGGCCAGCCGAATTGCAGCAGGTCCGTGATGGAGAACCCCACCGCGTTGAGTGTCTCTCTCGACCCTGGCAGGCTCAGTGTTTCGTTCGCTTGGATCCGCGCCAGCTCTTCCGCCGTTACCGGACGGTCCGCCAGTATGGCGCGCAGTTCCTTATTGATTTCCACCAGCGACTCCTTGGTTTTGTCCGTCTGTACGGGCGCAAACACGATAAATGGCCGTTGCGCGCGTGCGCCCACCACAATGCTGTTCGCCCCGTAAGACCAGTGCTTGTCCTCGCGCAGGTTCATGTTCAGCCGTGAGCTGAACGTACCGCCCATATCGTCGTTCATGGCCTGGATGGCAATCTCCTGCGGCGTGTTCGGCGGCGCCGCCACGTGCCCGGCGAGAATCACCGATTGGCTGGCCCCCGGTTTATCCACAATGTAGACAACCGGCTTAGGCGCGAGCTCGACCGCTGCCACGTTCTTCACCGGCACCTCACCGGCCTTCCAGCCGCCAAACAGCTTTTCCAGCTTCGGCGTCGTCTCAGCAAGCGTGGTGTCGCCCACCACCACCAACGTCGCGTTGTTTGGCCGGAACCATACCTGATGGAACTTCATCACCTCGTCGCGTGTGATCTTTTGCACGCTGGCTGCGGTTCCCGACCCGGTGAGAGGATTGCCGTAAGCATGACCTGGCCCATACAGCAGGCCCGGGAAAACCCGCAATGCCATCAGGAACGGGTTCTTCTGCTCCTGCTGGATGGCGTCCAGCTGCAGCTTCTGTTCCCGGTTGAAATCAGCCTGGGGGAACGAAGGATTGAGAATCACGTCGGAAAAAAGTTCGAGCGATGCGTCCAGCTTGGCTTTCAGCGCCGAGAGCCCAACGAAGGAGAAATCTAGATTGGAGTACCCAAACAGCTCCGCTCCCAGCATTGCCGTCTGGTCGTTGATCTCCAGCGCATTGCGCGTTCGCGTGCCGTCAATAAGCAGCCTGGCCATCAGCTTGGCCGTCCCCGGAGTAGCGAACTGGTCGGCGGCGTAGCCCGCGTCCGCCACTAGCCAGAAGTTCACCAACGGAACGTCATGGCGCTCGGCCAGGATCACCTTCAGCCCGTTCGAAAGTGTGGCACGCTGCAATTTCGGCAGCTTCAACTCGGGTGGCGCGCCAAGCGTGGGAGCTTTCGAGCGGTCGGCATCGTTCGACGCCGTCTTGTAGTCCGGAAATGGCAGCACTTCGGCAACATATACACCGTCCGCCAGCCAGCGGTTCGCCGCCCCTCGCAGGTCCTCTGGAGTCGCCTCGCGCACGCGTTTCAGCGTGATCTTATAACCGTCCGGATTCCCCGTGTACACCGCGTACTGCGCCAGACGGTCGGATTTGCCGCCAAATCCACCGATGCGCTCGACACCACGCACGAAGCTCGCCACATACTGGGTCTCCACGCGCCGTAACTCTTGCTCGGTGGGTCCCTCCTTGAGAAAACGGGCCAGCTCTTCGTCGATTTCCTTCTCCACCTCGTCGAGATTATGTCCGGGCCGCGCGGTGACCTGAATATAGAACTGCCCGCCGATTTCCTTTGCATCCACATACACGGCGACGTCGCTCGCGATCTGGTCATCATAAACCAGCCGCTTATAGAGACGCGAAGTCTTGCCCTGTCCCAGGCAGGCGCTCACCAGGTCAAGGTAGTCTGCATCGGCGCTGCCAAACTGCGGAACATTCCAGATTTTGTAGATGCGCGGCAAAGGGACGCGATCCTGCGTGACGGAGCGGTGAACCCCGCTCATCTTGGCGATCCAGGTTTGCTGGTGCGTGACGGGTGGTCCCGCTGGGATGCTGCCGAAATACTTCTCCACCTTTTCGCGCGCCGTCTTGACGTCGATGTCACCGGCCAGCACGATCACGATGTTGGAAGGCCCGTAGTAGGTCTTGAACCACTCCTGCACATCCTTGAAGGAGGCGGCATCCAGGTCCGCCATCTCGCCAATGACGTCCCAGGAATAGGGGTGGCCGGCAGGATATGTATTCGCAGGAATATATTCTTCTGTCAGCCGATAAGGTTCGTTTTCGCCTTGCCGTTTCTCGTTCTGGACCACTCCGCGCTGCAGGTCCAGAGTCTTCTGGCTCAGATCCAGATAACCCATGCGGTCCGACTCCATCCACAACGTGTAATCCAACGCGGAGGTCGGAACATTCTCGAAGTAATTGGTACGGTCAAAGTTCGTGGTCCCGTTCATGTCCGTCGCACCCACCACTTCCAGCGCCTGGATATAGCTTCCTGGAGCGTGCTGGCTGCCTCCGAACATCAGATGTTCGAACAGGTGCGCGAATCCGGTCTTGCCCAACTTCTCGTTCTTGGAGCCGACATGATACCAGACGTTCACAGCTACGATGGGCGCTTTATGGTCCTCGTGCACGATTAAAGTGAGCCCATTATCGAGCACCACCTTCTGGTAAGAAATATTGATATCGTGATCTTGCGCAAACGCACCAATAGCGAGAGCACACAGCAACAACAGTCGATTTTTCAGCATAGGTCCCTCGGAACACGCGTAACGTCGATGAGCGAAGCATACGCCCACATAGAACACGGCGTCAAGCGCACATCCGTGTGGGGCAGCTTGATAAGCTGCGGCCGATTGCCAATCGGCCAACGGTCGCGCCTCCACCACACAAGGGCCAGCTAGCCCACACACCCAACCCCTAAACTCAAACGAAAAATCGACTCCGCCCGTGCCAACGGCGCAAAATCCCACGGACCCAAATCCGATGCCGGCCGCCGCCAAGACTTCGGCGATCGCGTAGCAAAGCAACTCCCCAACAGCCGCCACATCGTCTTCCCCGAATCGAGCCACGGCAACACGGGCTTCTGCGGCATCAATCTAATCTCCGACTTCATCGAAAAAGGCTCCGCCGACGCCCTAGACATATCCTGCGTAGCCCAACAAAAGCCCCCAAAATTCAAAACCACCCCCTGAACTTGACGTGGCGCAGGCACTCTTGCCTGCAGCGTCCACACTCATGTGGACGCTCTGGATGATCTCCGCACGCTTGTGAAAAAATGATTGTTGAACAGGCAATCCTGCTTGCCCTCACACGTTCTTCTCACCCGATGGCGTCAGCATCGCCCGCCGCGCCCCGCTGGCGCTGGCTAAGGATCTGCAATAGGAGGGATTCCGGGTCGTCTGGATCGAGAATGCCGCCCCGGGCGCGTTCACGGCGGCAATCACGCTCATAGCGATCTAGCACATCTTTAATGTCTAGATGAAGGGTCAGCTCCGCGAGCGTGTTCTCCTCAACCGTTTGAATACGGTCCATCATGTGAGTGGCGCCAACCTCAGGCGCTAACTCCATCATCAGGCGCATTGGCATCAGAAGACGTGCCAATTGATGACTTGCCACACCAGGGATCTTTGCCGCAGCAGCCTTGGTGACCGCCGCTATGTTTTGTAAAGCAGATTGTGTAGTATCGACGCACCCCTCGTTGAGCGCCCTGAGTCCGATCCACCCCAGACAGTCAGTCGCACTCTCGGTCCACTGGAAGCTCATCTCAGTCGCACTTTGCGCCGAAGACCAGAAAAATGAGAGATACCATCCCAATTGGCCTTCGATTTCCGCGGCACGTTCAGGATCTTGCTGACGTGCGCGCTGAATTTCATGCAAGTAGATCGAAGCGATCATCTGCAAGGACTGAATAAGGTAGAACATCATCTGGCTAGAGGCGAGCCCCGGGCTCTCGGCCAGTCTGCGGAAGTGCCGGGAGACCCTGTCCCCTAACTCAAGGAAGTGACGCCAAGGACTAGCCCTTGGCGTCGGCGTTTCTTTTTCCACCAAGGCGGCCGAACGCTGGATCAGCCACGGCAGCGACGACTCAACAGAGGTATCGTAGGCTGCCGCAAGTGGCAAATGCAGCAACTCCCCGAACTGTTTGGTTTCGATGACTGCCACAAGAGGCAGTAACGATTCGAGCTCCTCAAGGAAGCTCCGAAGAGCGGGGATCAGCGCCGGGTCCTTTCGTTCGCAAAGAATGTGAAGTATTTCCAGACCACGCTTGAGAGGCTCGTTAATGAGCATCCCCTTACCTGGCGAAGTAAGAAAGCTCCTGACGATCTGAAATATCCCACCAACGGTGTGAAGATGCACAATCCTCGTGCCGCCCGGAGAATTACGTGAGATGGCGGAAAGTGTAGCTGCACCCTCATACCCCCGGCGGTCATAGCATCGCGAATCGCCATTTTGCAATACCCGATGGGACTCGTCGCGATCGAACCAAAGTGCTTGTACACAGGCTCTTGCCGCACGGTCGACATGTGTTGCGCCATCGCTCCTAGCGCTCGAATAACCCACCTAGAAACGGTCTGTGATCCACGCCGAATAGCACCTCGATTGACAGCCAGGAGATTTTCGTAAATCCGGTCCAACTGGCCTTCGGCGTTCGTCCTTACGACCATGACGTCAACGGGCGTGTAGAGAAGCGCCGTCTTGCGGATTTCGATTGAATCGATACCGAGCTGCCGCCGAGCGCTGATAGCCTCAAACGCCAGCGACAGGTCAGCTCTTTCAACGGCCTTTTGGGCAATCTCGGTCAGATCCGTTGCGCAGCTCTCCAGCACGTTGTCGTGGCTCGGGCTGTGGAGATAGAACTTCTTTAGATACTGCTCCTTCGAGAATTCAGCTTGTTTCTCGCGCGGAAGCGCTCGCCACGAGAGATCTGCCATTCGCTCGAACCCTCGGTGTAACCGTTCCAGTGCATGGCGGGCTTCTCTTTCCAACCGCCAAACAGCCTCCTTTGGTTCGAGCAGCCGTGTAACAGAACGAAAAAGCTGCCGTAAAAGATCGAGTGCGACGCCAAGAAAGACGATCAAAATGGGGATCGTTTCTACTGAATTGATTCCGACAACCGGAGATAACACCGAGGCGAAGCTCAGCAGACACAACGATAAGAGCGCTACGCTCAGAAACCGAATGCTGCGAGAGCCCCGGAAAAGCCTGACGATAGAAGGGGTATAGATTTCCGCTGCCCGTTGGATAGGGATGATCGAAAGCGAGTAGCCCAACGTAAGAACAGTCCCGATCAGTGCTCCTACGGCCAATTGTAAGTCTCGCGGGTCGGAAAGGCGGAGGACGGCACCTTGAAATGAGCGTCGGTATGCGAGCAGCACTAGAAGACTAGACAGGCTGAACGCGAAAGGGCTGGCGCTTTGCTGGAACAAGCGTACAAAGTGCCGGGTTTTGGCGAACGCAATCAAGACCCGAGCCTCGGTCCGCGCCGCAAGCACCCTTAGCCAATGTACGGGATCGGTCAACAAATCTATTTTGACTCTTCAATGGGTCGCGTGGCGAGCCATCGACGCCTGCGGAGTAGTTCCTCTTTGTGGAAAAATAGACTCATGAAACGCCCCTTCACAGCAACCGTTTGGCGAGAGGGGAACTGGTACGTCTCCCAATGTCTGGAAGTCGACATCGCCAGCCAAGGCGAAACCGAAGAAGAGGCGCTAGCTAACCTGAAGGAAGCGCTCGAACTCCGCTTTTGTCCGGACGGAAGCTCGACACGTGGGAAGAGCAGCTGACGAGCGCGACGAGGATGGCGGCACGGGCGCACGCCAAGCTCTACTTCGAGCTGAGGCCGACGCATCGCCCCTCAGGGCTTGGGGCGGAGGCGGCCTAGGAGCGAACCTGGATAGGCGTACTGCACGGCGGCGCTGATTTTCCGCATCGCTCTCGTATGGGTCTCGGTTGACGCGCCGTAAGCACTCTCCACGTACCGGTCCGACCGCTCCTCAACCGTCTGCGACGCGACGCCCACGCCGACCGCGGAGTAGGGAGGATATAGGCCGGGAAGCGTTACCGATTCCGTCACCTCTGTGTGACCGTAATAGTTATTGTACTGCTCCGTCAAATAACTCCTCATGCCCCAATAGGAGCAGAAATGGTCGGCGATTTCGCGCCGGGTAGTGCCGAACAAGGAAAGTACTTCGCGGCCTCGGGGCCGAGTATCTCGATTCGCCGCTTCCCGACCGGAGTGATGTTGCCGCAGCGCCAGACGTAGTCAGCCCTCGCCTCCGTGTTTGCGGCGTCCGTGGTGATCTGCCACTCCTCCAACTGATCCCGACGCTTGCCTGTCGGCAAAAGCTCAATGCCCCGGCGTATCTCGGCAAATGTCAAAATACTGGCGAAAAGAACTTCCTCGGGAGTCGCCTTCGACCAACGATCAACCCGCTCATCGGCCGCCTGCGCCCGAGCGAATTCGGAAAGCACATTGGTGTCGAGCAAAAAACCAGCCACAACTCAACCCAAATCAATCGGCCGGGGATCGTCTTTTTGCCTCTCAATGGTCAACTCAGAACCAGCAAAAGGGGGCTGAGTAAGCAGATCGTAAAGCCTCTTGCGAGGTCTCGGCTCCGACGACTCAACTTGATGCTTCTCGCGCCAAGCATTGACGCCTTCCACGATCAGCTCGTCCACGGAATGGAAATGGCCACGCCGTATTTCCTCCTGGACCAGCCGTTCGGTATCGGGTTTAAGCTCCACCGTCACACCTTCAACTTAGCCTCATCCTAGACTCAACGCAAGCGCGGGCTTTCAGGTCCGACAGATCTCCCAATCACAACTCCCACCAAACTCTATTTCCCCCATTTCCACCATTTCCAAATCCGCCCGCAATCCACCGAAACCCCACCCCCTAAACTCCAATCGGTGCACCAATGTCCTCCCAACGAAAAATCGACTCCGCCCGTGCCAACGGCGCAAAATCCCACGGACCCAAAACCGAAGCCGGCCGCAAGATCTCCTCCAGGAACGCCGTCACTCACGGCCTCTACTCCAAAGGCGTCGTCATCGCGAAAGAATCCAGCGAACAGTATCAAGAAATGCTCGACGCCTACATCCAGCAATTCCAGCCCAACGGTCTAGTGGAGTTCGATCTGGTCGAGGAAATGGTCGCCGCCAAATGGCGCCAGCGACGCCTCTGGTCCATCGAAACCGATCTTATCGAGGACCAAATACTAATCCAAACGGAGAAATTGGACAAAAAGTACTCCGACTACGACCCGCATTGCCCGCTCAGCTACGCCTATGCCGCTCTCGCAGAATCCGGGTCTCTGCCATTCCTCACCCGCAACGAATCCCGCCTGGAACGCGCCTATTCCCGCGCTCTCAAATTCCTCCTGGAACTCCAACGCCTCCGCAAATCCGCAAATGAAAATATTCAAAAACGAACCGAATCCCAAATCCGACCACCCAAGGTTCTCCCGCCACCCCCAAACCACCACGACCACCCCCAACGAGAAACGAGAAACGAGAAACGGAGCGAGAGAAACGGCGCGCGAAGCGAAGCGCTTGACGTAACATGCCGCAATTCGATAGCCTGACCCTTCACATGTCCTCAATAGACGTCCCCCTAGAGCGCGGCCGCTTCGGCCAAACTGCGCGTCGCGATTTCTGGTGGGTGCAGCCTCTCCTGACTTTCCTCGGTCTCGGAACGTTCATCATCTATTCCACCTGGGCCGCATTCCAGGGCGATCATTACCGCTTCGGCCCCTATCTCTCACCGTTCTATTCGCCGGAAATGTTCAGCCTCACCGGCGACGATTCCTGGTTCGGCCAGTTTCCCGATTGGATGCCCTACTTCGTCACCGGAGCCATGCTCATCCTCTGGGCGCCCGGCGGATTCCGCTTCACTTGCTACTACTATCGCGGCGCATACTACAAAGCGTTCTGGGCCGACCCGCCTTCTTGCACCGTCGGCGAGCCGCGCAAAAAATATCTCGGCGAGCGTTCCTTCCCGCTCATCATCCAAAACATTCACCGCTATTTTCTGTATCTCGCGCTGGTCTTCCTGGTGCTTCTCTCCCACGATGTCTGGAAAGCTCTCTGGTTCGACAACAGCTTCGGCATTGGCGTTGGCACGCTGGTCCTTCTCGCGAACGTCATTCTGCTGAGCGGCTATACGCTGGGCTGCCACTCGCTGAGACATTTAGTAGGCGGAATGTTCGATCGCCTCGCGCAGCGCCCCGTTCGTAAAACCGCATACGATTGCGTGAGCTGCCTCAACCGCCGCCACATGATCTGGGCCTGGTGCAGTCTCTTCTCCGTCGGCTTCTCCGATCTGTATATAAGGATGTGCTCCATGGGCATCTGGACGGATTGGAGAATTCTCTAGAGATGCCCGAGTATCAGACCTTCGAACATGATGTCTTGATCATCGGCGCGGGTGGCGCCGGATTGCGCGCCGCCATTGAAGCGTCCGCTGCCGGCGTCAAGGTCGGCGTCATCACCAAATCTCTCCTCGGCAAAGCTCACACCGTCATGGCCGAAGGCGGCATCGCGGCGGCGATGGGCAACGTCGACGATCGCGACAACTGGCGCGTCCATTTCGCCGACACTATGCGCGGCGGTCAATATCTGAACAATCCGCGCATGGCTGAGCTGCACGCCAAGGAAGCGCCGGACCGCGTGCGTGAGCTGGAAGCCTGGGGTGCGGTGTTCGATCGCACTGAGGACGGCCGCATCCTCCAGCGCAATTTCGGCGGACACAAATATCCCCGCTTGGCCCACGTCGGCGATCGCACCGGCCTCGAGATGATCCGCACCCTCCAGGATCACGGCATCCATCAAGGCATCGATGTGCATATGGAATGCACCGTCGTCACGCTGCTCAAAAGTGGCGGCCGCATGGCCGGAGCTTTCTGTTACGAACGCGAGCGTGGACGCTACAAGCTGTTTCGCGCTAAGGCCATTGTGCTGGCCACCGGCGGCATCGGTCGCGCCTTCAAAATCACCAGCAACAGTTGGGAGTACACCGGCGACGGCCACTCGCTCGCCTATCACGCCGGCGCCACGCTCATGGACATGGAGTTCGTGCAATTCCATCCCACCGGAATGATCTGGCCTCCCAGCGTGCGCGGCTTGCTGGTTACCGAAGGCGTGCGCGGCGAAGGCGGCATTCTCGTCAACAATCAGGGCAAGCGCTTCATGTTCGACGATATCCCCGCCAACTACAAAAGCCAGACCGCCGACAATCCCGAAGAAGGCTGGCGCTATACGCAGGGCGATAAAAGCGCGCGCCGTCCCCCCGAGCTTCTAACGCGTGACCACGTCGCCCGCTGCATCATGCGCGAAGTTCGCGAGGGACGCGGCAGCCCGCACGGCGGTGTTCTCCTCGATATCGCCTGGATCAAGGAAAAGCTCCCCAACGCCGCCGAGATCATCAAGAAAAAACTGCCCAGCATGTATCATCAGTTCAAGCAGCTCGGCGACATCGACATCACAAAAGAGCCCATGGAGATCGGCCCCACCACGCACTACATGATGGGCGGCGTCCGCGTGGATGGCGACACGCAAATGTCCGACGTTCCCGGCCTCTTCGCCGCCGGCGAATGCGGCGCCGGATTGCACGGCGCGAACCGGCTGGGCGGCAATTCGCTCTCCGACCTTGTTGTCTTCGGCCAGCGCGCCGGAGAATACGCCGCGAAATTCGCCAAGAAACACACGCCCGCCGACATAGATATGTCACAAGTGGACGCCACCGCCCGCCAAGCGCTAGAACCCTTCGAACGCACCGGCGAGAGCCCCTACCAGGTTCAGCACGACTTGCAGGACATGATGCAGGACAAAGTAGGCATCGTCCGCCGCGAAGAAGAAATGGAGCAAGCCCTGGACGGCATCCTGAAGCTACGCGAACGCGCGAAACACGTTGCAGTAATCGGCAATCGCGAATACAATCCAGGCTGGCACACAGCTCTAGACCTACCGAATCTCCTAACAGTCTCGGAAGCCATCACCCGCGCAGCCCTTCTAAGAAAGGAAAGCCGCGGCGCCCACTTCCGCGACGACTATCCAACAAAAGACGAAACCTATGGCAGCTTCAACCTAATAGTCCGCGAGGGCAAAGACGGCGAAATGACCGTAACCCGTGAACCCCTCCCTCCCCTAAGCGCCGAACTAAAAAAAGTAATCGAGGAAATGAAATGAGGCTGCAGAGGGCAGGAGGCAGGCGGCAGGAGGCA
>PMUN01000051.1 GCA_003166875.1 Bryobacterales bacterium | reverse complement strand
CCAGGGGGACCGCCCCACTAAGCATGCAGATTGAGCAATCCTGGGAAAACTAAGTGACATTGCGATGGCATCCTTCAGCGGGTTGTTAACCCGCGGTTGGCAACAGTTAACAACCTGCCCCACAGGTTCGGACTCACGATCGCCGTGCGAGTAGATAAAGCGTCCCCGGGCGGGTTCCTTGTTCAAGAATTTGAAAACCGGCCTCTTGGAGCCGGGTTGCCCACCACGCCGGACCGCGAGCTCCGCTGTGCATGATCAGCGGCCCGAAAGCAAATTGTACCCACGGCTCTTTGCCCACCAGGATCAGCAGAAAATCTCCGCCCGGTTTCACTACGCGGGCTGCTTCAGCGAGTGCTTGAGTGATGCCCTCGCGATTGAGGTGATCGACCGCATATGCGCTGACGATGGCATCGAATGTGGCTGGTTCGAAGGGGAGCTTGCGCATGTCAGCGGTTGTGATCGAGGCACGCTCTGCGACACCCGCCGCCTTCAAGTTTTGAAGAAGTCTCTCCTGCGGACTTTCTCCGGGGCCGAAGTGGTGTTCAAACGAATCGCCGAAAAGATCCAACGCGACAAGAGTCGCTTGCGGGCGAGCTTCGAGCACCATAATTGACGACCTGCCGGTGCCTGCACCAAGATCGAGAACACGTCCCGTCCCGGAACGGAAGAAATTTTGTGTCGGCAAGGAAGCCCTGCCATTAATGTCGAGGGTGAAACGCGCCACTACAAATGCAGCGCTCGACCAGAGAGCCAGGACGCACAATAAGAACATCGGCCACTTGGACCACTTGCGGGCATATCCAAGCAGCAATAACAAGAGAGCGCAGGCTACTATCGGCAGATGGCCATAGCTGAGCCACCACGGGTAGCCAAAGTCGAGGTGAGCGTTTGCGGATACAGGCATCAGTCACGATTCTGCGCCAACGCTGCTGAACGGATTCTGAACGGGGCGTTCATCCGCCGTTCATCGCGAGTGAGCTATAAAGGTGTAATTGCGGGTTCTAGTGGTCGAGGACGAAATACGGTTGTCCCGGCAGTTGGCGAAAGTGCTCACCGAAGCCGGCTATGCCGTCGACCGCGCCACCGACGGGCAACAAGCCGATTTCCTTGCGAACACAGAGCAGTATGACGCGGTAATCCTGGACCTGGGCCTGCCGAAAATCGACGGGCTTACGCTACTTCGCCAGTGGCGGAGCGCCGGGATGCTGGCGCCCGTGCTGATCTTGACCGCGCGTGGGAGCTGGCACGAAAAAGTGCAGGGCATTGACGGCGGAGCGGACGACTACGTTTCGAAGCCTTTCCGGATGGAAGAAATTCTCGCGCGCATTCGCGCGTTGATCCGCCGCACAAGCGGGCTCGCACATCCCCAGCTTCGGTGCGGTGCGCTGGAGCTTGACCCCCGCACAGCTCGCGTGTCGGTTGGTGGAGCTCCCGTAAAGTTGACCAGCCACGAATTCCGTGTGTTGTCTTATTTGATGCACCACAGCGGTCAGGTGGTATCGCGCGCCGAGCTCACCGAGCACATCTACGCGCAGGATCTCGATCGCGATTCGAATACCGTCGAGGTTTTCGTGGCCCGTCTGCGGCGCAAGCTCGGCGCTTCTTATATCGAGACAGTGCGGGGATTGGGCTACCGCATGCGGGAACCATAAACCATGCTGCGATCCCTACGGTCCAGATTGATTCTCGCTTCGGTTCTGTGGACGGCGGGATTGCTGGCTCTGATGCACATGCTTTCGCTTATGGTCATGCATATCGTTCCGGTCATCCGAAAATCGCAGGCCGTGTGGCCCGTCCTGGGCGGACTCATTCTCATGGTTGCCGGACTTTTTGGATTGCGCCAAGGTCTCATGCCCTTCCGCCGGTTGCGCGAAAGACTAATGGCCGTTCGCATGGGCGACGACCGGCGAGTGGAGGGAGTTTACCCAAGCGAAGTGCAGCCCCTCATCGACGACCTGAACGCGCTACTCGAAGAACGGCAGAAGGCCGTGAAGCGCGCCATCGCAACCGCGGGCGATCTTGCGCATTGCCTCAAGACTCCCCTGGCGCTGCTGGCGCAGGAGGCGGATCGCGCTGCCTCTGAGGGAAACCCCGAGCTCGCGGAAAATATCGGCCAACAGGTGGATCGCATGTCCCGCCAGGTGACCTACCATCTCGCGCGTGCTCGCGCTGCGTCGGGAGTTGCCAGTGCAGTGCCTTGCCCTGTTGCGCCTTCGACCGAGGCGCTGATACGCACGGTCTTGAAGCTGTATGCCGGCCGCGAACTCGAAATCTCGCCGGACGTAGCCGGGGACCTGTGCGCTAGAGTCCAGCGGCAGGATCTCGACGAAATGCTCGGCAACCTGCTGGACAACGCATGCAAATGGGCAAAATCTAAGATTGTCCTGAAAGCATCTCGAAGCGGCAGCGTGATCGTATTCACCGTGGATGACGATGGACCAGGTTTGGATCGCGCTCTCCAATCCGCGGTTTTAGAGCGAGGAGTACGCATCGACGAGAGCGCGCCGGGCTCGGGGCTCGGTTTAGCAATCGTCCGCGACTTGGCCGAGTTGTACGGCGGATCCGTCTCTCTGGATGACTCTGCTTTGGGAGGATTGCAGGCCCGGCTCTTGCTACCGGCCGCGTAATCTCCCGGCCATTGGTGTTGTGTCCCCGAAATTCGGCGTGGGGCGGACGCCCTCGTCCGCGCCGGACCCCCTGGTCCGGCTGTGCTGTCATCCGAAAAAAGCCGACGTGGGCGTCGGCTGCGGACCAGGGGGTCCGCCCCACTTTGTGAGTTCAACACCAGCTACTTTTGCGGCAAATTAGTGAGCACTACCTTCCCGCCGCTTTCGGCGACAACGTTGAGGCGTTCGCTTCCCACTAGATTTTGAAGGCGTGGCAGCGCGGAACGGCTCGCCACCAGATACGAACGCTCAGCCGTGTTCCACTTCGCCTTCCATTGCTGGTCGTTGATAAAAACATCCGGCGCACCCGGCGCGTACGAGCCGTACACAAGATTGTTGATTCGTCCGTTCAACAGCAAGGCAGTCCGGTTAGTGTAGAAAAAAATGGAGGAAAACGTGTAGTAGTGGTGGTCTACGATGAGCTTGCCGGGTGGTGACCGCAACAGCGCTTCCGCCAGCGGACGCGAGGACATGTAGGGGTCGAAAACCACTAGAGCCATTCTGGCAGCTTGAAAAAAAAGAACCGCCATGATGGCCGCAGCCAGAAATGCTTTCTCGCCGGTTGCCCGCACAGTCCCAATCGCTCCGATGAGAAACGCGATTGCGGCGAGCAAAAGAGGAGCGCGAAGATAAGCGAACGACCTGAGGGTCAGATCCTCGATGTGTCCGAGCGACAGCGTATAAGCGCCGGGATGGAGCCGCAGCGCCGCGGAAATGTCTCCCGGTGCGGGAAGATCCCTGGTTAGAAACCATAGAGTGGCTGCGGCCAGCGACGCACACAGCAGAATCCCGCACAGGACGCGTGTTCCGCGTCGAATCCAATCGCCTCCGGCAGCCATGGCGCACCCCGTCAATAGCGCTAGCGCGGGATAACACGGCATCGAATAGTATTCCTGCGTGGTCGAAAACGTAAAGAAGACCAGGATGAAGCCGGTCCAGCAGAGCGCTAGCAATCGGGCGCGGCCGGCGCGATCGGTGGGTTTGAAAGAAAGCTTCGCGATGGCAGGGAAGTAGACGCTCCACGGAAACAGCCAGATCAGGTGGAACAACCAGAAGTACACGCGCGGCACTGTATTGTAATCGCGCGGGTAACGCAGATTCAAGAATCGCAGCACCTGCTCGTTCATGAAAAAGAACCAGAGGAACCCGTGATATTCGCCTGGAGCGCTGTGCATTGTGAGATCGAAATAAGGCGGGTTTCCGAGTGTAGCCAGTACGTGCCACGGCGCGGCGATGGCGAGAATGATAAGCGGCCCAGTCACTGGCCGGAGCCGTCGCCAGATTTTCCGGTGGAACAATTGGCGGGTGATGGCGAGATATATCACGCATGCAGCCAGCGGGAACACCACGCCGATCAAGCTTTTGAGCAACAGGCTGACGCCCAGGCTGGCTGCCAGCAGGAAAGCCCACCATCCAGGCCGCTGCTCCTCGTCATCGATGGCGCGCAAGAATGCCCACATCGAGAGCGTCATCAGGGCGGTCACCATCACGTCGGGAATCAGAATTCGCGTGAAGAGAAACAAGCCGACGCAAGTTGAGATGCACAATCCCGCGTAGAATCCCGCGCGTTTTCCGAATGCCCAGGTTCCGAACGCGGCGGTGAGCCAGGCCAGCGCCAGCGCGGAGAGCACCATGGGAATTCTCGCGGCCCAGTCGTACGGTCCGAAAATCTTGAAGGAGATGGCCATCATCCAGTAGATGAGCGGGGCTTTTTCCAGATAGGCGATGCCATCGATACGTGCCGTCACCCAGTCGCCCGAGGCCAGCATGTTGCGCGCGATCTGGGCTTGCACGGCATCCACGTCGTCCATCAAGGAAGGTGGAGAAACCATGCAGCCCACATACACCGCGGCGGCAAAAAGAAGAACGATTAGATAGAGCTGAAGACTTTTTCCGGGGTTCGTGCCTGATCCGCCAGCGGGATCGTTTGGATACGCCATTTGTTCATCCACAGTAACAGTGTCAGCAAACCCCACAGATGATAGCCGACGTTCGCGCGCCGTTCCTGGTGCGCTTGCTCCAAGGCCATGATCTTGTCGAAGCGGAAAAATCCGGAATGCTGTGCGGCGGCGCTCGCTAATGTGTCGAGCAGCAGTGGCCGCAGGAGTCCTCGGAACCATTCGTGAGCGGGAATATCGAAACCGACTTTTTTTCGAGACAAAACCGAGGGCGGAAGCTTGTCGCGCATCAAGTTCTTCAAAATCACTTTCTGCCGCGACCCGTGAATTTTGAGGGCCCCGGGCAGCGAAGCGGCGAATTCGACAATGCGGTGATCGAGAAAAGGCGGCCGCACTTCAATGGAGTGGGCCATGCTGATCCGGTCTACCTTCGTCAGGATATCGTCGGGAAGGAAATACTTCTGGTCGAACCACAAATAAGCCGCGAGGTCGTCGCCGGCGGCGGCAAGATCCCGGAGCGTCGCATCCAGCGCGCGCGGAAGCGGCGCCTGAACCAGCTCGCGCTTTTCAGCGTCAGAAAAAGTCCCGTTCCAATAAACGTGGGCGCGTTCGGGCGACATCCGGCAGCCGTCGAGGAACCGCTTCACTTTGTATTCGAAGCCGATTTTCTCGTCCGAAACAGGCCAGCGCCGCATGACGGCTTGCATGAGATCGAGCGCCTGGGAAGGCAAGCGGCGGATGTTGAGGGCCAGCATGCTGGCGCGATGAGTCAGGTAGCCGCCAAACAGCTCATCGGCGCCCTCCCCGCTCAGGACGACGGTGGCGTGACGTTTGGTCAGCTTCGAGAGCAGCCACAGGGGCACGGCGCCAGCGTCCGCGCTTGGCCCGTCGGAATAATAAGCGAATTCCTCAATTGTCGCAGGCAGGTCATCGAGGTCGCTTATGTCCAGTCCGTGATGCTCGGAGCCGTATTGTTGCGCGACTTCCCGGATATAGCGGGTTTCGTCGAAACTGCGCCCGCGAAATGAAATTGAAAATGTTTGGAGCGGACGTGCGGACGCTTCCGTCGCGTAATGCAGCATGGTTGAGGAATCAATGCCGCCGCTCAACCAAATTCCCAGAGGTACGTCGGAGAGAAGGTGCTCGGAGACCGACTGTTTTAATAGCTGGTCCAATTCCTCTTGCGCAGCCCGCGGATCCTTCTGGCGCCCTTCCGGCCGCAACGGCAGCCGCCAGTAGCATTCTTTTCGGATGGAACCGCCGCGCCATTCCATCCAATATCCCGGGCGCAGCTTTTCGATACCCTCCACCAGCGTCCAAGGCGCAGGTACGTAGTTGAGCGCAAGATAACAATCCAGCCCATTCAAGCTCAGGGAACGGTCGATCTCCGGATGAACGAAGATGGCCTTCAATTCCGATCCGAAATAAAGATCCTCGCCGCGCTGGGAAAAATACAGCGGCTTGATCCCCACTCGATCGCGAGCCAGCACCAGCCGTTCGGTGGATTCAGTCCAGAGCGCCACGGCAAACATACCGCGCATCCGCGAAAAGCAATCCGTGTCCCACTCGAGGAAGGCCTGCAGAACGGTTTCCGTATCGCTGTGGGAATGGAACCGGCGCCCGCGGCTTTCCAGTTCGCGGCGTAGCTCCAGATGATTATAGATTTCGCCGTTGAACGCGATTACGGTGCCGCTCGGGGCGTCAATGATGGGTTGATCGCCGCTGTGAAGGTCGATGATCTTTAAACGTGCCGCGCCGAGCGAGATTGCCGACGATTCAAAAACGCCCTGCTGATTCGGCCCGCGATGAATCAGCGTCGCTACGGCATCCTGAATGCGGCCGGGATGCGCAGCATGTTTCCGGTGCGTGAACCCGGCTATCCCGCACAATTCAACTACCCCCGCTAACCGATTCGCAGGCGAAAGCGCCTGCGCCACGCAGGCCGGTCAAGACTTGCTCTCCAAAGCTGCTATCGCCGCGGCCGCCTGCAGTTTGGAGCGACGGTTCCGGGCGTTTCGCCAATTGACCTGCGGAAGGAACACCGAAGTGTCGACGCGATCCTGATATTTCACCGCGATGTTCATCAGCGAATCCAGTAGCGAGTCGTTCAAATAGTGAGGCTGCAGGCCGAGGTCAAGCAACTTGGAATGCTTGGCGTTGTAGTAATGCTGTTCCGCCTCAACACGCGGGTCCGGGAGGTGATCCACGTCCACGTGCAGGCCCATTTTCCGGGAAGCGGCTTCGACCATCCGCGCCAGTTCGAGCACCGAAAACTGTTCCGTGAACTGATTGAACACGCGGCACTCGCCGGCCTTGGCCGGATTGAGACAAGCCAGCTCGATGCATCGAACCGTGTCCCGAATATCCAGGAATCCTCGCGTCTGGCCGCCTTTTCCATAAACTGTCAGTGGGTGTCCGGTAACAGCCTGGACGCAGAAGCGGTTCAAAACCGTGCCGAAAACATCATCGTAGTCAAAGCGGTTGATGAGAGCTTCATCGAGCGAAGTCTCATCGGTAACAGTGCCGTATACCACGCCTTGATTCAGATCCGTGGCCCGCAATCCCCAAATCTTGCAGGCGAACATCATGTTGTGACTGTCATGCACCTTCGAAAGGTGATAGAACGATCCAGGTTGCTTCGGAAAAGGAAGCAGGTCCGTTCGCCCGTTATGCTCAATCTGGATATATCCTTCCTCGATATCGATGTTCGGCGTACCGTATTCACCCATCGTGCCGAGCTTGATCAAATGACAATCGGGCTTGAATTCCTTAATCGCGAACAGCACGTTCAACGTTCCGACAACGTTGTTCACTTGCGTAAATACGGCGTGCTTGCGATCGATCATCGAATAGGGCGCGGAGCGCTGTTCGGCGAAATGGACCACAGTGTCGGGTTGAAAGTCTTCAAACATCGAAGACAAAAAGTCGTAATCGGCTACGTCGCCAATGAACAGTTCGATGGACTTTCCCGTCAGTTCCTGCCAGACGCGGATGCGATCGGCCAAGGGCTGGATGGGCGTTAATGTCTGTACGCCAAGCTCAAAATCCCATTGCCTCCGCAGGAAATTGTCGACAATGGCCACTTCATGACCGGCTCTCGAAAGATATAGCGCAGCCGCCCAACCGCAGTAGCCGTCGCCACCCAACACGCAGATTCTCACGCGGCTTCGCCCTCCGTTTTTCTCAAGCTAAAGTCTAACAACGCCAACCGCCGTTTCGCAAACCAGCCCGTGACGTTTGACACTTCCCGCGCGTCCATTAACATTGGAAGTCACGGAGTGAGCATGTTCACCAAGGATCTCGTATACGCGGCGCGCTCGCTCGCAAAAAGCCCTGTGTTTATGGCCACGGCGATAATCACCATCGCGCTCGGTATCGGCGCCAGCACCGCTATATTCAGTGTAACCAACGCTGTGCTGCTGCGCCCGCTTCCCTATAAGGATCCCGAGCGGCTAATCATAGCCTGCGGTGACATGCGGAAGCGCAACGTCAAGGACTTTCCGTTTTCGAACGCGGAGTATTTCGATATACGTGAAACGGACAAGAACACGTTCGAGGACTTCGCAGGAGTCCTGACTGGCCGTGGGCCGGTGCTGCGCGAGGATGGGACGCCGGAGCAGGTGCGGTTCGGGGTTGTCACTCCCAACTTTTTCCACCTCCTGGGCGCGAAGATCCACGTCGGCCGCGATTTTTCAGACGCGGACGGGCAACCACAACCGCCTCAGCCGCAACCCGGCAACGCGCCGAACGCGGCGAATGCGCCAGCGCCGCCACAGCTTCCCGCGATCGCGATTATCAGCTACGAATATTGGCAGCGGCGATTTGGGGCTAACACCGGCGTCCTGGGCCAACCCATAAAATCAGCCGGAGGCGGCCCTTCGCCGCAGATCGTAGGGGTGCTCGCCCCACGCTTCGAACTACTGTTCCCTCCCGATGCCGCCTTGGAACGCCTGCCCGACATCTGGATCGCGAATCGTCTGTCCTATGACGGCGCCAACCGCAACAACGTCTCGCTTCGCATCATCGGCCGGTTGAATCCAGGCGTGACCCTCGAACGGGCCCAGATGGCCGCCGATGCGTACTCGCTTCACGAGCAGAGCCTGGACCGCATTCTGACTACAGCGGATTGGCATGTCCGTCTGGTCCCTATGCAGCAGCACCTTGTGGCGGAGGTTCGTCCCGCAATTCTGGCGCTGATGGGCGCGGTGGTCTTTCTGCTGCTCATCGCTTGTTCGAACGTGGCGAATCTGCTATTGGTGCGTGCATCCCTGCGCGAGCGCGAGCTGGCCGTGCGCACCGCGCTAGGAGGAAGCCGATGGCGACTGGTGCGTCAGATGCTCGCGGAAGCGTTCCTGCTCTCAGCGCTGGGCACCGTTTTAGGACTTGGGCTGGCGTGGGTAGGCATTCATGAACTCTTGGTCATCGCGCCTGCGAATTTGCCGCGTCTCGATTCGATCAAAATCGATCCGATGGTGGTGGCCTTCACGGCGCTGGCGGGCTTAGCGGCCGCGGCAATCTTCGGAGTGGTGCCCGCGCTGCGTGCCTCGCGGCCGGATGTGATGCACGTGTTAAGAGCCAGCGGCCGTACCGCCGGATTGGGTGGTGGCCGATTGCTACGAAATTTTGTAGTGATCGCGGAGGTCGCGCTTTCGTTTGTATTGCTCATCGGATCAGGCTTGATGTTCCGCAGCTTTCTGGAACTGCAGCGCATCAACCCGGGTTTCGATTCGCATCATCTGCTGACATTCCTGTTGATCGGCGGGCGCGGGGGAAAAACGCCTGAACAGCGGGCCGCCTTTCAGCGTGAGACACGTCAGGCACTCAGTTCAGTGGGCGGCGTTGAAAATGTCAGCGCAGCCATCCCGTTTCCGCTCGCTGGAGGGTTCAGTCCCATACGTTGGGGACTGGAGCCCGCTTTGGCCGATCCCAGCAAGTTTCAGGCAACCGATTGGCAGATCGTGCTCCCCGGCTACTTCGAAACCATGCGCGCACGGTTGATAGAAGGCCGCACTTTCACCGAAGCCGATAGTGCGCCGGACCGGAAGGTAGTCCTAATCGATCAGCTTCTCGCGTCGAAGGCGTTTCCCAACCAGTCCGCCGTAGGCAAGCGTATTCTCACGCGCATCATCACGCCAGAACCCGAGTGGGTTCAAGTGATCGGCGTCATCGGTCACCAGCGCGAAGAATCGTTAGCCGCGCCCGGCCGCGAACAAATCTACTTCGCGGACGGCTTCTTCGGCCACGGCGCGGCCGGATACTGGGCCATTCGAACAGCGGGCGATCCGGCCAAGTACAGTGAGGCGGTCCGAGCAGCGATCGCCAGGATCGATCCGCAAAGCGTCATCTCGGATCTGCAGCCGATGGACGTGTTGGTGGATAAGGCACAGGCGGGTACGCGTTTTTCGCTGCTGCTGATCGGAGTGTTCGCGGTAATCGCGGCGCTGCTGGCCGGAGTGGGACTGTACGGTGTGCTCGCCACGGTGGTTCGCCAGCGCACGGCCGAGATCGGAGTGCGCATGGCCCTGGGCGCGGCGCCTTCCCACGTTTTTCGTCTCATGATCGGCCAGGGACTCCGGCTGAGTGCGGCGGGAATTGGGCTGGGGCTGGTCGCGGCCTTCGGACTGACCCGCGTGATGATCAGCATGCTGGTGGGTGTGAAGCCGACGGACCCGGTTACCTACCTGGCCATGGTCGGGATCTTCTTCTTCATCGCCGCTACCGCTTCGTGGATTCCGGCACGCCGCGCAGCCACGCTGGATCCGACGCGGGCCTTGCGCGAGGAATAGCCTCGTCACTTGTAGGGCAAGCCTCCGGCTTGCCACTCGCAAGTCGGAGACTTGCGGTACGCTGAAGCGTTATGAAACCAATCGCTGTCTTGTTGCTTGCGGCCGCTGCCTTGGCGGACGTTTCCGGCGAGCGCATGCGGGCTCACGTGAAGTATCTCGCGAGTGATCAACTGGAAGGCCGTGGCGTGGGGACGCGTGGCGAAAAGCTGGCTACCGAATATATCGCCGCACAGTTCGCGTCGGCGGGCGCGAAACCAGCCGGAGAAAATGGAACATTCTTCCAGCGCGTTCCGATGGTGGGCGCCGCCACCGAGCCGGGCGCGACGCTCTCCGCAAAAGCCAACAATCAGCCGGTCTCTTTTCGATGGCTGGACGACTACGTCGGCGTCAGCGAACTCCAGCAAGCCGCCGATCAATTCGACGCTGAAGCCATCTTCGTCGGCCATGGGATCGTGGCGCCGGAATTCCACTGGGATGACTTCAAGGGCGTGGACGTGAAAGGCAAAGTGCTGGTCCTGTTTACCAACGAGCCGCCTTCGAACGACCCGAAATTCTTCGGAGGACCGGCGCTGACCTACTACGGCCGCTGGAC
>PMUN01000384.1:19026-52318 GCA_003166875.1 Bryobacterales bacterium | reverse complement strand
CGCGGTGGGGCATGCGAACGCGCTGAACCCAGTGTCGCTGATTGTGCCGTGTCATCGGGTGGTCGGAACTACATCATTGACCGGCTACGGCGGTGGCCTGGAACGTAAGCAGTGGCTGCTGCGGCACGAGGGTGCGCAATTGGCTTTAGCCGCATGGGGCTAGGGACTGGGGGCTAGGGACTGAGAGGCGCGGTGCAATAATTAAGCACGATGCGTTGGCTGCTGCTGTCGGTTCTTACGTGCTTCAGCGCTTTCGCCGGCACACAGGTAGTTATTCTCGGAACCGGCACTCCGCGGGCCGATCCGGATCGCTCCGGTCCGGCGGTCGCCGTCATCTCGAACGATCAAGCGTACCTGTTTGATGCGGGCCCCGGCGTAGTCCGCCGCGCTGCTGCTGCGTCGCGGGTCCATGGCATCCCGGCTCTCAACGCTTCACGGCTCGGCCGCGTTTTTCTTACTCACCTGCACTCCGACCATACGCTAGGCCTGCCGGATCTTATCTTCTCTCCTTGGGTGCTCGGGCGAACCGCGCCGTTGGACCTGTTTGGCCCGCCCGGCGTCAAAGCCATGGTGGATCATATTGAGGCAGCCTGGCAGCAAGATATCGATATTCGCGTCCACGGCCTGGAGCATGGCAACGAAACCGGTTACAAAGTCACGGTTCACGAGATAGAGCCGGGAGTAGTTTATCGCGAGAGCGGATTGAAGGTCACGGCCATTCCCGTCCACCATGGCTCCTGGCCGAAGGCCTTCGGTTATCGCATCGATGCACCCGACCGTTCCATCGTCATTTCGGGTGACTGCTCGCCAAGCCCCGCGCTGCTGGAGGCCGCGAAGGGCTGCGACCTGTTGTTGCATGAAGTTTATTCGGAGACTGAGCCGGAGCACGGCCGCCGAAATGGCGTGGACTGGCCGGAGTATATGCGCCAGTTCCATACTTCAACAGCGCAGGTGGCGGAAATCGCAAACCAGGCGAAGCCCAAGCTTCTGGTTGTCTACCATCAGGTGTGGGGCAGCGTCGAAGATGAAGCGCTGCTGAAGGAAATCCGGAGGACCTATCTGGGCAACGTTCGATCCGCCAAGGATCTGGACGTCTATTAAACCGATGCGAGTGCTGATCTGGATGTTCTTCGCGGTGGGGCTGGTCTTCGGACAGAGTACCAGCACGGACGAAGCGAATTGGAAGGCGTTCCTTGAATGGCTCAAAGCACAGCCGCCTAATAGCAAGCCGGCCGATTTAATTAATCCGTATCGTGACAAGCTGCTTCGCGAGGGCGTACCGGAACCGGAAGTCAGCCGCCGCATGGAGATAATATGGACGGGCTGCTACCATCGCCCGGATGGCGTGGGGCTTTTCTGGAGTAAGATTTTCGGCGGCGATAAGCCAATCTTCACCGAACAACCGAACGCTCTCTTAATAAGCGCAGTCCAGGGACGCAAGCCCGGCCGCGCGCTCGAATTCGGAATGGGACAGGGCCGCAATGCGGTGTTTCTCGCCCAGCAAGGTTGGGATGTGACCGGGTTCGATCCCGCGGAAGAAGCAGTTCGGATCGCGAACAAGAACGCAGCCAGTCTTGGCGTGAAAATCCATGCGATAGTTGCCCGTGATGACCAGTTCGATTTCGGCGCCGCTCAATGGGATCTGATTGTGGTCACTTATGTCCGTGATCTCAACGCTCATGACGCGGCTGTATTTCAGCGAGCTTTGAAACCCGGCGGCATTGTGGTCTACGAAAACGGATCGTCGCCGGGTAATGCGGTACTGCGAGCTTTCCTGGGATTCCAAATCGTACGCTTCGAGGATGTAGAAACGCTTGGCGATTGGAACCGCGAGGAGAAGCAACGAGTCCAGAAAATGATCGCGCGGATTCCGTAGGCCACCGCCGTGTTATCTTCCTTCTTTGGATGTCTCCTATCAAGCTTCTGGTACTTTCGAATCCGGCGGCGGATCACTTACGGCTTCTCGATCGGCTGCCGGAACCCGTGGACATTCTCGCGGGAAATGATCCGGAGTTCGCCACCGCTCAGGCCGCCGGCGCGGAAGTGATTCTGGTGGGCAGCTCGGAAGGCGATCTGCTTCGCACGACATTTCCGCTCGCGCACAACGTGCGATGGATTCATTCGATGTCCGCCGGCGTGGAGAAGATCCTGTTCCCGGAATTGGTGGAGCGCCCCGTACCGCTGACCAACGGAAAGGGCGTCTTTACCAACGCACTGGCGGAATTCGCACTCGCATCCATTCTGTTTTTCGCGAAGGATCTGCGGCAGTTGGTTCGCAACCAGCAGGCCGGGCAATGGAAGCAATTCGACATCGAAGTGATCCGAGGCCAGGTGCTCGGCATCGTTGGTTATGGCGATATTGGACGCGAATCGGCGCGGCTGGCACGGGCGTTCGGAATGAAGGTGGTGGCCGTACGTAGAAGGGCCGCGCTCTCAAACCAGGATCCGGATCTTGAGCGAACCTATTCGCCGGATGGGCTGCGCGAGATGTTGGCCATCTGCGATTACGTGCTGGTTACAACGCCACTCACCCCCGAGACGCGAGGGATGATCGGGGAAAGCGAGCTGGGCGTTATGAAAACCTCGGCGGTGATCATCAATCTCGGCCGAGGACCTGTGATTGTGGAATCCGCGCTGATTGCCGCGCTCGCTTCAAGGAAGATCCGGGGCGCCGCGCTGGATGTTTTCGATGAAGAGCCGCTCCCGGAAGGTCACCCGTTCTATGGTCTCGATAATGTGCTGCTCTCGCCGCACTCGGCCGATCACACGGTGGGCTGGGCCGATCTGGCCATGCACGTTTTCATCGAGAATTTCAAACGCTTCCGTAACGGGCAGCCGCTTCTGAATATAGTCGACAAAAAGGCCGGTTACTGATATGAAACAATTTCTTGTGTTGATGCTTTTGGGATCTGCCGCTATGGCGCAAAACTACCAACCGAGTCCTGAGAATCTGAAAGCGCGCCAGTGGTTCCAGGACGCGAAGTTTGGACTCTTCATCCATTGGGGCGTCTACAGCGTTCTCGGACGCGGCGAATGGGTGATGAACAACGAAAAGATCACGGTGGCGGATTATGAAAAATTGCCGGCACAGTTCAATCCCACCGAGTTCAACCCCGCCGAGTGGGTCGCGATGGCGAAAGACGCTGGGATGAAATATATCACCATCACCAGCAAGCATCACGACGGGTTCGCGATGTGGGGCACCAAGCAGAGCGACTGGGACATCGTCGACCGCACGCCGTGCCACAAAGATGCGCTCAAGATGCTGGCGGATGAGTGCCATCGGCAAGGCGTCAAGCTGTTCTTCTATCATTCTCAGCTCGATTGGCACAATCCGGATTATTTTCCGCGCGGGCACACGGGCGTTTCGAGCGGCCGGCCGGAGCAGGGCGATTGGTACAAGTATCTCGACTACATGGATAACCAGCTGCGCGAATTACTGACAGGTTACGGCGAGATCGGCGGCATCTGGTTCGATGGCATGTGGGACAAGCCGGATGCCGACTGGCGTCTGGCCAAGACGTACGGTCTGATTCACAGCCTGCAGCCGGCCGCAATGGTTGGCAGCAATCATCATTTGAAGCCGTTCGACGGCGAAGATTTTCAGATGTTCGAAAAGGACTTGCCGGGTGGGAACACCACTGGTTTTAGCGGCAAGTCGGAAATCGGAGCTCTGCCGCTTGAAACTTGCGAAACGATGAACGACGCGTGGGGCTACAACAGCAACGACAAACATTTCAAATCCACCACGCAGTTGATTCAATATCTGGTGAAGGCAGCCGGCAATAACGCCAACTTCCTGCTCAATGTTGGCCCCATGCCCAATGGCAAGATTCAGCCCGAGTTCATCCAGAACCTGCATGTCATGGGCGAATGGCTAGGCAAGAACGGCGAATCGGTGTATGGAACGCGAGGGGGTCCAGTAACGCCGCGGCCGTGGGGCGTCACCACGCAGAAGCCTGGAAAGATCTACGTGCATGTGCTGGATTGGGGCGATGAATTGCTGGCGCTGCCGAAATTGGCGAACGTGCGGAGTGCGATTGTGCTGGGAAGCGGCCAAAAGGTAGAGGTCCGGCAGGTGGATGGGGGCACATTGCTGCGGCTTCCGGCTGGGCGCGATGCGGTGGATACTGTTATTGTTTTGGCCACGGATGCACACGGATGAACACGGATATAACAATTGAAGATATACGGGGCGCGGCTGGCCGGATTCAGGGTATTGCGCATCGAACGCCGGTGTTTACTTCGCGTACGTTCGATGAGCTGGCTGGCGCGAAAGCTTTCTTCAAGTGCGAAAACTTCCAGCGCGGTGGGGCTTTCAAGATTCGCGGCGCGTCCAACTTTGTTTATTCCATTCCCAAGAATGAATTGAGCCGCGGCGTGGTTAGCTACTCGTCCGGCAATCACGCGCAGGCCGTCGCCATTGCTGCCGCTTCGGTAGGGATTCCGGCCACCATCGTGATGCCGGCGGACGCTCCGAAATCGAAGCTTGAAGCCACACGCGGTTATGGTGCACAGGTGGTGACGTATGACCGCATGCTCGGGAACCGCGAGACGATCGGCAGAAAAATTGCCGAGGACACCGGCGCGACGTTGGTGCCGCCCTATGACCATCCGTGGATCATCGCGGGGCAGGGCACCGCGGTGCTGGAGCTGCTAGAAGAAGTTCCGGACCTCGACACATTGGTAGTGTGCATCGGAGGAGGTGGGCTGCTGTCAGGATGTGCGATCGCCGCCAAAGCTCTGCGGCCCAATATCCGTATTTTCGGAGTGGAGCCGAGCGACGGCAACGACACGTATCTCTCGCTTCGCGCTGGCTCGCGGGTCGAGATTCCAATGCCGCTTACGGTTGCCGACGGATTGCGGGCGTCGAAGCCCGGCGAGCTGACGTTCCCTATCATCCAAAAACATGTCGAGGACATCGTGTTGGTCAGCGACAAGGAAATTCGCGAAACTATGAGCTTCCTGCTGACCCGCATGAAGATGCTGGTGGAACCGAGCGGAGCGGTTGCGGCCGCTGCACTGTTCCATCACAAATTGCCGGAAGGCTTGGGAAAGACCGGCGTGATCGTATCAGGCGGGAATGTGGATCTGGAGTTCTTCCAGACTATTTGGGATTGAATCCGCAGCGGTGATGAAGGCGCAATATTCAGCGTGCAGCTTTGTCTTAGCTGGAATCCAGCGATAAGCTGGAACGCCAAACAACTCGTGCCGCTCTATCATCTGGCGGCGGCTCTCCGCCACCGGCGAAGCGCCAAACTCCATGCCGCGAGTCAGAGTGCGTCCGCTCCAGGGCGCTAACTTGCGTTCGTAATTCTCCGTCCACAGTCCGAGCCACGGAAAATCCGAGCGGTTCCAGGCGTAGCCGAACAGCACTTTATTCCTGGGATGGAAGGCGAAGAAGAAAGCGCGGTCGCGATGCGGATCCATCAGGACGCTGTCGAAAGTTCCGGACTCCGGCGCATTGGTGTACACGCGCAAGTCGTCCTTGGAGCCATCTTTGCGTGTCGCGACTGGCCAATCGAAGTTCTGCTTCGTACTGAGCGTGTGCCCTTTCGTTCCCGGAGCGCGGAACTGCGTGACGCCTTTTTCGAGAAACGGCGGACCCAGCGTGACGTGCTCGGTCCAAGCGATGGGGCGATCCAGAATCGATACGTTTTCCACCGTTTCGGCAAACAGGACACACTGGCCCTCTAGCCGGATGCGGCGTTCGAAGTGAAGCTGCGCGGCCGGCAATTCGCAGCTCGCGTTCAACTCGCGATCCGTGAACGAGATCTTGTAGCGCGCGATGGAAGCTTCGCCATGCACCGTCATACCGGCGGCTGCTTCCTCCGGCGACGGCCCACCGAAAAGATCCAGGCATAGGTTGTGCCCCATCAATCCCGAGAGCAGCTTGCTTTCAGCGTCGTTGCCGTACTCGGGATGCTTTTCCAAGCTGTAGGTGGAAGGCTCGATGGACGGCCAGGGCGGACTCCACAGAGGATTTATTCCGCTTTGCTTGTGCAATATTTCGGCAACGTGCCCGCCCTCGGCCGTCAGGGTGACGCGCATGGCGTCATTTTCGATTTGCGCGACGTGGCGATTACGAAACGTTGACCAGCCCACTTACGAAACCTTCTTCTTGGCTGCGAGCGATTTGCTGTAGCTGGACTGAGACGCCGCGAGATTCGCCGCCATTTGTTGCGGCGTGACATTGGCTCCCAGCGTGTCGATTTCCTTGAAGTAGACGCGGCGCTCCTGATCCATGCACAGGTTCGAAAGGATCACGGCGGTGGAATCACGCAAGCCGATTTCGAGATCCGCCTTGGGGTGGCCACCTGTGTGGCAATCGTTGAAGAAGCTCTCCATCTGGGTCTCCACCGGATTGCGGTCTTCGTCATCCGCCATGATGCCCTTTCCATAGAGCCAGCGCTGTGCGTGCTTTTTTTCACGCTCCAGGAAGGAATCATTCTTATCGATTTTGAGCTGATCGGTAGCCAGCGCGATAGGCAGGGCTTTCTGTGAACCGCCCAGAGCGTAACTCGCTCCCGCCGCGGTCGCCGGAGCTTTGCCATCCGCCTTTTGCGCCGTCACTTTCTCCGGCTCCAGATACCACAAGGCGGTAGGCATGGTAGATTCGCCGTCGCCCACGGTGATCTCCAGCGCGCCGGCCGTGCCCATAATCACTTCTCCGAATTCCGGACGTGTATTGTTCAGGATCGGCAGGTGGCGATTGGTGGAGATGGCGCTGTAGGTCAGCTTGCGGCCCTTGGGATATTGGTAGATGAGCTGGATGTTGTCGAAGACATCTCGGCCGTCTTTCCAGGTGTCCAATCCTCCCACGCCAATCACAAATTCGGGCGACCCGCCGAAGATCCAATCGGCGATGTCCACCTGGTGCGAGGCCAGTTCCGCTGCCAAACCACCGGAGTATTCCCGGTACAGCCGCCAGTTGAAGCCGTTCATGACCCAACCGGGATTTCGGTGCCAAAGTGCGTGGATATGCGTGACATCGCCGAGCGCGCCTTTATCCACTAAGTCCTTGGCGAGCTGATAAAACTTGCTGTAGCGGCGCTGCAGGCCCACCTGCAAAACTTGTTTGGGATATTGCGGCACGAGCGCGCGGAGTGCGTGAATTTCCTCGGGTTTGAAGACCAGACTCTTTTCGCAGAAGGTGTGTTTGCCGGCCTGCAGCGCGTCCTTGGTTATCTGGTAATGGGCAAACAGCGGCACCGCGATGATCACCGCTTCCACGTTCTTGTCGGCCAGCAGCTCGCGATAGTCCTTGTACTTGGAAGGGCTGGTGCCGATGGTCGCGGAAGCCTTGTCCATTTTCGCGTCGTCCAAATCGCAGATCGCCGCGCATCGGCCGTTGTCCACCTTGGTGAGATGTTTCAGAAGATAGCCGCCGCGGCCGCCCACCCCGATGACACCGTATTTCATCTGATCGGAAGCGGCGTGGACCTTCAGGATGGCGGGCGCTCTATCGAGGCCGGCAACAGCCACGGCGGCAGTGGCGGCGGCAGTGGCGACGCCAGCGGCTTTTACGACATCGCGGCGAGTGGGATTGGAATTTTCGGGCATGCGACTCCTCTAAACCACCGAGTTTAGCAAACGCAGGGGCTGGGACTCGGACTGTTACTCGCTGACTGGCTTCTTGTCGCTCAAATCGTCCTTGAGCCGCTTGACTACTCGCTCGGCGGTTTTGCTGAGTTCGCCGGGAGTTGAATCTTTGGGGCGTTCGTAAGTGGACCAAATCACGTTTCGGCTTTTGCGGTCCACGATGAAGATGTTTCCCCGCCCGCGGCTGAACCCCCCAAGTCGCGTAGCGGCGCCGCCATCCTCCATTTTGTCTTTTTTGTCTTTATCGTCTTTCACCGGCAAGCTGTTCGTTGCGGTCTTACTATCCTTGTCATCCTTTACGGGCTTCGTTTCGGCGGGAGGAGCCGGCGGAGGCGGAGGAGGAGGATACAGTTCTTTGAGCTTGGCCTCGAACGGCTCGCCCAAACGGTCCGTGATAATAGCGTCCGCCTTTTCTGGGTCCGTCACTACCTGGAACACGCCCATCCTGGTCAACCGATCGGCCAGGTATTGATCCATGCCGGAGCTCATGCCCAGAATGTAGACCGTGGTTACCTGCTTCAATTGCTGGTTTACCGCCGCGGGAACAGAGGCAGCCAAGAGCGCGAGGGCACAAAACAACTTCATGAGAATATGGTACCAGCGCCTACCGACGATTGTGTATAAATCGCAAAGCATCACGGTAATCATCCCCTGCCTGAACGAAGAGCAGGGGATCGAGCGCGTCCTCAGCCGCATGCCCGAGTTCGTGGATCAGGTAATCGTAGTGGACAACGGTTCCACCGACCGTACATCGGACGTGGCGCGCGGGTTTGGAGCGGAGGTGATTCGCGAGCCGGTCCGAGGCTACGGCCGGAGCTACAAACGCGGCTTTGCGTCCGCCACTGGCGACCTGATTGTGACGCTGGATGGCGATCACAGCTACCCACCCGATGCGATTTCCTATCTGCTTGAGGCTTTTCTGCATCTGGACGTGGATTTCCTGAACGCCTCACGTTTTCCGGTGCGCGACCGCCGGGCCATGAGCTTCAAGCATAAATTCGGGAACTGGGTCCTTTCGCTCGCAATGTCCATGCTGTACTTTCGCTGGGTGCGCGATTCGCAGTCCGGCATGTGGGTGTTTCGGCGATCGATTTTGAAAGACATGCATCTGGAATCGGATGGCATGTCGTTCTCGGAAGAGATCAAGATCGAGGCTCTCAAGAGTGCGCGGGTTCGCTTCACGGAGATCTCCATCATGTACTCCTCGCGCTTGGGCGAAATCAAATTGAATCCCTGGCGGGACGGATTCAACAATTTGTTTTTTCTGGTGAAGAAGCGTTTCACCCGGAGTGGAAGATGACGCGCCGTGGGGCGGCCAATCCTGGCCCACGTTTCGCAGGACTGGATTGCTGAATGCAGCGGGTGGCGATTGTTATTCCCAACTGGAATGGATCCGCTATGCTCCAAAAGCTCCTGAGCGAGCTTCCGGGCCAGTCCTTTCCTATTCACCGCGTCATTGTTGTCGACAACGGAAGCAGCGACGATTCCGTGATGGTGGCCAAACGAGCTGGCGCAGACGTGATCCAGTTGGGCGCGAACACCGGATTCAGCCGGGCTGTGAATCTTGGAATCCAGTCCGTGCACGCGGATTGGATCGCCATCCTGAACAACGATGTCTCACCCAGCGCGGACTGGCTCAGAAACCTGGTGCAACAAGCCGAAGCCGCTAACGCATGGTTTGCGGCCGGCAAGTTACTGGACGCCTCAGCCGGCCATCGTATCGAGGGCGCGTTCGATGCCATCTGCCGGGGCGCCTGCGCCTGGAGGTGCGGTCACGGCCGTCCGGATTCGGCATTGTGGAACCAGCCCCGCGAGATTCGGTTCGCCCCCTTCACAGCCGCCATCTTTCGCTCCGAATTGTTCCAGCGCGTGGGGCTGCTGGATGAGGAGTTCGAATCCTACCTGGAGGACATCGACTTCGGCATCCGCTGCGCCTCCGCCGGCTTTACAGGCATTTACGTTCCCGAAGCTGTCGCGTACCACGAAGGCAGCGCCACGCTTGGCCGATGGCACCCCGCCACGGTACGTAAGATTGCCCGCAACCAATTGCTTCTAGTGGCGAAACACTATCCTAGAAAATGGGTCTTACGCTATGGTTGGCCCGTTTTTGTAGCTCAAACATTATGGGGTCTTGTCGCGCTACGGCACGGGGCGGGATTCGCCTATCTGGAAGGCAAGCTGGATGGTCTACGCCGCTTTCACCGGTCCCGGGGCGATTCCCCGGCCAACCTCACCGCCATTGTGGAAAGCAGCGAGAACGAAATCCGGGAAATTCAAAGGTTGACAGGCTTCGATCTGTACTGGAGACTGTACTTTGCGCTGACATGAACCGAACTGGCATGAACCGAACTGGCATGAACCGAACTGGGGTAGTGGTTGTCACTTACAACTCGGGTGAGGTCATTGAGCGCTGTCTGGATTCGTGCGCCAATTTACCAGCCGTTGTAGTCGACAACGCGTCCCAGGACAACACCGTGGAACTGGTGCGGCGTAGACCGTCGGTAAAGCTGATTGCCAACCCGAGCAACCGTGGCTTCGCCGGTGCGGCCAATCAAGGAGTGGCCGCGCTCGATACCGAAATGATCCTGCTGCTGAACCCCGACGTTGAACTCCAGACTCCAGTGGACGCTCTAGCCGAGGCATGCAGTCGCGAAAACGTCGGTCTGGCCACCGGAAAACTGGTGGACTCTGACGGTAAAGTCCAAACCGGGTTCACCGTTCGGCGCTTTCCAACGCCCCTGACCCTCGCATTTGAAGTGTTGGGTATCAACCGGTTGCTGCCCTGGAACCCATCCAACCGCCGCTATCGATGTCTTGACCTGGACCTCTCCCAACCCGCCGAAGTGGAACAACCCCCCGGCGCCTTCCTGATGTTCCGGCGCGAAGTGTGGCAGCGGCTGGGCGGTTTTGACACACAGTTTCATCCACTTTGGTTCGAAGATGTCGATTTCGTGAAGCGCGCACGGTCACAAGGCTTCAAAATTCTATATCTACCTGAAATTACAGCGCGGCACCAGGGTGGCCATAGCATTGCAGGTATGGAGTGGGGATGCCGCGAGGTATGTTGGTATGTTAGCCTTTTAGGATACGCCTCTAAGCACTTCCGGCCGTACGCATACCGGGGCGTGAGCGCCGCAGTGGTGCTAGGCTCCCTGGTTCGGGCCATTATTGGCATGATTCGACGCCGCAGCTTAAGGCCGGTACAAGTTTACGCGAAAATAGCGCGAATCGCGGGGTTCGGCTTGATTTCCGGCCACGTTCGCCAACTGAAATGTTCGAGTAGTTACAGTAAGGCAGCAGGATGAACAGCTCTTACAAACGCGAAGAATAGAGACACGACCCACATACATGTCAGATAACGAACGGGTTTCCGTCACCATCGTCACTTACAACAGCGGTCGATTCATCAAGCGATGCCTGGAGTCTGTCTTAGCGCAGCGCTACGCGAACAAGGAAATAATAGTCATCGACAATGCGTCCACCGATGGCACGGTGGACATCCTGGAGCAGTTCGAGGATCGCTGTCAGATCATCTACAACGACGAGAATATCGGATTCGCCGCCGCACAGAACCAAGCCATCCGCGCCGGCGCCGGTACCTGGGTGCTGACTATTAATCCGGACGTGCTGTTGCTGCCCAATTTCATTCAAGCTCTTGTAGAAGGCGGGCAGTTTGATCCCCAAGTGGGCGCGGTTTGCGGAAAACTGCTCACCATTCTCGCCANNCAGGAAGTGGACAACGGCCATTATCTGCAGCACGAGTATGTGTTCGGCGCTACCGCGGCGGCGGCCCTGTACCGGCGCGCAATGATCGACGATATCTCGATCGGCGACGAGTTCTTCGATCCCGATTTCTTTGTTTACCGGGAAGATGCCGACGTCGCTTGGCGAGCGCAGTTAATGGGCTGGCGCTGCATCTACACGCCGCACGCCCGAGGGTATCACGTGCGAAATGTTCTGCCGGGAAACCGCCGGGCGCTGCCGCCGGCCATCAACATGCACTCGGTGAAGAATCGGTTCCTGATGCGCATCAAGAACATGACCGGCGATCTTTACCTGCGCAACTGGTTCTCGATCACCACCCGCGATTTGGTTGTATTGGGTTGCTGCCTGGTGCGCGAGCAGAGTTCGCTCAAAGCATTCTGGTACATTACGCGCAATTGGAAGCACGTGATGGAGAAGCGTCGGGAAATCATGAGCCGCAAGCGCGTCGACGACGATTACATTGCGAGCTGGTTCCGCTACGATCCCGTAAGCAGCCCGGCGAACAAGAGCAAGACTGGGGCGCGTGCGATGGCCCGTTCCAAGGCGGCGCGAGGATAAGACCAGGCGGCAGCAAGCAGTGCGTATCGCCATTCTCGGCACACGGGGGATTCCGGCTCGATATGGCGGGTTCGAAACTTTCGCCGAAGAGTTGTCCACGCGCTTGGTGGAGCGCGGCCATCACGTTACCGTTTATTGCCGCGAGCGGCATACGGAGAAGAGCTATCGTGGTGTTTCCCTCGTTTACTTACCTACCTGGCGGCACAAGTACTTCGATACCCTGGCCCACACCTTTATCTCCACGCTGCATTTGATCTTTCATCGAGTGGACGTGGCGTTGTACTGCAATGCGGCGAATGCGATATTTACTTTTTGGCCACGCCTGGTAGGGATACCAGTTGCTCTGAACGTAGATGGCTTGGAGCGGAAACGGAAGAAGTGGAACAGGCTCGCCCGCACCTGGTATCTGATCTCCGAACGGCTGGCTACGTTCTGCCCCAACGCGACGATCTCCGACGCGCGAAAAATTGCGGAGTATTATCTGGAGCGTTACGGCAAGCGTTCCGAGTTCATCCCTTATGGCGCGGAGGTAGGCGCGCTTCCTGAGACCGATATTCTCGGAAAGTTGGGACTCACTCCTGGAGAATACTTTCTCTACGTAAGCCGCATGGAGCCGGAGAACAACGCGCTGTTGGTTCGCGAATCCTTCGAGCAGGTTGCAACCTCGCTCCAATTAGCCCTGATCGGCGACGCGCCCTATGCCGAGGAGTACATCCAGAGGGTGCGCACCACCACCGACCCGCGCATTGTTATGCCGGGCGCGATCTACGGACGCGGCTATCATGAACTGCTCTCGCACTGCTACGCCTACATTCATGCCACCGAAGTTGGCGGAACGCACCCGGCGCTGATCGAAGCCATGGGCCGCGGCGCGCTGGTGCTGTACTTGAATACTCCAGAAAATGCCGAGGTGGCTGGCGACGCCGGCATCCCGTTTGAGGCGCGCGAGCTCGCCGGGAAGTTGGCCGGCCTGGTCGAAATGCCGCCTCAAGAGCGAGCGGAATGGGGCCGTCGCGCGATGGCTCGCGTGACGGAACGGTATAGCTGGGATGCGGTGACAGGGCAATACGAAGCGCTGCTGCTGCGGCTGCACTGAGAGAAGAATTCAGAATCCATTCTGACTCCTGGATTCTGGTTTCTGGATTCTTCTTTCTAGTCCTCAAACTTCGTAGGTACTGGACGATTAGTACTGCGTGAGGGCATCCGCGTTAGCTCGATGCGTTTTGGCGATGGCGTCATTTTGGGCCGTGCCTAGACCTGTTGTTGGCCAAGATAGGCAAGACGAGATTATTCAGAAGTTGATCGCCCGGGTGGAGGCATTGGAGCGCGAAGTTGCGGCGCTCAAACAGACCGCCGCCGCTCAAAGCCCGGCTCAGCCGGAACCCGCTCCAGCCCAGGCTGTGCCGAAACAGGAAACTGCGGTAGCAGTGGAGACGCCACAGCCCGAACCCGAACCGTCCGAGGCGAGTAGGTACACCTTTCACGGCTATGCCGACGCCGGGTTCCAGAGAAACGAGGACGGCGCGTCTGATAAGAAGTTTGTCCTGGGAGAGATCGACCTTTTCGCCACCGCGCAAATCTCGCCCAAGCTCACTGCTTTGGTGGAGGCCGTGCTCGAAACCGACAACCAGACTCTCGTGGCTGATGTACCTGTGAATGTGGAGCGGTTGCTTCTTCAATACCGGGATAACGATTACTTCAACCTGGACATTGGCTCTTACCGCACTGCGATTGGGTTTTACAACACCACACTACGCGCTTCCTGGCTCCAGACGTCGCTGACCCGTCCCATGCTGTTCACGTTTGAAGATGAAGGAGGCTTTCTGCCGCTGCATAACGTGGGCTTGAGCGCAAACGGAATCGTGCCCTCAGGAGATCTGGGACTTCACTACGTCGTCGAGGTGGGAAGCTCCCGGAATTACGCACAGCCAGGACGGACCGGTTTGGATTGGGAGCAGAATGCCGCGGTCAACGTGGCCCTNNCAGGCGCATCGGTTTGAATTCCTGAACGAAGCAGTGCTGGCCCGGTTCCGCGAGCCAGGGTTAGGTTACGGGAACGTGCCGGGATTCTACAGCCAGTTGGGATATCGCGTGGGTTCCAATTGGACCCCGTACACGCGCTATGACTACGTCAACGTTTACGGAAAAGGGTCGGTTGGCGAGTACGCGCCGCAATATGTGCCCTGGCGCACGGTGTTCAGCGGCGGCCTTCGCTACGATTTGACGGAGGCGGTGGCGCTCAAATTCGAATTAGGCCGTGAGACGGACCGGTTCCAACTGCCCTGGATTCGCGCGGCCCTGCAATTGGCATTTACGTTTTGAATCATGGGCCGCATCCTCTTAACCCTGGGATTACTGATCGGCTTCAGCCGCGCTGCCGGCGTCGCATCGTTTGCAGTGGTAGTGCACCCGTCGAATCCAATCACCGGTCTTCGCCTTCGTGAGTTACAGGCGATGTTTGGAGGCGTCACCAAGCAATGGGAGCATGGACCCAAGGTCGTGCTTATTGAGCGGCAGCCGGAAAGCCCTTCCTTCCGGTTTCTAATGGGGCGGCTTTTGAATACAAGCGCGAGCGAGTACAAACGGAATCTGGCGAGCATTGAATTCAAGGGTGAGACGCCGGTAACACTGAAGGTCCTGAACAGCGAGGCAACAGCCTGTAAATACATGTTCTATGTGCCAGGGGCCATTGCGCTCGTCGAAACGAGCTCGCTCTCCACCCCCGAGTGCGGCCAATTGAAGGTCGTCAGAATCGAAGGCAAGTTACCGGCGGAGGACGGGTACAGGCTGCGATGAGTTATCTCCGAAAGCACGTTTTAGTAGCGGTGCTCGCGCTGGCCGCACTTCTAGCATCCATTCTAGGGACGCGCTCATTGCAGCAGGCCATCACCGGATGCCGGGATTTGTACCGGGTGGACACGATTGGATCCCAGATCGAGAGCGACCTGGAATACCAGGCGCAAGAAAGCCGGCGGTCCTTTTTCTATGCATTGGCCATAACCGACCCCAACGATCAACTGCCCTACCTCTATGAAGGGCACGCGGCGAGTGTACAACTTGCGGAGGCGATCGAACGGCTCCGTCATTTGGCGCCGGACATGACCGGATTTGCGGACGAATTCGAGCGCGTCTGGCGGGTGTACGAGAGCGCGCGGGATGAGATTGTGGCGCGGCTTCTGGAAGGAGATACGGCGGCGGCGATCCGGTTGGAGCAGCAGCGAGGCCAGCCCGCGTTCGCCGCAGCCATGCGGGAACTGAGGGCTCTTAAATCCAGGCTGGAGGTCCGGGCGCGGCAGGAGTCGTTACAAGTTGACCAAACCCTGAAGCGTTCGGCCGTGGGACTGGGCGCGTTCGTACTTTGTACGCTCCTGATCGTGGCCCTGCTCAGCAAGGCCAATCACGACCGTCGCGTGGCTCTGGAATCGCTGCACGCGAACAACTTGGTCCTGGCGGAGGCGCGCAGGATGGAGCAGCAACGGGCGTCCGTTCTCGAAATGGTGAGCAAGCATGCATCCCTATCGCGCACGCTCACCGAGATAGTCGAGATGGCTCCGCAGTCGAATGCACGGGCCGGAGCGGCGATCTGGGCCGCGGCCGGCCAGTTCCTGCACTTTCAGGTTGCTGCTAACCTGCCCCAGGAACTAACGGAAGTCTTGAGACAACTCTCACTTTCCAGGACAGATGAAACATCCGGGCCCTCCGGCGAAGTCGAAGTGCGCCGCTCGGTCCTGCCTAGAACGTCCGGTCTCGAAGTCTCGGAATCTAGGGTACTCCACGACGCGGGCGGACGGGTAATCGGGATGCTGCAGGTCTTCGCTCCGGGCCAAGATGCCGCTGTACGAGCGAACGTGTTGGACCAGATGGCGCATTTGGCCGCCGTCGGCATCGAGAATACTCTGCTGTACGAGCGGCTGGCGTTTCAGGCGCAGCACGATACCTTAACGGAGCTACCCAACCGGTTGCTGTTCCAAGATCGAGTGCAGCAGGCGTTGCAGTTGGCGCGCCGCCACCGAAAGAAAGCAGCTCTTCTATGGATCGATCTGGACCGGTATAAGCAAATCAACGACACGCTGGGCCATCGGGTGGGAGACGAAGTGCTTTGCGAGGTTGGGCGTCGTTTGAAAGGCTGTCTGCGCGAGAGCGACACCGTAGCCCGCGTAGGTGGCGACGAATTTACGGTACTGACGCACGACGTCCACTCTCCCGCCGACGCCGCTATGGTGTGCCACAAGATCCTGACTGCGCTTTCGCGGCCGATGTTGTCAGGACAGCACGCCGTGACGGTGACCGCGAGCATCGGCGTCAGCATTTTTCCCGAACACGGCCAAGATCCCATCGCGCTCATGCGCCACGCGGACCTCGCCATGTACATGGCCAAGCGCCACGGAGGGAATGCTCATAATCTGTTCAGCCCAGCATTGGGAGACAGCGTGAATAGGCGGCTTCAGATCGAACGGGAACTGATATCGGCGCTGGAACAGGGCGAGTTCACGCTTCACTACCAGCCCTTGACGGATCGTACTGGCCGTGTGGCAGGCCTGGAGGCCTTGTTGCGCTGGACTAACGCGACTCTGGGACGCGTATCGCCTGCGGATTTCATTCCGATTGCGGAGGAAATGGGCTTAATCCAGAGCATCGGCGAGTGGGTGCTTCGAACCGCTTGCCGCACCGGAGCGCTCTGGCTCGCCGCAGACCTAGCGGTCCCGAATATCGCCGTGAATGTATCCGCGGTTCAGTTTATCGCAAAAGATCTGGCATCCATAGTGGAACGGACAGTGAAGGATACCGGGTTTCCCGCCGGCAAGCTCGTAATTGAGATCACCGAAACGGTGCTGATGAATAATATGGAGCAAACGCTGGAACAGATGTCGGTTCTGCGCGACCTGGGTGTGCGATTCGCCATCGATGATTTCGGTACCGGTTATTCTTCGCTAAGCCAACTCCGCAATCTGCCGGTAGACTGCCTCAAGATCGATCGCTCGTTCGTGAAGGATCTCGATAGCTCGGGCAGTGGATCAACTACCCTGGTGCGCGGCATCATCGGGCTGGCGCATAGTCTCGACCTGGAAGTGGTGGCGGAGGGTGTCGAGACTCAGGAGCAACTCACGCTGCTGGGTGCGATGGGCTGTGACATAAACCAAGGGTTCTTGCTTTTCAAGCCGATGCCTGCCGAAGAGATAGAGAAGTTGCTGGTAACGCAACCCGACACGCGAGTGGATGACGTGCTGTCGTTAGCCTAGAGGACAGGCGGCAGGATGCAGGTGGCAGGCGGCAGACATTCTGGCTTCTGGATTCTGCCGCCTGCTTCCTGCCGCCTGCTTCCTGCCGCCTGCCGCCTGCTTCCTGCCTCCTGCCTCCTGCCTCCCATACCATTAGGTATGGCCGCCTTCCGCTCCTGGGTGGAGATTTCGCTCAAACAGATTGCCGGAAATTTCCAGGCCATCCGGGATGTTGTGGGCCCTGCAGTCGAAGTGATGCCGGTGGTGAAGGCGGACGCTTATCGCCACGGCGCCATTGAGGTATCCCGCACACTGACCGGCGTGGGCGCGCACTGGCTGGCGGTGAGCAACGTGGAAGAGGGCGTCATCCTGCGGGAAAACGGCATCACGGCGCGCATTTTAGTGATGGCGGATTTCCTGCCGGCCGAACGGGCCGGGCTGCTCGACTATAACCTCACGCCCGTAATTCACGCACTCCCAGACATCGCGGAATGGGACCGGCTGGCGGCCAAGAAGGGCATCCCGGCTCCGTACCATCTGAAGATCGACAGCGGGATGGGACGGCTGGGCACGCGCGCTCCGGCATCTGAAATCCTGGAAGCAATCGGCGCCGCAAAGCACGCGAAACTGGAGGGCCTGATGACACATCTGGCGTCCTCCGCGAATTACGCGACATCGCAAACCGAGGAACAGATGCGGACGTTTGAAACACTGTGTGCGCGCCTGGCACAATCGGGCGTGCACCCCCCGTTCCTGCATCTGGCCAGCAGTACGCCAGTGGCCTACGGGCGCCGCGATGCGTGGAAACGAATGGTCCGCCCCGGCCACGCGATTTATGGCTACATCTCGCCGGTCGCGAAGGGAACCGCGCCAACGCCTCTGATCCAGGTGCGGCCCGCTCTCGCCTGGAAGGCCGCGGTACTGGCCGTGAAGGATCTGCCCGCCGGCGCGCAAGTGGGTTACGGCGGGATGTTTCGTGCTCCGCAGCCCATGCGCATCGCGGTTCTCGCGGCCGGTTACGCCGATGGCATCCCGCACCGGTTATCCAACAAGGGACGAGTGATCGCCAAAGGCCAGTTCGCGCCCATCATCGGCGCGGTCTCCATGGATCTCACCACCATCGACGTCACCAATTGTTCGCCGGTGGAAGTAGGCGATTCGGTAACACTGCTGGGATCGGAAGGCGGCATCTCCATTGACGCCCAGCAGATGGCGCGCGTCGCCGGAACCATTTCCTACAGCGTTCTGTGCGGGATTCACGCGCGGGTGAAACGGATCTACATCGACCCCCTGGTGTAATTGAATTTTTCTTGGAACGTTGATTCCCCGCCATGCGTATGAATTCGCATGCTGCAGGATATCCGTCTCTCTTTGCGGCGGCTTGGCCAGACGCCGGGATTCACGGTGGTCACCGTGGCCACGCTTGCCTTAGCGATAGGAGCCAATACCACAACCTTCAGCGCGCTCAATCAGTTCCTTTTGCGCCCGCTACCCGTGGAACGCCCCAGCGAACTGGTTTTCCTGAACACGGGCCGCGGCATTTCACAGTCGTACCCCAATTTCATCGACTTTCGGAATAGCAACCGGACGCTCTCCGGCCTGATCGCGTACCGGATTCAACCCGTGGGAATAAGCCACGCGGGCAAGAACTCCCACATCTGGGGCTATGAGGCGAGTGGAAACTATTTCGATGTGCTGGGTGTGCGTCCGATTCTGGGGCGCACGTTCGGGCCGGAGGACGACCAAATCTCTTCACCGCGGCCGGTTATTGTGATCAGCTATGCAGCCTGGCAGAACCGCTTCGCGGGCGACCCGAACGTCGTCGGGCAGCGCGTCAAGCTCAACGGGCTGGATTACACGATCCTGGGCGTGGCGCCGCGCGGTTTTTACGGAACTGAAAAACTGTTGACCGCGGAATTCTGGGCCCCCATGGCGATGGAGCCGCAAATCGAGCCGGGTAATAATTGGCTGAATAATGATGCCACCTGGAACGTGTGGGTACTCGGCCGACTAAAGACCGGCGTGACCGCGCAGCAAGCCGAAGCCGACCTGAACGCTATAGCTACCAGTCTTGCATCTAAGGGCCCATTCAACATCGGGATGAAGATCCATCTTTCCCCACCCGGTTTGATCGGAACCGCGCTGCGCGGGCCCGTTACCGGATTTGCGGCCGTGCTGATGGCCCTGGCGGGCATGGTGTTGCTCATCGCTTGCGTTAACATCGCTGGTATTTTATTAGCGCGCGCAGCCGATCGGCGCAAGGAGATTTCCATCCGGCTGGCGCTGGGCGCGCCGCGCTGGAAACTGGTACGCCAACTTCTCACCGAGAGCCTGGTTCTTTCCATTGCCGGCGCTGGATTGGGTGTCTTGATCGCGTTGTGGCTGCTGGATCTGCTGCGCGCGTTCAAGATGCCGCTCAGTATTCCCGCCGCGACGTCTTTGCCCTTCGATTGGCGCGTACTCCTGTTCACTACGGGAATCTGCCTTGCAACCACGCTGCTTTTTGGATTGGCGCCGGCCATTCACGCAGCCCGCGTGGAACTCGTTCCCGGTCTGAAAAACCAATTGTCCGAGCGATTCCGCCGGCTACAGTTCCGCGATCTTCTGGTTGGCGCGCAGGTGGCGCTCTCGCTGGTNNTTGACATCGGCTTCAATCCGCGGCACGCCGTCGCGGTAGTGTTCGATGTGGCTCTCAACGGATACAGCAAAGAGCAGGGCCAGGCTTTCGAGAATCGCCTCATGGCCCAGCTAGCCACCGTGCCCGGACTGGATTCGTTCGCGGTCAGCGGTACAATCCCGCTGAGTATTTCGCAATCCCACACCGTGGTTTTTGCCGAAGGGAAACCAGCGCCGGCCCCGGCGGATGCCCCTAGCGCGAATTTCTACACGGTCAGTCCGGGCTTCTTCCACACTATGCAGACGCGGCTGATTGCCGGCCGCGAATTCGATCAACGGGATTCAGCCAGTGCGGCGCCGGTGGCGATCATCAATCAAGCTTTGGCGCGGCGCTTGTTTCCAAACGAGGATCCGCTCGGAAAACGCGTCTCCCAGGGACTGAACGGACCTTGGAAGCAGATTACCGGCATCGTTCAGGACGGCAAATATGATTCGCTGAACGATGATTCTCAACCCGCCATTTTCTGGCCGCGTGCGCAGCGGTACGACTCAACCATGACCATTGTCGCGCGCTCCGCCGCGCCGCCGGCTGATGTCCTGCGCAGGATCCAGGCCGCGGTGTACTCACTCGACCCGACTCTGCCATTCTTCCAGGCCGACAGCCTGGAGAATCATCTCAGCCTGCCTTTGCTGCCAGCCCGGATCGCAGCCATTATGCTCGGAGGATTCGGGGTGCTGGCGGTGATACTGGCGGCGACTGGTCTGTACGGTATGTTGGCTTACGCGGTCTCGAAGCGTACGCGGGAAATCGGAATTCGAGTAGCCATCGGCGCCACCCGCGCCAACGTGCTTTCGCTGGTGCTGCGCCGCACCATGCTGATTGTCGCGAGCGCGAGTATTCTGGGCGCTGTTCTGGCGCTGGCAACAGGGCGATTTTTCACGCCCGTGCTGTACGGCGTGAGCCCGAGAGATCCGGCCACCTACGCGCTCTCGATCGCGCTCATGGCAGCGATTGGCGCTGTAGCGTGTCTCATCCCGGCTCGGCGGGCGCTCGGGATCGAAGCGATGGTCGCACTGCGGGAGGAGTAAAAGAAGAATCCAGAAGCCAGAATCCGGAATTCAAAAGAAGGAGGGCGCTATGCGCCATTCCACATTCTGACTTCTGGATTCTGAATTCTTGAATTCTTCTTGTCCTACTTCCATTCGCCCTGCAGCGTGAATGCCGCCCAATAGTATGGCCGCGCCCAGCGATGTTCTTTCCAAATGGAAAGTTGGGCCTGGCGCAACGCCGCAGCGGGCCGTAGATTTTCGACTAACATGCCCCGGTAGAATCGCGTCATCAATTCCGAAGTGGAAACATCCGGCACAGTCCACAAACTGGCAACCACTCGAGGTGAGCCCGCATACATGAACGCCCGCGCTAATCCCACCAGGCCTTCNNTTGTAGACGTCGGTGGTTTGGAGGTACCCGTCCAGAGGCTTTCCGGCGCGGTCCACCATGGATAGCACAATGCCCGAAAGCTCCGGGTGCAGCGAATTCAGAAGTCCGTGGGACGCAATGTGGACAAATCGATATTGGTTCAGGGCGGCCTTGGTCGCGGTAGCGCGGCTCGCGTCAAAATCGAGCGCGGAGAGCCGCTGGCTTGGATTCACCAGTTCCAGGATGTCCAGCGCCTCCTTGCGCGTGAATGGCAGACGAGTGAATTTCGCCAGGTCGAAACCGGAAGCCGCGCGTTCCGCTCCGGTGTCTTGAGGTTTGGCCGATGCCATCTGCGCGCCCGATACTCGTGGATCGTTTGCGCTGAAGACAGGATCCGCGAAGATGGCCAACACCTTCGATGCCCGCGTCCCAGGGCGCGCACGGCGAAGGAACGCGATGGTGGAGGCGGAAGGAAGATTGACAATCTCATGCGCCGCCACCAGCGGTTCCGCGGGAGCAGATGGCGATGGGAGAGCTGCGAATGGAACATATTGCAACGCTCCAGCAGCCACAATCACCAACTTTTTCGTGCCCAAAAGGTTCGTCACTGGCCCCAGCAGCGCGTGACTGAGTTCTTGGAGCGCAGCACCGGCTTTTCCAGTTGAAGCTCCGTCCGCCCCCGAAACTCCCTGGTAAGCGCCGCGCGCCATTCGCTCCAACACGGATCGTTTGGGTAGCTCGAAAGCATGAAACGATGTGCGTGTTACCGCCCACACGAAACTGCGAGCGTCACCCGGCGCGTATTCCAGCAACAACGTGCCCGGATCGAGATAGTCGCGCTGCAATGCCAGCAGGCGAAGCGGCTGCGGCTGTGCGAAAGCAGCATAGCGCGGACTGGCTCTCAGAATCTTCGCCTCCGTCTCCTGATACTGAGTAGTCAGAAGCCGGATCTCTTGTTCTACGGCTGCCGCATGTGGATCCTGCTTGGCTAGCAACTGAATCTGCCGCTCGGTTTTGGCATGGAACTGGGCCGTCAAAACACGTTCGCGGGCAAGCAGCGCGGGATCGACACCTTGCCGCAGCCCCGCCTTCGCCTCGCTAAGCAGATCCAACAGGCTGCGCGCGCGAGCCTGCTCGCTGGTCTCGAAAGCTTCGACGTCGTAACCTTGTTTGGGATGCAGTTGGTGGAGATGCATGAGTATATCGACGCGCAGCTCATACTGATCGAGGACGGTCGAGAAAAACGACGAACGCAGCTCGGGACCAATCACAGCCGCGCGAATCTGTTCGTCAATTTCGAGCGCTTGGTCCAGATATTCTCGCGCATGCTCCCAATCGCCCGAGTTATTGTTCACGCGGGCGAGATAATAGAGCGCTCTACTTTGCTGCAAACGGTCGCCGAGCGCGGTTAGCGCTTTGAGCGCCTGGAGAAGCGATTCGGAGGCTTTTTCCCGCTCGCCTAGCGCCAGGTAGACCGAGCCAATATTTACCAGCGCCACCGCCAGCCGGCGCTTGTCATCCACTTCACGGCACAGTGCAAGCGCCCGCTCACAAACTGCCAGCGCCGCTTTCAAATCGCCGCTCTCGAGATACAGTTCGCTGGTGGTCTCCAAAACATCCGCCTCACCGGCGCGATCATTCGCGGAATGGAGCAGCGGAAGGGCGCGCTGATACAGCTCCAGTGCTTTCTGGGATTCACCCATGAATGCGTAGACCCGGCCGATGGTGCCGAGCGCGTGTCCTTCCCCGCGCTGGTCGGAAATCTGTTTTTGGATCACCAGCGCCTGCGAGCTGAAATCCAGCGCGTGCTGCGCCTCGCCGAGCTGCAGATAAGACCGGGCGATATTGGTGAGCACGCTTTCTTCGAGATGCCGGTCACTCAGCTCGTGGCTGATAGGCAGAACTTCCTGAAGAGTTGTGAGCGCTTCCTGCGGAGTTCCGAGAGCCATATACAGCGCACCCAGATTGGCAAGCGTTCGCGCTTCTCCTCTCCGGTCCCCCACCGCGCGGCTAAGAGGAAGCGAGGCCCGGTATGATTCCAGGCCCTTATCCAGCTCGCCCAGTTGCACCTCCGATGTCGCCATGTTTAGAAGCGTGTTCGCTTCGCCGCGTTGGTCGTGCAATTTCCTCCGCAACGGTAGTGTCTCACTCAGCGCCTCAACTGCTTGGTGCGTTTCGCCGAGGGCGGCATAGACCGTAGCCAGGTTAGCGAGCGCCGTCATTTCTCCTTGCCGGTCGCCCACTTCGCGTTTGAGTTCTCGAGCCTGGAGCGCGTAGTCCCGTGCTTTGCGTGGTTCACCCAGCAACACGTAAATGGAACCGACGTTATTCAGCGTGGTGGCTTCCAGATTTCGATCGGGAACCGCGCGGCTCAGCCTCAACGATTCTTCGAAAAACTCCAGCGCCTTCTTGGGTTCTCGAAGCGAAGTGGCCACGCCAATGTTGCTCAGCGCGCTGGCTTCTCCGGCTTGATCGCCCGCCGCTTTTGCGAGCGGCAGGGCTTTTTTATAACAGTCGGCCGCCTTTGCCCCTTGGCTAAGCGACCAATAAGCGTCGCCCATAGTGTCCAAGGTATGGCCTTCTTCGGCCTGATCACCAATCGCTCGCCACCGGGGAAGAGCTGCTTCGAATTTGGCGATCGCCTGATTCAGCGATTCTTTACTGCCCTCGGATTGAAGACGTTTGCCTTCGTTAAAAGCTTTCTCGGCGGCAATGCGGATTTCATCAGCAGGCTTCGCCTCTCTCAATTCCACCAGAGTGCACTCGAAGTCGCGCGCGGGTGCGTCGGGGTCGGCGAGCGTGACTTCTAGACGGTACGCGCCTTTCTGGGGAGCGATCACGGAAATCGGAAGCGTCCGCTGCTCACCCGCTGCGTTCATCAGAGTGGCCACAGGCGCTCCCGAGGGCGCGCTCAGCAGGATGTTGATCTGAGCGCCATTGGGACGCACCAGCGCACGGAAGTACTCTCCGGCGTTCGCGCGTATCTCGAATGAAGTGATCTGGCCGCTGCGCAATTCAGCCCGAACCGGATTGTTTACTTGAAGGACCCGTGCATCCTGCGCCCTGACCTGACAGAGGACGCAGCAGAGAATGCACAACGCCGGAATTACGCGCACGCAATTCCTCCAATCTCATTCAGTGTAAATCAGGCTCACCGATGTAACATTTCGCGCCCTCGCATCACATTCAGGAATGAGGAGCGATTGTATGAGAAGAATTTACTTGGGCGTCGGCCTGACCGCCATGTTGTTGGCGACGAACCAGGTGAAAGCGCTGAACAATCATGCAACCGGCTATCTGCCGCGGGTGGTTATCGACCAACCCCATGATGCCGTTAGTGTTTTTCAGGCCGACACCGACGTCCGGTACGACACGCCTATTGAAGCTCACCAAGGGGGACAAGACGGAGGAGGCGCGCTGTGGTAGAAGCAACCCCGCAAGGCCGGTTACTGTGGCAAACCACCCCCGCCAATTAGAACACGCATGTGAATGGAGCCGATTTCCTTGCCGCCCGCTTCCGCCTTCCAGATAATGTCCGGATTCACCCAGCCCTTTTGAGCGCCAGCGGGTGATTGCAGAACAGTTTGCACAGTGTAGGATCCCCGCGCGTCCACCGGATACACCGCCCGTCCACGTTCTTCCCGCCAGCCCTCCGGAAGAATTGCCTGAAGGGTAACCTCACGCGCGGTGGCTTCTGAGTTGGTAATCGTGATCGGGAGCGTCAGCTTCTCACCGGGAGAAATCATTACTTCCGGTTGTTTCAGCAGACTGGCCAGTTGAAGGATGTCGTGCGCTTTCCAGAATTCGCGGTAGAAAGCCCAGGGGCCGGCTAGCTCAATCGAGAGTCCGCTCTTTTCAGAAGCCTGATAGCCGCTAACACGCGCGTAAGGAATGGATCCGGGAGTTATACCTTCCAAGATGTCACCTGTGCTGCTGGATTTTACGAGTGACTTGCCAAAAACAAGTTGCACAGGTTCTTCGAAGAACTTCAAATCTCCCTTCTTGAGGGCATCCGTTGCGAATTGCCCGGTATCGCCTTGCGTGAGATGGTAAGCCATTTCTTCAGCGGCCAGCCGCGCGTAGGATACGCCCTGCGCGGGCGAAACGGCCTTCGGGTTGTAACTCGGCCCTTGCCCTTGCTGAAAATCCACGTGTGAAGCATCGGAAAAGAAGTAGAGCTTCTTGGGCTGCCAGGGATGCAGACCTTCCGTGAGATTGTTAATGTCGCGGCGGTTGCGCGGCTGCGAGAGCTGTTCAGGAAAAACAGTGGGATCGCCGGCGAGATCGAATGCTTCTGTAGCAATCACGGAAGAGGCCTGGTGGTCGCCGTGATTTTCGCCCGCGACGTAAACGGGCAGCCACGTAAGGATCACTTCCGGCCGCGTAAGGCGGACCAGGCGGACGACCTTTGCCAGCGCCTCGCCGTGATGCCAGGTTTCGAGCGACCGCAGAACATCCTGTCCCGGCGTATCGGGACCGTCCAGAAACCAGACGTGCAGGACGCCGAACGCGGCGAGAGCTTCCCGCGCTTCTATTTCACGCACCGTGCTAAGAGCGTCTGCCTGTTCATTGCCGGCTTCGTTGCCGCCGCCGTTTCCACGCGTCCCGAAAATCACCGAGACGCGCTTGTGTTCGTCGAAAATGGCCTTCGCCAGGTACGCGCTCACCACCGTTTCGTCATCGGGATGAGCGACGATCAGCAGAATGTCCGTCTTGAAGCGCTGGTCGGGAGGAAGGTCGGGGGGAGCTTTCGGAATTTCGGCGGCGCGAACCGCCGTGATGACACCGAGCAGAATGAAAACCGGTCGTAACGAAAGCATGTAGGCGATTGTGGCACAATCTAGTGAATCCCTTGTGGCGCGCGCTCTCAGCGAGCCGCGTTCGCACTCATGCGAACGCCTGGTTTGGTGTGGCGAGCTCTTAGGAAGCGGTTAGTCTTGCAGTCGACCGCGCTTCACGAGATCCGCTCTGATCTTTTCGTACGGAATGCCCTTTTCCTTGCGGCGCGATTCCGAAATTAGGCCGTCCCAGAAGTCCTCCAGCGCCGCCCCATGTTTTTTCAGGTCGATTTGAACAGCCACCTTACGGCCCTTCTCGTCGGTCACGAACTGAATTCCGTTCATGTTTCCATTTTCCTTCAAATGATGCATCGGCGCAGAGTGCGTCAGGTCGCTATTATCGATACTAAGCCATGAAACCATTCCTTGCCGTGTGCGTGCTGGCCCTCGCAATCCTCAATGCGCAGGAGTTCACACGCGACCTCGGCGTTTATCCTGGCGATCCGAAAGAATATGTGGGACCCCTCCTCACGCCGGATACCAGCACCTACCGCAATCTCGCACTCCACCGGCCCGCCTATCACTCCAGCAGCTACGACTACAATCTCACCGCGCAATTGGTAACCGACGGAATCAAGGAAACCAAAATGCCGCGCTGGGTGGATGTGGAGACCAGCCAACAAGGCGTGCTTCCTAAGAATCAACGCGAATGGGTGCTGGACGGCAACTGGGTGACCGATATCAGTCTAAAGGGACCACGCGGATGGATCGGAATCGAGATTGGCGGTGACGATCCGCCCCAGGTGGACCGCGTGGACGTTGATGCTCGGGTGCAGGCGCGCGGTGAGCCCGAAAACTGGGCGTGCGTGATCTCGGGCTCCGACGATGGACAAAACTGGAAAGAGCTAGGTCATGCCGCAGGCATGGCGCGGCCAGGCGGTGAGCTGCGAACGTCCATCGCGCTGAACGGGATTTCCCGCAGCCGGTTTTACCGCATCGCGTTCGAGGATGCCAGGGCGGGCGGTTGGCAGGTAGGCGAGATCACATTTTTCCACGGCAATCAGCGCCTGCCGGTGGGTGGTCCCGGCGATTTCACCAGCGCCTGGATGGCTGCGGGCAAGGGCGAAGAGTGGGTCTATGTGGATCTTGGTGCGGTGTGCACTTTCGATAGGGTGTCGCTTTATTGGATTCGCCGCCCCTCGGAAGGGTCCATCCAGATATCCGATGACGCCGCGCACTGGAATCTGGTTCAGACACTGCCCGCTGCAGCGGCAGTAACAGATGACCTGAAGTTATCGAGGCCTGTGCAGGGACGATATGTTCGCGTGTTGATGTCGAAGCCCGCGTCACGCGATGGTTACGTACTAAGCGAGATGGAAGTGTACGGACGCGGCGGCCCGGTTTCGCATCCCAAGCCCGCGCCGCCATTGCGCGCAAACGGACGATTGGATCTCGCGGGCGGAAATTGGAAATTGCAGCGCGATTCGCTAGTGCGCGTCGACGGAGCAGCACTTTCGAAACCCGGTTTTCGCGATGACGACTGGATGATCGCCACCGTTCCGGGAACCATCCTCACCAGTTACTACAACCTGGAAGCGGTGCCCGATCCGAACTACGGCGACAACCAGCTCATGATTTCAGATTCGTTCTTCTACGCGGATTTCTGGTATCGGAACGAATTTGTTCCACCACCCTCTGCCCCGGGACAGCACGTATGGCTCAACTTCGATGGCGTCAACTGGAAGGCGGAGATCTTCCTGAACGGCGAGAAACTGGGGCGCATCGACGGCGGCTTTATACGAGGGCGCTTCGATGTGACCAGATTTTTGCAACCAGGACGGAAGAACGCTTTGGCCGTAAGGATCGAGAAAAATGCCAATCCAGGAAGCGTCAAGGAGAAGACGTTCGAGAATCCGGACAAGAACGGGGGCGTGCTCGGCGCCGACAATCCCACTTACCACGCCAGCATCGGCTGGGATTGGATTCCGACCATTCGCGGAAGAGACACCGGCATATGGAAAGATGTGTACCTGAACGTCACCGGGCCGGTCACAATTGAGTCTCCGCTGGTGAGCACTTCATTCCCGCTTCCCGATACCAGCCACGCCGACGTGAATATTACCGTAACGCTGCGCAACCATGACACGCGGCCCATGAATGGAATTTTGCGTGGACATTTTGGCGATGCGGCTTTTGAGACCCCAGTCGCGCTCGACGCCGGCGCAGAGAAAACAGCGAACGCCGCGCTTTCCATCCAAAATCCGAAGCTGTGGTGGCCGGCGGGCTACGGCGATCCCAATCTTTACCCGGTGGAGTTGAAGTTTGAGACGGACGGGAAATTATCCGACAGCACGGCGTTTCACTCCGGCATCCGGCAGTTCGCTTACAGCGAGGATGGCGGCGTGTTGAAGATGTGGATCAACGGCCGCCGTTTCATTCCTCGTGGCGGGAATTGGGGCTTCCCCGAGTCCATGCTGCGCTATCGCGCGCGCGAATATGATGCGGCCATCCGCTACCACCGCGACATGAATTTCAATATGATCCGTGATTGGGTTGGCCAGATCGGCGATGACGAATTTTACGATGCGTGCGACCGCTACGGCATCGTGGTGTGGCAGGACTTCTGGCTGGCCAATCCCTGGGATGGTCCGGACCCGGATGATAACGATATGTTCCTGCGCGTGGCGAAAGATTACGTGCGGCGGATTCGCAATCATCCTTCCCTCGGTTTGTATTGCGGCCGCAATGAGGGCTACCCGCCGAAACCGCTGGACGATGGAATACGAGCGGCGCTGGCCGAGCTGCATCCGGGTTTGCACTACATATCGAGTTCGGCTGACGATGTCGTCAGCGGCCATGGACCCTACCAAGCCATGCCAACGAAAGCTTATTTTCAGCGTGCGCCGGTCCGTTTCCACAGCGAAATGGGGATGCCGAACATCGTCACCCTGGACAGCCTGGCCCTGATGATGCCGGAAGCGGGGATGTGGCCGCAAGGGCGCATGTGGGGTCTGCATGATTTCTGTGGAAACGGTGCGCAGGGCGGGAAATCCTTCCTGGAGCGTATCCGTAACAGTTATGGCGGCGCGGAAACCGTGGCGGACTGGTTGGACCTCGCGCAGTTCGTCAACTACGAAGGTTATCGCGCCATGTTCGAAGCGCAGAGCCGCAATCGCATGGGCCTGTTGATCTGGATGAGCCACCCGGCCTGGCCGTCACTGGTTTGGCAGACCTATGATTACTTCCTGGAGCCAACCGCTGCCTACTTCGGCGCCAAGAAAGCATCGGAGCCGTTGCACATCCAGTGGAACCCAGTGACCGAGAGCATCGAGGTAGTGAATTACAGTGGCGGTGAGGCACGTGGCCTGTCCGCGCATGTCGCGGTTCTGAATCTGGATGGTTCACTTCAGTGGGAGCAGAGCGCCAGCGTGGACAGCGCGGAAGACAGCGCCGTGTCGCCCATAAAAATGCAGTACCCATCCGGCTTGACCTCCGTGCATTTTCTGCGAATGGAATTGAAACGCGGCGGCGATGTTATTTCGGAAAATTTCTACTGGCGGGGCGTCCAGGAAGGCGATTACCGTGCTCTTCGCGATCTGCCTAAGGCCGCCCTCAATGCATCCACAGCCGTGGAGCGGCAAGGCGGCCATTGGCGGCTGACGACGCAGTTGTACAACAGTTCCAAAACACCAGCGCTGATGGTGAGGCTTAAAGCTGTGCGGGAGCAAAGCGGAGACCGCATTTTGCCCGTGCTCTACAGCGATAACTACATTTCACTGATGCCCGGGGAGCGGCGGACCATCTGGACAGAAGTGCAGCAAGCCGACACCCGAGGCGAACAACCGCGAATCGTTGTGGCAGGCTTCAACAGCGCTACCGAACCGCGACCGTGAGGGAGTTCCCATGGGCCTGCTGGCCCACCAAAGGTGATGAAGACGCGCCGTGGCGCACGCACTCCTGCGTGCCGCGTTCACACTCCTGTGAACGCTTGGGTTCGGTCGCCACGGGTGTTCGCAAGAGTGCGAACACGGCACGCAGGAGTGCGTGCGCCACAATCGGGTTGCGAAGAATCAATAATTTTGTACAGGCGTCTTCAACGGAGTCGGTGCTTTTTCGATGCGTAGCCATTCACGACTGTCCTTCGAGCCTTGCCCGGCCTCGCGCCGTAAGAGCCACCTGGCCCTCATCGATTGTGTCTCCACACTCGACAACCTCGATAAGGCGCTCCACCAGGGCATCCTCCCAAACCGAATGCCGCGGACATGTGCTGCGCCAAGCCTCCATTGCTTCCGCATATGTCCTGGGACGAGTTGAAATCCAAGTCAGGAGCTCTAGAATCAACGGGTCCGGCATCGCTTGTCATGATAGAGCACTGCTACGAGCGAAATCGTCTCCAAAAGTAATAAAATTACAGTTAGAGCTGTTCGCGAAACCATTGCATACTGTGCCGTGCCTGTAGATGCCAAGGAGAACGCCTCGCAATCGCCCACTCTGAACTATCGCGAGCGACCTAGAAAAATTGCCATTTCCCTTTGTCTCGTGGGGATACTAGCGGGCGGTGTAGTCGGGGAGCTGCTTCGGGAGTCCATGGCCACGGCGACCGCCGCGGCTTCTCACCAACATGCGGTATTCACGGCACTTCTCAACAGTCCAGAAGTACGGGCCGCGTTGGCGGCGAAGGCTAGTGGCGATTCGCCATCGGCGAATGAAATGATAGCGGTCAGCGGTCCGTGGGCCAGGGACCTGTTCTGGCAGGATGGCCACGTTGCCTATTTTGTACTCGCTGACGGTAGCTTCTACTTTGATTCGGTGCGCCCACCGGTTTGGGTATTTCCGATGGTTCTGTTGTGTCCAGTGTTGGGTTTCCTGATCCCTTGGGGGGTTATGAAGGGGCTCTCGTGGATGGGCGTTGGTTACCTCGTTAAGAAGCAGGCGCCCCCTGCCCAGCCCTGACGAAGGGCATTACTGTTTCCGCGCCAGCAGCACTGTCATATCATCGGACAATTCCGGCGCGCCGGTCCACTGCCGGACCGCGTCCATCACTACCTCGATCACGCGGTGGTCGTCGCGATCCGCGTTCTTGCTCACCAGTTCGATCAGCCGGCCCTCGCCGAACATTTCTCCGTATTCGTTCTCGGGCTCGGTGATGCCGTCGGTATAGCAGACTAACAGATCGCCGGCGCGAAGCTCTACCTTGCTCTCGTCATATTTCGACGACGGAAAAGCGCCCACCACCGTCCCATTGATATCCAGGGGCGTAGAACGGCCATTGTGAATCAGAATGGGCGGCAAGTGGCCGGCGTTAGTATAAGTCAGCATGCCGGTTTCATCGTCATAGAGCGCGATGCAAAACGTCGCGAACTTCTCGGCAGAAGTTGTCGCATGGAGTTGTTGGTTCAATTCCGAAACCAACCGCGCGGTGGAAAGACGGAATCCGTTGGCCGTGGCGTAGGAGGGCGATGCCAATTCCAGCGACGCGCGCAACTCCATGCGCATCGCGGATTGAATGCCGGCCATCAGCAGCGCCGCGGAAATCCCCTTCCCGGCCACATCGCCGATAGCGAACGCCAGCCGGTTGGCGGAGAGCCTTTGGTAGTCGTAATAATCGCCCGAGACCATGCGCGCCGGCTGGCACATGCCGGTGACGCGAATGGTCTTGAAGATCGGTGCGGTTTTAGGATAGAGCTGCTCCTGCACTTCGAGCGCGAGTGCGAGCTCGGCCTGCAGACGCTCCTTCTCCTTGGCGACAATGAGCAGCTTTTCCAGATTCTCAGTCATGCTGTTGAACGACTTGCTTAGGTCAGCTAGTTGGTCGCGTCCGGAAACCGTGATGCGATGCGAGAAATCCCCCTTCATGACGCGCTGCGTTCCTTCATACAGCGAGTGCACGGCGCCAGTAACGGTACGGGTCAGTGACACGCCGATGATGAGCGCGATCAATTCCACTACCAGGAACGCTATGGAAACCACCAACAACGCGATGGGTACGAAACCTTGAAGCTGGTCGTCCACCTTCTGGCTCATGATGATGTTGAGGATCGCCGAATAGCGCGTGCGGACCACCATTAGAGCAGCATCCGTACTCTCCGGATCCAACCAGTCCTTGACCGGGAGCAGGGAAATCCAACGCACGTCCAGGTCGAAGCTGTTCACGGGCGGAGGAAGCGCAGGACCCGGCGCCTCGTGGCCGGACGGAAGCAGTTCAACCTTCTGATGTCCGTAGTCAATGCCGGACTGTTTGGAGCTGGAATTGGTGATCTTTACGCCGCTTTTGGTTTCCTCCGCGGAGACTTGCAGGAAGTAGACGTCGCCCAACCCCGGCACCATCTCGCTTAGATAACGGCGTGACAGGGGCGCCGCTGCGATGAATCGCATTCCGCTGTCGGCGATCTGAGCCCAGGCGTAGTAACGCCCCTGGTAGGAGGCGACGCCACTGGAATTGTCTTCTGTTTTAGGTTCTATGCGGATGGCCGGTTCGGCGGGCCAATGCAGCAGCGTTCCGTGATCGTCGATCATCAGGAACAGCCGCGGAAAGCGCTCACCGTAAATTTCCCCGGTACGCCGTAGCGTCTCCACGCGAATCAAAGGATTGGTATGCTGCAGCGTTTCAGCGGCGGCCTGCATGGAAGCCACGCGCCGGTCTAATTCCGAGCGCGCCAGATAGACGGCCACCTGCCCGGCAAGCACGTAAGTACCCAAGCCTGCCAGCGTGAGAATCAGCAAAATGGGAACAACCGCGATCAGTACGTAGGTAACCAATATCCGGTTTCGGAGACGCCAGATGGCTTTCCGCAGCGCGAAACGGCTGAGCCGAATCACCAGCCAGGCACCCAGCACGAAAAGGATGATCTGCAGGAACGAGACGAAACCACTGGCCGGAACCGCGAGCAGCAAAACGATGTAGAACAACAGCAGAATCAGGAAAGCTTTGTCCAGCTTGCCTAACCGTTTCCAAACAGTTTTGATGTCGACAGTCACGCTTCTAGCGGTCACACTCGCGATTTCGCGATCTGCGGCGTTTCCGGAGACGCTTCGGGCAACGGTTTTTCCGGCTCCAGGAAATACTTGGTCAACTTCTCCTCCAGAATAAGGAGAGCCTCGGCGGGATCGTCCGCGTATTGAAACAGCTTCAGGTCCTCCGGCGAAATGGTGTTGTGTTTGACGAGAGCTTCGAAATTAAGCACCTCTTTCCAAAACTTGGAGCCATACAGCACAATCACGATTTTGCTTTCCAGCTTATGCGTCTGCGCCAGAGTCATGATTTCGAAAAGCTCGTCCAGCGTGCCGAATCCGCCGGGAAAGATCACCAGAGCGCGCGCAAGATAAGCGAACCA
>PMUN01000384.1:0-18970 GCA_003166875.1 Bryobacterales bacterium | reverse complement strand
GTGCGGGCATCGTTGTAATACTGGCCCAGCGGACCATCCTCGGTGATTCGAGCGGAGCCGAAGAACACAATCGTGTCCTGGATTTTTTCGTCGCGGAAATGCGAGAGAGGTTCCAGATATTCCGAGAGAATCCTCAAGCCTCGAGCGTCCGGGCTCTCAAGGAAAGTCTCGTTGAGATAGGCTACCGGGCGGCGATTATTCGTGGGGTCGTCGATCATTCGGAAGAGGCCGGAGCGCCTTCGAGCTGCGCCAGCCGCTTTTCCAATTGTCTCACTGTCTTCAACAAGTCGGGCAATTTTGGGAAGGCGGTGATGGCGCGCAACCAGTCGCGGCTGTCGAAAGCCGGTGAGCCTGAGACCACTGCGCCTTCTTTCACGTCCCCTCCGATGCCACTCTGAGCGTAGACGATGGCATGGTCGTGGATGGTGAGGTGTCCGGAGATGCCGACTTGTCCGGCCAGCAGCACTCCTTTGCCGAGGATCGAACTGCCGGCCAGTCCGGTTTGCGCGCAGATGATGTTATCCTCGCCCACCACCGAGGCGTGGCCTACCTGCACCAGGCTGTCGATTTTGGCCCCCCGCTTCACACGCGTCTCGCCCACCGTGGCGCGATCAATGGAGGTAAGCGTCTGGATCTCGACGTCATCCTCAATCACGGTCACGCCGGACTGCACGATCTTGAAGTGTGTGCCCTCAGCCGTTTTGGCGAAACCGTAGCCATCGCCGCCGATTACAACCCCATTTTGCAAAATCACGCGGTGGCCGATGCGGCAAAATTCGCGGACCACCGCCTGCGAGTGAGCATAGAAATCGTCGCCGATCTCCGCGCCCTCGTAAATAACCACATGCGGGTGCAGAACCGCGTTGCGGCCAATGGTAACGTGTTCGCCGATCACGGCATACGGTCCGATAGACGCGCCTTCGCCGATCCGCGCCGTGGATGCGATGGATGCCAGGGGATGAATGCCGGCCGGGGGCCGCGGGGGCTGATAAAACAGAGCCAGCGCGCGAGCAAAATCGTGGTACGGGTTCGCGGAAACCAGGCTGGCGGGCGTGCTTTCGCTCAACGGGCTGGAAATCAGGATGGCGGCCGCGCGGCAGTGCTTCACTTTGGGCGCGTACTTCGGATTGGCCAGAAAAGTGAGCTCGGTGGGACCGGCCTGCTCCATACCGGCTACGCCTGTGATCACGACGGCGCCGTCGCCCCTTAGTTCACAGCCGAGTTGGTATGCGAGATCGCCAAGTGAGATGTTCACGGTCATGCTATTTAGTATGTTACCGAGCCCCGACCGTCAGGGAGCGAAAAGGTGGCAACAACCGGTCGCTTACGCTCGCGGTTCGGAAAGAATGTCGCATGTTTAGAGAGCGTTACCGAACCGCGACCGTGAGGGAGTCGGTGCCTGCACCGATTTTTTCGCGGGTGCTAGAAGGGTGCTACGTAACCATAGATCTCGAAAGAAGAAAGTGGGCGACGATGAGAACGGAATTGCTGCGATTCAACGGAGCTGTCGAGCGGGATCCCGCCATCGATGCGTGGATGAAAGAGCATGCAGGTGAATTGGGAGCCATCGCGCATGAGTGGTTTGAGATGATGCGAAAATGCGGGGACGAAGTTCGGGAGCTCTTGCATGACGGCCATCCGGTTGCATGTCTGGGAGATGCGCCCTTCGGCTACGTCAATGTATTCACTTCGCATGTAAACGTGGGGTTTTTTCACGGCGCAGCGCTGCCAGATCCGGCCCGCTTGTTCGAAGGCGCCGGCAAGTTCATTCGCCATGTGAAGCTGAGACCGGGAACGGCCACAAACGCCGCAGCCCTAAGCAGGCTCATCGATATGGCGTACTCGGATATAAAGGCGCGCGTCGAAAACGGCTAGCTCAGAGAAACGTTAGTACCGTATCGGGACTAACGTTTGCGATCCCTCAGCCCCAGCACCCTGCCTGGATCGTAACCGCAGCCTGGATTCAGTCCTCTCGCCTCGGACACGGAATGGCAATCTCTGAATACCACGAATAGGGTATGCTTCTTCCAACTAAAGTGGTTACTCGAAAACCCTTCCATCTCGTGATTCCGCTGACTCGTTAATCGGGCATGATTGAGGAGCTTAGTCTTCCTGAAGGAGGAACCACTATGAAAAGGATTACCTTGCTGCTGGTTGCCGTTGTAATTCTGGCAGGTATTATCGCGTTTACGGCGCCGGCGTCTCTACACGCCGATGACTCGGCCGCCCCAATTGTCGTCACAAAAATTCCCCCCGGATACCGAGACTGGAGCTTGATCTCCGTGGCCCATGAAGAAGGCAACCTCCACAGTTTCGCCGCCGTTTTGGGCAACGATGTAGCGATCAAGGCCTACCGCGAGGGCAAGCTTCCATACCCGGACGGCACGATCATTGCCGCTCTGCACTATGGTCACGTGCCGTCGGCGGAAAACAACAAGGTCTTTGGCCAAGCCCAATCTTTCGTCGCTGGCGCCCCCACGAACATTCAGTTTATGGTCAAAGACTCCACCAAGTACGCCGCGACGGGCGGCTGGGGGTTCGCTTTCTTCATAGACGGCAAACCCGCCGCCCCGGCGTCAATGCAATCCTGCTTCCCCTGCCACAACCAGGCCAAGGCTAGCGACCTCGTCTTCACGCATTACGCACCGTAGATACCGACAACGCCTTCGAGAGGCCTATCAACGAAAGAGCCGTCATTGCCGGCAGCAACCGTCGAACATTTACGCTTAGGGCGAAAGCACGGGAGGGAGCATGACTGCGAGGAACCAAACGTTTTCGAGTGCAAAACGCACTAACCGGGGATGTGCGTCGGCCGAGGCGAGCCGGAAGTCTGATTCGAGGACATCAGCAACGCCGCCGGTCGTAGTGCTTGGTAATTACTCCAACACCGTCCGGACCGCGAGTGGCACAAGTCACCATAGCCGACTTCTCGTCCAAGTGAAATGTTTCCGAGTGTTCCAGGTTAGCGTGGTTATACCCACGAGCGGCCCTCTGGGAACCGATAATCGGGTTCGGGCTAGCTAGCCGTGAGGGTGATTCCCTACGGCGCCGGCGTTTCGCTCGCGCTGACGTGCACGATGAGGCTGGCAATCGCGGTGTGGGTGGTCAAATCCACCAGGAAGAACTGCATCCCGTCAGTTACCCAGTCGCCCGTGCGCGTAAAGCCGCTCGACCCCATCGCCCCGGTCATTTGATCCCCGGTGACCGATCCGACGAATATCGCCAGCCGCTTATGGCCCGGTGCATCCCAGGTGAGCGTGGTTATGCCTGTTCCACTGAGGGACATGATCGGATTCGGATTGGCGTTGAAAGCGGCTCCCGACAGTGGCTCGACCACCACGACGACGACGGATCCCGAAGATGCAGCGAAACTGGCATCGCCGCTGTAAGCTCCGTCAATCGTGTTCATGCCCGCCGATAGCTGGCTCCCATTGACGACTATCGACGCCGCCGCATCTGACAACGTCACGGCTCCGAGCCCGGCGCCAGCTACGCTGAACGTCACACTCCCGCTAGGTGTGCCGCTGCCAGGGGCGGCTGAGACTGCAGCCGTGAGTGTTGTCTGGCCTTGTCCGAAAGTAAATATATCAGGGGAAATCGCCGTCACAGCCGTAGTGGTGCTGCGCGGAGATCCGCGAGTGCTGACATGCGCGGTAACGCTAGCAATCGCGGTGTGGGTGGTCAGGTCCATCAGAAAGAACTGTACGCCGTCAGTTACCCAATTGCCCGTGGGCGCCGAACCACTGGATCCGACCGTACCGGTCATCGAAGACCCGGTGGGCGATCCGACGAATATCGCCAACTGGTTGTAACCCGGCGCGTCCCAGGTGAGCGTGGTCATGCCGTGCGATCCGCTGTTCAGCATGATCGGATCCGGATTGGCCATGAAGGTGACTCCTGCCGCAGGCTGGCTGACGGTGACGAGGACGGAACTTCTAGATTCGGAGAATCCGAGGTCGCCGCTGTAGGTGACCTCGATCACGTTGCTGCCCGTCGACAACTGGCCTCCCAAAACAGTCAGCGACGCACTCGCCCCAGACAGCTGCGCGGATCCAAGCACAGCGCCGCCGACGCTGAACCTTACGCTCCCGACGGGCCTGGTGCTACCTGCGGCGGAAGAGACCGTCGCGGTCAGTTTCGTCTGTCCGTTGGTCAAGATGCTGGCAGGATTCGCAGTCACAGCGGCGGCGGTGGAATTCCGTGGCCCCACGCTGGTCACAAGATTGTACGCGTCGACCGACCCAAGACCCGTTGCCAGATCGTAACCCACCCAGGCCGAATAGCCAAAAGAACCGACCGCGCAATCCGAAGAGCCGACCAGGCAGGCAACGATGTTGTCGCCAGTCGCGATGTCGTGAAAAACGTTGGTAGTGCTGTGGGCCAGCGCATACAGCATCGGATTGATGTTGCCTGCCGTTCGCTGTCCGGCCGCGGTCAGAAACTGGTTCAGCAATACGACGATCCCGGCGAAGACCGGCGTGGATGCGGATGTGCCGCTGCCGTAACCACCCCAGGCACCACTCAAGTAAACGGAGTAGGAGTCGTGAAGGGCTGCGTTCATTGAGACATCCGGCACATCGCGCATTCCGTCATTGGGAACACCAGGTCCCGTCTGCCACGGCGGCTTGGAGTAAAACGTACTGACACCGCCCCCGGTGGAGGCAAGGCCATAGGTGCTCGATGATTCGTTCCATGCGATCTCCGGGATATAGCCCTTTGCGGAGCCGCCGTTGGTAGCGCTCCAGTAGGAGCCCGAGCCTTCGTTGAATTCCGTGCCCCCGACGGCTGTCACCTCCGGCACGCTGGCGGGAATGTTAACGGCGAGGCCGTTTGCAGCAACGCCGTCGCCAGAGAACCAGGGATCGCAACCCGCTGCGCCGGAGTCGCCAGTCGCGGCAAGCCACGTAATGCCCTTGGCGTTCGCCGTAAGGGCCAGGGATTCCCACATACCCGGCGAACCGCCTGAGTTGGAAACCGCCTGCTCGCAGAATGCGAAGCTCTCGCTAATGACCGGCGCCAGATTGTTGTCAATCGCATAGGACAAAGCATCATCGACGAATTGGGAATAGACGAAGATGACATCGGCGTTGCGGGCCACCGCGGATACCATTTCCACATCCAGCTCGCTCTCAAATTGCTCGAAAGTTACGGGATCCCCGCCGCAACATTCGATGATCTGCGGATCGGCGCCCGGCAGATGGTAATGACTGCGGAACTGGCGGATATCGGAGAGGTTGATTTTCGATTCCCCCACCACGACGATCTTCTGCCCCGAGCCATCGATCCCGCGGTCGTACAGCGGCGCGATGTCATAGATGGTGGCGATATCGTCGGGCGCGAGGGTGTGAGTGCCTCCAGTAATCTGCTGTTCAGGACCGACGGCGCTTTGAGCGGCCTCCCTGTTGCGCAGCCTCACGGGTTTTGGCCGCAGATCGGTCAAGCCCCGAAGCGACAACACGACCTCCGTGAGAGCCTGGGGTATGGACGGTGCGCTCGCGTTCATGTAGTGCGGTTCGCCGCCAATCGTGTATCGGTGGATCTCGGTTCGAAAGCTGTTCCGCACCTCCTCCGCCGTACCGCTGAACGCAATGAAATCACGGTCTTTCGCCAGGTATTCGACACGGAATCCTTGGGTTTCGAGCCACGCGGCGATCTTGCCGACGTCGTCCGGGCTGAGGCCGAACTGGTCGGCAAACTCCTGTGACCCAAGCCAGTTGTGGTAGTTCCGTGAGGAACCGTCCCGCTGTTCGGCCAGCAACTGCCTCAGCGCGGCTTCCTGAATCGGGGCTCGCTTGAACCACAGCGTGATCCACGGAAGCTTCAGCGAAGGCGCAACCAGCCCTTCATCGCCTCGCTCAGCCAGAGTCAATGGCCGGACCTTGCTGTCCAGGACAGCCGTGTGGCCACTGTCGATTGGGCTGGCGACTCGATCCTGCTGGGCGAGCCCCGAGGGTGCTAGGCAAGAAACGAAGATGAGAGTACCAACTACATGAAACGTCGGTTTCATGGCTTGGATGCTCCCTTCTTGCCACCCGTAGTCTAACATGGCGAGTTGGCGGATTCGATAAACGTAGGGGAGGCGGACAGGGACGGACAACGCAAGACGGGCTCCGCTCACCTGGGTGAACTTGGAAGTTGGGCGGTCGGGCGGGCTTCATGTTGACGTAAAACGCGCAATTCGCTGATATGCCCTCTAGCCACGGGAGCAAGAACTTCCATTCGAGGACATGAGCAACGCCGCCGGTCGTAGCGCTTGGTAATTACTCCAACACCGTTTGGGGCCAACCACGCGGATGATCCTGGGAAGGGCTGCATAACCAGGAATCGCCTCACGGCCGGCGAAATTGGCGAGCTTCAACTTCCGGTTCCCGCGTCAGCCGCTCTTCCATCCGCGATACCTCCCGTTCAACAGCATCATTGAGCCAAAGTGTCGCCGAGTCAGAGGCGGGTTCAGCAACCGAGCACCGGCGCGGAGCCGCCGCGTTGCCACCGGAGTCCAGATATTCAGCCGCCACCTCCCGCTGCTGTCAGGATGGTCGGGAGCACCGTCGGCGTTGGCTCGCGTCCGCCGAAACCCGATGGGCTATCCTCATACTGGATGTTGGTCGAGAACAAACGAGGCAACTATTCATTCCTGAAGGGCATCGCCCCTTACTCTGCGGGCGTCGTGGCAGAGGCGGGTTTCGAGGTCGTCCATGTTCGGTTCGAGCGCTATATTCCGCTACGGGCAGGTTTTGACGCCGTCGAGGCACACCTCAAAAGAGCCGGACGCCCACTCCAGGCGATGTGCGGCGTGGAGTTGCGATCGCCGAAGCCCTTCAGCTTCACCGGCTTCAATCAGTTCAACGCAGGCTACATTGATGTCCTCAAGAAGTGGGACATTCTCTTTGAGGGCATGAACCCGGTGGCGCGTACCAACATTGCCCCTGAGGTGAACCCGCCCGGAGAGCCATCGCTCTACGGCTTCTCCTACACCGTTCCATCGAAGGCGAGGCGGAAGACGTTTCTGGTTGCGGGAGCGGGCGAGCTGCCTGAAGGTTCGCTTGATCCGCATGATGTGGTACGGCGGGGAGAGTCCAGCGCGGCTGCAATTCGCGAGAAAGCGCACTTCGTAATGGGACTGATGGAAGGGAGATTGAGAGGACTCGGCGTGAGCTGGAACGACGTCACTGTAAGCGAAATTTACACGGTGCATGACATCCGTCCGTTTCTTGAGAAAGAACTTCTTGAGCGCTTGGAAGAAGGCGGAGCGCACGGGCTCACGTGGCACTACTCGCGGCCGCCAATTGAGAGCATCGAATACGAGATGGATCTCCGCGGCTGCGTTACCGAATTTGTGATTTGATCGGCGACGGCGGTTGTAAATCGTCCTTACCGCCAGCCCAGCAGCGAACGGCTGGCCGATGCCAATTCCAGAATCTCCGCCAGCTTCGAAACTCACTTATTCAAAGTGGAGACGATGGAGTGTTTCTACAACCGGTTGCTTTCCAAAGTCGTCTTTGTAGGTCATGTACGCCGTGTCGTCCGGGAACGGCGCAAGCTATACGAAGGCGAATTCGCTTTCGCGCACCAGCAAGCTTGGGAATGTCTTCTCCACCGCGGCTGTCACGAACTTTCCGGGGAGTGGCAGCCCGGCCCGGCCTTGTCGATCCGAGTCATTTCCATGATCCAGTTGGTTTCCCAGGTCTGGACTCGTATCCAGCTGGCGCGGATGTGAGGAAACTCAGAATTTTGCATCCCGGGCCATCGCTAGCGCGTATTTATAGACGGAGGGATACGCCGCCGGTGCAAAGGATCTCAGCCGCGATGGTGATGTTGGCGCTCGCGGGCAACGTCGCGGCGCAGGAGCCGCTGTACAAATTCAGCACTACTGTAATCGGCGAGCCGATTTACACTTTTGGCACTACCGTCGTAGCAACCAGCGGCTTTCGGGGCGAAATCTACCATATCAACCCTGGTAGCCGAAAGCTTCCGGACTTCTCGAAGTTGAAGCCTGTCGGGGAAATCTACACGCCGTACCTCTGTGTGCCGCCGCGCTCATTTGACGAGGGCTTCCCTGGAGTCACGGACCGATTCGAGTGGTTCGCGATCGACTACACCGCCCGCTTTTGGGTTTCGAAGCCTGGAAAATACCGCTTCGCACTGGCCTCGGACGACGGCTCAATTCTGTACATCGACGGTAAGAAAGTCATCCAGAACGATAAACAGCACCCCGTCATAGAAAAGGCCGGCTCAGTAAACCTTAGGATGGGAGAGCATGCGATCCGCGTTTCGTATTTCCAAGGCCCCCGATTTCAAGTTGCCCTGGTCCTTCGCGTAGCGCGCCCAGACGACCCAGAGCTTCGCGTCTTTCACACCGACGACTTCAAACCGTCCAGCGATTCTCAGTGAGTCCTCGGTAGTAGGGCAGGATGCCATCCTGCGCGCGGTTGTTAACCGCGCCCTCCTGCCCGCTAGAATTGTTGTTATATGCTCAAGCCGACCATCTTCCGCGAGTACGACATCCGGGGCATTGCCGATTCGGAACTCCTGAGCCCGGATATCGAACTGCTGGGACGGGGGTTGGGCACTTATCTTCAGCGTCGCAGTGGTGGCCGCAAGATCAACGTCGGCCGCGATTGCCGGCTTAGCTCTTCCAGGCTCCGCGACGCGCTGGTGAAAGGGCTGTTGGAGACGGGTTCGGATGTCACCGATATCGGTGTCGTTCCCACTCCAGTGCTTTACTATTCGGCGCAACACACCAAAGCCGACGGCGCCATCATGATCACCGGCAGTCACAATCCGCCGGAATACAACGGCTTCAAGACCGTGTGCGGTACCGGCACATTGCACGGCGAAGCCATCCAGGATGTCCTGCACCTCATCCAAAAACAGGACTTCGAGCATGGCGCGGGCAAGGTGACTGTGATGGACGCGGCCACTCCCTATGTGGATGAAATCGCGTCTCAGTTCCACTTCGATCGCCGCATCAAGGTAGTCGCCGACGCAGGCAACGGAACCGCCGGACCCGTTATTCATCGGATCTTTGAAAAGCTCAACGTCGACGTCACCGAACTGTTCTTTGAAATGGACGGGAAGTTTCCGAATCATCATCCCGATCCCACCGTCCCCGCCAATCTCCGNNGTCGACGAAAAAGGAAACGTAATCTACGGCGACTTCCTGCTGCTGATCTACGCACGCGAAGTCCTCAGCCGCAAGCCCGGCGCCACCTTCATCGGCGAGGTTAAATGCTCGCAGGTGATGTACGACCAGATCAATAAGCTGGGTGGCAATGCCATTATGTATAAGACCGGCCACTCGCTGATCAAGGCCAAGATGAAAGAGGAACACGCGGAGCTGGCAGGTGAAATGTCCGGCCACATGTTCTTCGCCGACCGTTACTATGGCTACGACGATGCACTCTACGCCGCGTGCCGGCTAACCGAGATCGTGGCCAAGTCCGGCCGGCCGCTCTCGGCTCAACTGGAAGGATTGCCGCATATGGTCTCGACGCCAGAGATCCGCGTGGATTGCCCGGACGACATCAAGTTCGGCGTGGTGGAGCGAGTAGCAACGCATTTCAAGAAGATCCGCAAGACTGTGGACACTGATGGCGTTCGCGTAATTTTCCCGGAAGGCTGGGGATTGCTGCGCGCCTCAAACACGCAGCCAGTTCTGGTGATGCGCTTTGAAGCAGCCAGCGAAAAACTTCTGAAGGAATATCAAACCGAAGTTGAGCAGGCGCTCGAAGAAGCCAGATCGCCGGTTTCTGCATCTCACACATAGTGGCCGCCGCCTCGCGCCAGTCCGCCATCCGCTTCATCGTCGCGCTCGGCACCATCAGTCTGTTCGCCGACGTGACGTACGAGGGCGCGCGTAGCATCAATGGTCCGTTCCTCGGGACACTGGGCGCGAGCGCCGCGATCGTCGGAATTGTCTCGGGCGCCGGCGAGCTGGCCGGCTACCTGCTGCGGTTATTTTCAGGCGTCGCCGCGGATCGCACGCGTGCCTATTGGAAGCTCACCATCGTCGGCTACTTCATCAACCTGCTCGCCGTGCCGTTCATGGCGCTGGCCGGGCACTGGGGAGTGGCCGCCGCGTTGATCATCACCGAACGCGCCGGCAAAGCGATTCGAACTCCCGCGCGCGACGTGATGCTTTCGCAAGCATCCAAGATCGGCGGTCGCGGCTGGGGCTTCGGGCTGCACGAATTCATGGATCAGGTGGGCGCTTTCCTGGGGCCGTTGCTGGTGGCGCTGGTCCTCGTGGAATCGCGGCGCCACTATGCGAGCGCCTACGCGGTACTCGCCATTCCGGCCGGCCTGGCACTCGTCAGCTTGTTTACAGCTATCAAATTTTATCCCGATCCGTCGCGCTTCGAGGAACCAAAGGCCGCCCGAATCGCCACCACCGGTCTGCCGCGCGCCTTCTGGATCTACATGGCCGCCGCGGGCTTGCTCGCCGCCGGTTTCGTCGACTTTCCATTGATCGCGTTTCACTTTAACAAGACCTCGCTCGCAACGCCGGCCCAGATTCCGGTCTTCTACGCGTGTGCGATGGGAGTGGAAGCAATCACCGCTCTTGTTTTCGGAAAGCTTTTCGATCGCATCGGCATGCCGGCATTGATTATCGGTGTCGTGCTTTCCGCAGCCTCCAGCCCGCTCGCCTTTTTCGGATCGTTCTACGCCGCACTCGGTGGAATGGCGCTGTGGGGAGCTGGAATGGGCGCTCAACAATCCTTGCTGCGCGCTAAAATAGCGGATCTGGTTCCCGCGGAACGGCGCGGCGCCGCGTACGGAATCTTCAATACTGCTTACGGCATTTTGTGGTTCGCCGGCAGCAGCGCGATTGGTATCCTTTACGGGAGGTCGCTTGCCTCCGCCGTCACGTTCGCGGTGGTCACGCAACTGGCCGCGATACCGCTATTGTTAATGGTCAGAAGGAGACCCATTTGAGAAAACTTTCGCTCATCGTGCTGCTGATGTTGGCAGGATGCGCCCGCCCGCCCCATCTATCCACGTCGCTAAACGTCCAGAAGAAATCGGACGACCTGGTTCTGGTGACGCTGAAGGTGGTTAATCTCGAAAACAGCGTGACCACGCCGATCAACATCGAAGTCACGGGCCAGGCCCGGACAGCAGGCCATTGGAATAAACCGGAAACCCTGTTTCATCCAGCCGCATTTGTACTAAACCGCAACGAGCAGCGCGAGATTACCAAGTTCTGGAAAATCCAGGCCGACGGAGTACGCACCACGCTAGTGATCAAGGAACAGGAAAACGGGCATTTGCTGAAGAGCGAGAAAGCGGAGAAGGTTTTCTGAAGGTGAGCTCGCCATCGAAACAAGTCGACGGCTTCATCGCGAAGTTCGACCAGCCGATGGGGAAGCTCATTCGCTCTATTCGCGCGGCGCTACGCAAGCGATTTCCGACTGCTGTCGAACTGGTTTACGATAACTACAATTTCTTCGTGATCGGCTACTCTCCCACCGAGCGGCCGACGGATTACATCGTCTCACTGGCCGCGAACGCGAAGGGCGTGGGCTTGTCCTTTAACCATGGTGCGACCTTGCCCGATCCCACGAAAATCCTGCTCGGGGCTGGAAAACAGAATCGCTTCATCCGCCTTCCAAATGCGGCAGCGCTGGCCACCCCGGAGGTGGAAGCATTGCTACGCGCTGCAATCGCGCAGGCGAAGTCATTGCCAGCCACTGACCGGGGTCAAACGATCATCCGATCTGTCTCGGCCAAGCAGCGCCCACGCAAACTTCCCGCGAGTAGTTAACAATTGAAGTGTGAGCATCGGCCGCACGTTGATCGCGCTTGGAATTGTCATTCTCGCGCTGGGAGTGGTTCTCACGCTCGGCGAAAAGCTGCCCATCCGTTTAGGCCGGCTCCCCGGGGACATTGTGATTCGTGGTAAAAATTCGGCGTTCTATTTTCCTCTGGTGACTTGTCTCCTCGTCAGTGTCGTCCTGTCTTTCCTGCTTTGGCTGTTCGGCAGGCGGTGAGCCTCTAGCCGAACCGCGACCGTGAGGGAGTCGGTGCTTCTCTACCATCTGACCCTACGTTGGTACTACGGCGACTGACGGAGTCACACGCAAAAAAACCATTAGTTAGTCGATCGAGCATGCAGCAGCTACCTTGCGCATCCGATGTTTACTAGTAGCCGAGGTACTTCCTTCGGCAGCAGTGAACACCTGGGGGCGAGCAGGGCGCGACTAGTATGACATCAATCGGTAAGTACAAGCTTCTGGACGAGATGGGGGTGGGGGCCGTAGGTACAACCTATCGCGCCTCGGACACCTTTCGCAATCGCGAAATGGTGTTGAAGGTTCTGAATCCGGCCATCATCGGCAGTCCGGAATTGCGCGACCAGATTTGCCGCGATTTGAGCGCCTCAGCCGAGCTACGCCATCCGCATATTGTGAAAGTACGGGATTTGGGCGAGGTAGACGGCGCAATTTACATCGCCACTGAGCTTCTCAATGGTGTAGATCTGCGCTGGCACATCGATCGGCGGATTCTGTCGCTGGCCGACAAGATCGATCTGATGGTGCAGGTTTGCGGGGCGCTGGCATTCGCGCATTCCAAGGGAGTGGCGCACGGAAACATCAAGCCCGGCAATATCTTCGTAACGGGCAAGGATGCCACCATTCTCGACTTTGGAATCGGAAAATGCCTGGCGTCCATTGTGGAGGCGGGAGGCCGGCCGGGAGCATTGTTCCCGAATTACCTGGCGCCCGAGCAAATTCTGGGCAAGCCGTTCAAAGCGAAATCGGATGTATTCTCGGTCGCGGTTGTGCTGTATGAGTTGCTGGCCAAATATCCGTTCCCGGCCGACGCAAATCTGATTACGCGAGAAATTGTACATACCACGCCCGAGCCCCTGCGGAAGCTGGATTCGGAGATTCCGGAGGAGCTTGAGCAACTGATGATACGCGCGCTTGAGAAGGACCCCGAGAAGCGATTGGAACGGGCCGACGAATTTGCGGCAGGCCTGTATCTGATTTCGCAGAAACTGCGTGGGCCGGGTGCGGCGCCGGAGGCGGTGGCTTCCGCGGAGCCTGCGGTTGCGCTTGCCCCACCGGCATTCGCTCCGACCTTCGCCTCTGCGATGCCTCCACCAGTTGCAGCCCCGGTTGTAACTGCTCCGGTGGCTGAGCCCGCGCCCTCGGTAACGCCTGCGTCTTCCGTGACGCCTACGCCGCCGAAAGTAGCCCCGCGCGTAAGTAAGGGGACAGCCCCAGCGCCCCAGCCGACGAGTTCCAAAACGCGATGGATCCCCTATGCGGTCGCCGCTGTCTTGACGTTCTGTATCAGCTTGACATTCTTTTCGCGCCAAAGCATGCACGCCTCCCAAAGCCAGGCTCCAGCTCCGGTGGTGGCCGTTCAGCAGCCCAGCGCTTCGGCGGTGCAACCACAGGTGGCCGCGCCTCCTCCCCAAACCCCCGCGCCCGTGGCTGCGGCAGAAGTGCTGCCTGCCAGCGAAACGGCCCCTGCGCAACCATCCGACGACCAGGTTCTGCTGGGCCAAGTGAAAGCGCTGTGGGCTTCTGGCAAATATGCGCAAGCCCTGGAAAAAGTGGACGACCTTCTGGCCGCCCATCCGGATCATATGGAAGGACGCATCTGGAAAAAGAAGATCCGTTCCGCGCAAGAAGCGGAAGCGGCCATGAAGTAGGTGCCCATGAGACCAGCTAACCGATCCATTTTATTGAGAGCTGCTTTTCTAGCGGCTCTTCCCGTCTGTTTCGCGCCGCGGATTGTGGCCGAAGATCCCAAACCCGCGCCCTCTGCGCATTCCAAGAAAACCGAAGATACGTTTATCAACGGCGCGCCGCTGACCTTTGAGCAACTGCTCAAGTTCGCGGGTCAGGATGCCATTCCGCTGCACCGCCGCAAGGAAGCGATTTTAAACCGTGGCGTTGATTTTTTGCTAACGCCCGATCAGGCCGACAAACTCAAAGCTGCAGGTGCTTCCGACGAGATTCTGAAGGCCATCAGAAGCAAGACCAAACCACTGGTGGCTGTCTCGCTTCCGCCTCCTCCGAAGAAGGATCCATTGGGCGCGGTATTGGGCACGGTATTGCTCACCTGCGCACCCGCCGAGTGCGACATAAGTCTGGACGGGACCGCCGTCGGACCAACACTGGATGGACGGCTGGAACTAAAAAAGAAGCCTGGCAAGTTAGTGGTCGACTTCAATGCCAAAGGCTACATCGGCCATCAAGCCACGCTCAGCGTCGAGGCGGATCGGAGCATCCCGGTCTCGGTGGTGCTAGAACCCAGCCGCGCCACGCTGGAAACTTTCGGGGCCGATCTGCTCAAGAAAGTGGTGAAAGCCGTGGCCGGCGACGACGGGCTGCGCGAGCTGACAACCGTCCAGGCTGCTGGCAGTCTCACCGTTTGGAGTAACGGGGGCTCAAGCGTACGCTGGACGCTGTTCATGCGCAACAATCCGGACCGCGCGCTATTTCAAGCCAAGGCCGGAGCCATCCTGCACGAAGTGGCTTTCACCGGCAGCGAATTCACCGCCAGCAAGAACCTCAAGGGGCAGGACGCGTTGGATCTGCCCACTGATTTGGGTTTCATCCGCGACTATCAGGTTTCCGCAGTGCTGGCCCGGGTCAGCGGCCCGCAATTCAAGATTGTCGCGAACCATCCGGTTCCGGGCGCTGACGAAGAGTATCCGCTGGTGGCGGAAAACGGCACCGAGAAAATTTCGATTGGTCTGGATAGCAACTTGCGTCCACAAAAAGTGCGAATTAGCACCACCACCGGAGTAGGCTCCGCGCTCATTAGTTACTCCGACTATTTCAAGGGCGCAAAAGCGTTCTATCCGAAGACCGTGCAGATCAAGCCGGACGGCTCCCCGCACGGCATCGACGTTCGCTTCGACTCCGTGGATCTGAGTCCCAAGCTCAACGCCGCCGACTACAAGTTGCGCGGCAAGCCGCTAATGAACCTCGGAAACTGAACCGCGACCGTAAGGAAGTCGGTACCTTTCCGCTTCCTGAGGGAGATTCGCTACCGTATAACCAGGTATGCGTCTTTTTTCCGACCGGCTGGTAGAATCTGTACGCAAAACCGGCAGTCCGTGCGTCGTCGGTCTCGACCCTCGCATCGACCTGATGCCGGCGTTCATAAAATCAGGCCGTGCCGCGCCCACTGCTGACGTGATCCGCTCCGTCATTCGCGATTTTCACGAACTGGTGCTGGACACAATCGCCGGCTTGGCGTCCATCGTCAAGCCGCAGTTGGCATTTTTTGAGCAATACGGATCGGCCGGCATCCAGGCGTTCGAAGACACCGTCCAAGCCGCGAAACAAAGGGGACTGCTGGTAATCGCAGACGGCAAACGCAACGACGTGGACTCCACCGCCGAAGCCTATGCCGCGGCCTACCTGGGGAAAAAAGCCTTCGATGTGGATGCCATGACCGTGACGCCGTATCTCGGCCGGGACAGCATGCTTCCTTATGTAGATGCCTGCCGCGAGCACGGTAAAGGTATTTTCATCGTTCTCAAGACCTCAAATCCCGGATCGAGAGATTATCAGGACCAGGTGCTTCATGACACCGGGCGTCCGCTCTATGAAACCATCGCTCAGACCATTCGCGACTTCGGCGATAGCCTGGTGGGTGAATCGGGCTACAGTTCCATCGGCGCTGTGATCGGCGCAACGTTCCCCAAGGATGCCAGCCGTCTGCGCGCGCTTCTGCCGCGAGCGTTTATTCTGGTCACTGGTTATGGAGCGCAGGGAGCTAGCTCCCAAGGCGCTGCCGCCTGCTTCAACACGGACGGTCTGGGAGCAATCGTGAACTCGTCGCGTGGAATCACGTACTCCTTCGGGAATGAAGACGCGAGCAAGGAAACGTTCGTGAAATCGGTCCGCGAAAACACGCTGCGAATGAGAGACGAAATCGCAGCGGCCGCGCTGGCTATTTCTTCTTGAACAGGGAAGGCGGCTCGGCATAATCAGCCGGGGGAGTCTCGCCGGGACAGCCGTCCTGTCGTTTGAAACTCAGTTCGGACATTTCGTAGCTGTAGTTACCTTTGTCCTTCACCAGGAAATAAACGCTCAACGGCTCAGGAATTTCGTGGTCCCCAATAAAGCGGAGGTCCACGCCAACCTGAATAACTCCCGGCCGATTGATGCAGGGTTGCACAAACTCATAGTCGCCGAGCACCAAATCGGCGTGGAGGAACTTGTGCCATTTCACGAGGGTGTCCGAAGAGCCGCTGCGCGACTGCATCTCTTCCCAAGGCTCCATAAGCCATTCGTGGACGAAATCTTGCGGCTGAAGAGCAACCGGATCGATCCGCTCCACGCCTTGGGAACCGATACTGTAGTGCAGCACGTAGGTTCGCCTGAACCCTCCTTCCATCGCCCCGGCGGTGAATTCTAGTAGCAGTTCGCTGGGACTAAGCTTCACATGCACTTCCGCGTCGGTATTAAAGCTGTGAGTCGAAGAGAAGAGCGGCGCGGCCTGCTCCTGGCCTGGGCCAAAGCGAAAGAGCCTATAGTCGAGTTCGTTCCAACTCGATCCACACTGAACGTTGTACCAGGAAGCATAAAAGACGCGGCTTCCAGCGGCGTCGGGACCAGAAAACCGTGTCTCGAAGATGCCACTGCCCCACTTGCCGTTGCCATGTGCCTCCAGTAACCGGACGCGCTTCTGCGAAAAGCGGTAGATATAAACGGATTCATCATTGCCGCATCCCGCCGAAACGCCCGCCTGTACTACCAACGCTTCGGGATATTCGGCGGGACGCGTCAGCTTCAACCTGGAAACGTAACCGAAGCCAACATTCGGATCTTCAGGTTCAGCTAAGCCCGCTTGCCGGAGCTCCGCATTCAGTCGCGTCTCCAAGTTTGAAAAGTCCGCATTGAGCTGCGCGACGTTGGAAGGCAAGCGCGATTCAATCCAGTCACGAAGCGCGCTCTTCTGCTGTGTCCAATCTATATCCGCGCTGCTTCGCAACGGCACCGACTCAGCTACCAAATGACTCAGCGCGTCCTGCCCGAACACAACCGGCGCTGCAGCCACCAAAAGCACCGCGTACCCGAGCTTGGACATCGGACTAACAACATTGTATTCGCTTGGACCTCAGGACGTGGCCGGTTTAACCGCGAGCGCCTTCAGATCATCCAGCGAACCGTTGAAGCGATCGAGATCTACTGGCAGAGTGACGCCCGACGTTTTCCCCTCGCGTGTATACTGCCAGAAGGTCCAGGAGTCCCATGGCTTCGCGACCGTGGGCGTGGCAGCGTCGGTGTAATGGGCCAGCCACACCGGGAAGCGGCCCAGCGCGGGAGCGTTTTTGAGGATTTCGGTGGCGAAGGCGGGGCTTAGATAAACGATCGGCGTCGCGCCCAGGCGGCTTTCCACTGTCTCCAGCCATTGGATCGCCAAAGGCGCACGAGCGCTCTGCGCAATGGTGGCCCAAGCCGCCGGCACTTCCAGATCCAGAACTGGGGGAAGATCGCCGGGTTCCAAGCGGACGACGGTGCGGATAAACGATTCGGCCTGCGTCGCGGCGGGAACCGTGGGATGGAAGAAATGGTACGCGCCGCGCAGCAGCCCGGCAGCGCCAGCGCCGCGCCAGTTCTGTATGAACCTGGGGTCCACGTTCGCCGCTCCTTCGGTGGCTTTGATAAAACAGAATCGGACCTCCGACGCCGCGACGGCCGCCCAGTCAACGGCAAGCTGAAAATGAGAAACGTCGATTCCAGGCACCATGTGCGCAAGCACCTCCGACCGCAGAATATTACACTACGGCGCGAAGAGGTGACAGCGAAGCCATCGAAATAGCCTCAACGGTTTTGTTTTCAACCGGAAATATTTCTAGAGGTTTTGTGACCACAGAGGAGCCCCGAATCCAAGGGATTCAGGGATTCAAGAAGTCGAGGAAGGTGGAATGCGTGCCTGCGGGCACGCCTCCTTTATTCCTTGGCTTCCTTGACTTCATCGGCTTCCTTGGCTTCCCAAGGCACTTATCTCAGCACTCCCATTTTGTCGAGCGGCCAGTAAATGAAAACGGCTTTCCCATAAATATAGCGCCGGGGAACCATCCCCCAAGCCCGGCTGTCGTTCGAGGAGCTACGGTGATCGCCCAAAACGAAGTACTCCTCAGTCGGCACTGTTCTCTCCGTCATCGAGCTTTGATCGCGATACTCTTCCGGCACATAATTCTCCACCAGCGCTTGTCCGTTCACAATTACCGCGCCCTGGTTTACCTCAACACGATCGCCCGGGACCGCGATTACGCGCTTGATGTAGCTCTTGGTGGGATCGCCGGGGAACCAGAAAACAACAGTATCGCCGCGATCGATTTTGCCAAAATGCAAGCGATAAACAAACTTGTTGATGAAGATGCGTTCCTGATCGTCGAGGGTGGGCATCATGCTGGTTCCTTCCACCTTTACCGGCTGATAAAGGAACAGAATCACGATGACGGCCAGAACCACGGAGAAGATCAGGTCACGCGCCCAATGCAGCAGCGCGCCAAGCAAAGAGCGCTTGTGTGGCGCGGAAGCGGTCACGGGTTCAGTTGCGTTGACCTGGTCCATCATTTTCGAGCAATATTCGATCTATTCTTGCATCTCTGGATTGATTGAGGCAACTATCCAATGGACGTTTCAGGCTACCCTGCGGTTGCCGGCGACTCTGGCTTGCCCAATTGCTGCAGAATCAATTTGGCGATCTCCTGCGCGTCGCCGAAGGCTTCGAGGTAAGTTTGAAATTTGCGGTTGAGCTCCAAGGCCTGGTCAGGCGCGAGTCGCGCGCGAACGATCATGTCGCGGATATGCACTGGGTTAGGCAGCACGGCATCCTCCTGCAGCTCCTCGAGCGCCGTTTCGGGATCATAGTGATACATGCGCGGCCTCCTCTTAACATTATCCCGTGTACTACTAGACCTGAAAATCTTTGCAGCCTGCAACGGCGTGTGGGGCGGACCCCCTGGATCGGGTTGAGTGACGGGGAT
>PMUN01000081.1 GCA_003166875.1 Bryobacterales bacterium | reverse complement strand
CGCATCCCGGTGCACATGATTGAGACCATCAACAAGTTGGTGCGCACGCAACGCCAGCTTCAGCAGGAACTGGGCCGTGAGCCTACCACCGAAGAGCTGTCGGTAAAAATGGAGCTACCGGTGGGCAAGGTGCGGAAGGTCCTGCGTATCGCCCAGGAACCGATTTCGCTCGAAACTCCCGTTGGCGAAGAGGAAGAGTCTCATCTGGGCGATTTCATCGTTGACCGGCGCGTGGTTTCGCCGTCAGAAGCGGTCATCAACCTGAACTTGCGCGAACAGACCGCGGAAGTCTTGAAAACTCTCAGCCCGCGCGAGGAAAAAATAATCAAGATGCGGTTCGGGCTGCAGGATGGTAGCGAGCACACGCTCGAAGAAGTTGGCCAGCACTTCGCCGTCACTCGCGAGCGCATTCGCCAGATCGAAGCCAAGGCCCTCCGCAAACTGCGCCATCCCAGCCGCAGCCACAGGTTGCGCGCGTTTCTCGACACCAGTCTTCACGAATAGATCTCGCGTACCCGTTCGACGATGCTCTTAGGCACCAAGTGTTCCCAGGGTTCGCCTCGGGCGATCCTCTCCCGCACTTCAGTGGACGAAACCTCGTCGTGCCCAGGCGTCATGCGGAGCGGATGAATGCGGTGTTGGAATTCAGGCGGTGGTACGAAATCGCCGCTCCGCGACGCCACCAGCAGCTCAAACTGGTTCAGCATTTCTTCCACCACGCCCGGCCGTCCATAATCCCAGTTGAGGACGCGCTCGGCGGCATCGCGCCCGCAGAGGAAGTAGAGACGCGTCGCATCGGGGAATTCCGCCTGACACTCCCGTGCAATGTCGATTAACAATCCCTGCTCAGTCGTGGCGATCGATCCGGGCATGGTCATATCCAGCAATCCCAGCATTTCGATGCGCTGCTCGAGCGTGGCGCCGAAGTATTCTTTGTGAGGAAACGCGCGTGGCACCACGCAAAGGATCTCGTCGACATGAGCGCGTGAGGCAGCCGCCAGTGCCAAGTGCGCCACTGTGGGCGGATTAAACCCGCCTGCTAGTACTCCGAGGCGTCGAGGTCTAGTGCGCGATCGGTGATAGAACTGCACTTACTTATCAGTATAGATTCCGGTTCAGGATGCCCTTTAGGTGCAGTGATTTAGCAACGTAAGGCCCGTACCTAGGGTTAGGTAAGGTGAGTCCCCGACAGATCCGAAGGCGCTTTCCGCCTACAGTTAGTATATGTTGTGCTGGATCTGTCCCGATTGCGGGCGCGACTGTTCGCCAGCTGTGCGGGAATGCCCCTCCTGTGCGCAGGGGCACGCCGGGGTCACCAACGGAGCATTGTCCGTCACCAACGGTGTATTGTCTATGGTGGAGCAGCTTCGGGCCGTTCCTGCAGTTCCATTGCTCTCTGCCGCGCCGGAACAGTATCTGCTGTTTGGGTTGACCAACGGACACTCGTCAGTGGCGATCGAAACAGCCGTAATAGCCGAGGAAGACCCCGCCATTCCAGCCGGTGAAACGATCGATTCTCTGGTGCGTTCGCTGGTGGAGTCGGCGAAGGCTGCTCCAGTCGAGGCAGCACCAGTTGAGGCTCCTCCGGTCGAGGCTGCTCCAGCTCCGCCCATTGCACTCTTGAACCTACCCACTGCGGAGCCACCAACGGAACCTGCGGCGCTTCCCACACACCCCACATTCGTTGAGTTGGCCGTACCCCTCGCTCCTCCTGGGATGAGCGCGGCGCTGGTCGAGTCCAGAAACCCGGTGGCCGTGCCGCCGCCTGCCTCAGAGCCGCCGACGGCAGCCAAGCCCAACCCGTTCCTGGCGCGGGTGGCCCAAATCGCTGAGCTTCGGATCGCGGCCAGATCCCTTGCCAAAACCGCTGCCCCAGTTGAATCTCAGAACTTGCCGACTCCCGAAGCGCCCGCTGTGGCGCCGATGCCGAAGACGGAACCCGTAAGGCTTTCTGTACCTGCTCTCGAATTGGTAGAGCTGGCCATTCCACCGAATCCTCCCCCGAGGACTGCACCAACCATTGAACCTGCGAAGCTGGCCATCGCGCAACCACCCACGCGAACCTCGCCACCCGTGGCGGAGCCGGCGCCATTCCCAACGCCAGCCCCCAAAATGGTGAGGCACTCGCCCACTGCGGCGCCCTCGATGAAAACCGCGCCGCGCATCCGCGCTGGAACACTCGCTGCCGTGCTATCACCGCTCGCCGCGGCCGCGCCTCGAGTCCTGGAATCAGGACCCTTCCGAGCAGCGAACCTGCAATTTCCCAAGCTGGCAATCGTACCCGAACCATTCTGTGCGGCGGCCGGGTTCGCGGACCAATCTGAGGCGCTGTCCGAAGCATTCCAACTTCAAGCCGAGGCCGTCCTTGATGAGATCAAGTTGGGGCTGGATGCGGATGAATCGAAGATCCAGGCGATCATAGCCACATTTCAAGCCCGCCCGAAGCTTGCCCTGCTGCCTGTTCCGGCGAACATCCTGGAAGCGCCCGCGCCGCCGGACTTCGAATGGGTGAAAACACCGCGCCCGGTGCTCCCGGCCCGCAAACCGTCCGATCGGAAATGCGATTCGGCCACCGCGCCTCCGCAGAAACTACCGCTCGCCGGTCCGTGCCTGCCACCAGAGTTGCGCAACTTCATCGAAGCGCCGCGCGGCGCGCACACTGGCTCGAAAAAAGGAATCGGATTGCCGGCCTGGATCACCGGCGTGGTGATTGCTACTAGCTTGTTCCTGGTTGTTGCAGTTATCACGCAACATCTGGTGACCAATCGCGAGGCAAAGGCAGCGGTTGCTCCGACGCCTCACCAAGTGGTAGCCAGCGTTCCGGCCGCCCCTGCGTTCGAACAACACCCCTTCGCCCGGTTCATCGAGGTCACCGGTCTCCGAGTGGTGGCCGATCTCAATCACAGGTCGCAGGTGCAATATATTGTGGTCAATCACTCCGCCAGTCAGATTTCGGACATGACGATCCGCATAGCGGTCAGATCATCCACCGACCCGGCCGGCACCGCGCCGCTGTTCACCGTCTCGGCCGTGGTACCGTCTTTGGGGCCGCATCAGTCCAAAGAGATTCGCACAGACCTCGATTCCCAGTTGCGCTCCTCGGCGATTCCGGATTGGGAGTATCTGCGCACTGACGTTCAAGTGGGCACCCAGAATTGATCACCGGCTCCCTACCGAGCCGCGAGCGTTAGCGACCGGTGCCTTCCAGCGCTGACTCTTGCTCTGCGGTCAGCTTGCACCGCGCTGGCGTTGGGACGAAAACTCCAAGATGCCGCAAATTCAACCGCGCGTTGAACTGGCAAGGGTCCAGAGCCAGCGCGCGCTCGAAATCCTGCATGGCCGCATCTCTTTGATTGAGGCCAAGCAAGGCCGCTCCACGGTTGTTGAACGCATCCGCGCTCCGAGGAGTCAGAGCCAGCGTCCGGCCGAACTCCACTAGCGCCTGCCCGGGGTTTCCCAGGCTCAGATAGACCCTCCCTTCTTCAGAAGGAATCTGCGGATCATCCGGCGCCATACGCTGCGCTTGCTCCAAAATCTCGAGAGCGCGATTGGGTTCAACCGCCCGCGCCAGCTGGATTCTCGGCCGCACTTTCGCCGGCGACTTTTGAACGGCATCGGCCCACAAAGATTCTTCCGTTCGCCACGTCGCAGTTCGAACAAAACTGAAGAATGCCAGCACGAGCATGGCAGCCGCAATGTAAACCGGCCGCGCACGCTCCAGCAAGATGCCGATCGAGGCCGCAAATCCGATCATCGGCAGGTACATTCGATAATCCGCTGCCAGATCGTTGGCCGGAAAAATCGACGAGCTGGGAAGCAACAGGACCAACCCGCCAATGAACCAGACTCCGGCTCGCGATCGATTCTGTGTGCGCCATGCGAGCAAGGCCAAGCCGAGCACCGCGATCCAAGCCAGTGCGCCCAACCACAGGGGAGGAACCGGAATATCGGGGTCCACCGTGAATCCCCACGGAAGCACCAGCATCCGGAGGTAGCGCAGAATTACCTCGCCCTGTATCAGCAAATAGGAATGCCAGGTGACTGCGGCCTGCGCACCGGCGCCTGAACCTGGCGTGGTTTTCGCCGCAAGCAGCACCCGAAGTCCGGCAGCGAACGAAAGCGCAAGCATGGCGGCGATCGGCCGCAGCTCTTTCGATTTGCGCGAAAGCGGCAACGAGAGCAGCAGCACAAAAACAGGAAACGCGACGCATTCTTCCTTGGCGAGCAACGCGGCGGCGAACCATGCCACGGCCCACCAGCTACGCCCGCGTGTCCAGCTTCGAAACGCGGCGAGACAAAGAACCGTCGCCAGCAGCGTGCTCCGCGCGAAAATGTAGTTCACCGGTTCAGCCTGAAAAGGATGCACGGCGAAGATGGCGGTGGCGATGAGTCTAGCGTTGGACGGAAGCATACGCCCCAGCGCGTCCCACAGAAGCAGGATCGCCATCAGATGCAGAGCCAGGTTGACCGCATGATAGCCTGCCGGATTTCCGTCACCCAACCAGTGGTTGATCCAGAACGTCAGGTAAGTGAGAGGCCGTATCTCGAGCGGACGCCAGAGCTCGCCGGCGAGAAGCGAATAATCGTCAAAATGAAACGAGCCCCACAGGCATCCGCCAAATGCGATGATAGCGGCGAGGCATAGCAGGAGATTTTGGCGAGAAGAGATAATACCAGTGTTGCAAAAAAGGCCACGCCGCCCAAGCTGGTTCCCCGCCCCAAGACGGCTGGCAAGCGCGCGGCTCGAGTCGCCAAGCTAATCAAGCTGCTCGATGAGATGTACCCGAACCCGAAGATCCCGCTCCTCCATCGCAACGTGTGGGAGCTTTTGGTAGCCACCATCCTATCGGCGCAATGCACCGACAAACGTGTCAATGAAGTGACGCCGGGCCTTTTCGCTAAATACCCAACCATCACCGATTTTGCCAACGCAAATCAGGCGGAGCTGGGGAAAGACATCCGCTCCACGGGATTCTTCAACAATAAGTCGAAGTCTCTGATCGGCGCCGCGCGCAAGATTCTCGCGGATTTCGGCGGCGAAGTTCCCAAGACCATGGAACAGCTGCTCACCGTCCCCGGCGCGGCCCGGAAAACAGCGAACGTGGTGCTGGGTGGTTACTACGGAATCCCGGCGGGAGTAGTAGTGGACACGCATGTCCAGCGCCTTTCGCGGCGGCTGGATCTAACCAAGCAAACCAATCCAGTCAAGATCGAGCAGGATCTGATGAAGATCATCCCCAAGGATAAATGGATCGCCTTCCCGCTCCAGCTAATCTTCCACGGCCGCGCCCTATGCATCGCAAGAAAACCTCGCTGCGTGGACTGCAAACTAGATTCACTCTGCTACGCAAAAGATAAGTTCCTAGGTTGAGCGGTCGTGCCACCGAACTGAAGAACCGAAGAACCGAAGAACTATAGATTTTTCGTCAGGAACTTGCAGATATGATATCCGTCGATAAACTTGAACGGTGTCTCGCCCAGTGTATAGTGGCCGCACGGCAAAACCACTACCTTGTGATCCACTCCCAGCTCGCTCACGCGAGTGACAATGTCCTTGGACAAGTGCGGTAGAAAGGTGGAATCGTAAGCCGCGTAGATGAACAACGACTTGTGTTCCCGCGCCGCGAATTTCTCCAAATAGCTGATCGGGCTGATGGCCCTCCAAGCTTCACGCAGCCGATCCAGGTCCAGATGTTCTTCCAAGCTCTTCCGCACGTGTTGCGTGGAGAGCCCGGTCCAGACCACATCGGCAACATACGTTGAGCAATGATTGAAAACGTTCACCGCAATGCGCGGATCATGGGCGCTCGCAAGACATGCGTAGGAGGATCCCAGGCTGGTGCCAACGATGCCCAGGCGTTCGAAGCCCTGTTCCTCCAGCCAGTCAAAGCAGCAGCGGGCATCGATCACCGCCTGACGGGTGGCATCAATGGTGCGGCACACGTTGGCGGACATGGCGTAATCGGCGCGCTGAAGCTCGGGAGGCATTCGATAGTCGTGGTACGGCAGGCTGAGTCGAAGATTGGAAATACCCAGGCGCTGAAGTCCGCGACAAAGCCCGTAGTGCGCGTCGGCGGGGCAATTCCAATGCGGCAGCACCACCACGGCCCTCTTGCGGTCTTGAGCTGGAAACCACTTGGCGTGGACCACGTTGTTCTCCGGATACGGCGACGCCACCGGTGAGTGAAAACGCAGCATGCCGTCTTCCAGCCGGAAGTCGCGTGGGCGCTCGTAGCCGAAGAATTCATCGCTATCCAGCAGCGCGGCCTGATTCAGCTTGAAGAGGTAATCCTCGGGCGTCTCACCGTTCTTGGGATGCCGTTGAGCACTGGGCCAATGCCGCGTCCAATCGAGTCCCCATTCGAAATGACGAACCACGCGATTGGTGGCGCGGTTGCACAATCGGTCTTCCCAGGAACGTATCCAGCGTTCGTATGCTTTCGTCATTGCCGTTCTTTCTCAGAATAGCGTAGGACAAGACTCTGTCTTGTCCAGGCAAGCCGGAGGCTTGCCCTACTTTCACGAAAACGTCTCGCTCGTAGTCCTGTTACCCTGAAATTTGATGAGCGACAGCATTACAATAACCCTGCCCGATGGCAGCCAGAAGCCCGCTCCGGCCGGGAGCCGTCCCCTGGATATCGCCAAGTCCATTGGCCAGCGCTTGGCCGACGATGCGGTGGTGGCGCGCGTGAACGGCGAAATGTGGGACCTCACACGGCCACTCGAAGGCGACGCGAAGTTGGAGATTCTCACGTCCAGAAATCCTGAGGCACTCAATGTCTACCGGCATTCCACAGCGCACTTGCTGGCGGCCGCCGTGCTCGAACTGTTTCCCGAGACCAAGCTCGGCATCGGCCCGCCCACCGACACCGGTTTCTACTACGATTTCCAGCGCGAGACACCATTCACTCCCGAAGATCTGGAAAAAATAGAAGCGCGCATGTGGGAACTGCAAGCCAAGGACCTGCCCTATGAGCGCCAGCTGACGCCGAAGCAAGTCGGTCTTCAGAAATACGCTGACGACTGGATGAAAAAAGAGCTTATCACTGAAAAGGCCGACGATATTTTCTCCGAGTACACTTTGGGCCCGCAGTTTATCGATTTTTGCCGCGGCCCGCACGTGCCTTCCACCTCGCGGATCAAGTCGTTCAAATTGCTTTCGGTCGCTGGCGCTTATTGGAAAGGCGACGAGCACAATCCAAAACTGCAGCGCATCTACGGAACCGCTTTTTTCAGCAAGAAAGATCAAGACGCGTATCTGGCGCGCCTGGAAGAGGCAAAAAAACGCGATCATCGCAAGCTCGGCCAGGAGCTGGACCTCTTCAGCATCCAGGAACTGGCTGGCCCGGGTCTGATTTTCTTCCATCCCAAGGGCGGCGCGATCCGCAAGATCATTGAGGATTGGATGCGCGATCAATATCTGGCGCGCGGTTACTCGCTGGTCTACACGCCGCACGTAATGCGGCGCGAGTTGTGGAAGACCTCCGGGCACGCCAATTTTTACAGCGAGAACATGTTCAAGCCCATGGAGTTGGATGATGCCGAATACCAGCTCAAGCCCATGAACTGCCCCGGTCACATCCTGATCTACGCGGACAAACTGCGGAGTTATCGGGACCTGCCGGTGCGTCTGGGCGAGCTTGGCACGGTTTATCGCTATGAACGGTCCGGCGTGATGCACGGGTTGTTGCGTGTCCGCGGATTCACCCAGGATGACGCACACATTTTCTGCACGCCTGAGCAGATCGAAGACGAAATTGTGAACTGCCTGCAGTTCGCCATCGACGTGCTTGCGACATTCGGCTTCGACGACTATGAAGCTGAGCTTTCCACTTGGGACGGCGGCGCCAGCGGGAAATATGACGGCGCACCCGATCAGTGGCAGCTCGCCGAGAACGCCTTGAAGCGCGCGGCCGAACGGCTCAACGTCAAAATCAGAGTCATTCCCGACGAAGCAGCTTTCTACGGCCCGAAGATCGACATGAAGCTGGTGGACGCTATCGGCAGATTGTGGCAGCTCTCCACCATCCAGTTCGATTTCACGCTGCCGCGCCGCTTCAATCTGGAATACATCGCCGACGACGGCAAGAAACATCAGCCGCTGATGGTACACCGCGCTCTGTACGGATCCATCGAGCGTTTCTTCGGAATTCTGATTGAACACTACGCCGGAGCATTTCCAGTGTGGTTGGCTCCGGTGCAAACCATCGTGCTGCCCATCACGGACCGGCATATGGAGTACGCACAAAAAGTGAAGGATCGCCTGGCGGCGGAAGGCCTGCGCGTCACCCTGGACGAGCGCAGCGAAAAAGTGAATCTCAAGATTCGCGACGCCCAATTGCAAAAAATTCCCTACATGCTGGTGGTGGGCGACCGTGAAGCCGAGAACGGCACTGTTTCAGTCCGGAATCGGAAACACGGCGACCAAGGCGCGCAGAGCGTGGATGAATTTCTCGCCAACATCCGCAAGCTGATCGATACCAAAGCCCGGACCGAGTAGCTGGAGTGTGGGGCAGCGCCACGCGCTGCCTTTATGAGATTCCCTTGCACGAACGTCAGTACCCGAATCGTCCTAGCGACACTTCAGGTTTTTATCGCCGCTTCGTCCCAATCGCTGCCCGGAGCGTCACTCTTAACAGGTGAGCACACTTGGGTTGGTTACTGGCGGGCGTCTTCCTGTTCGCGGCCTTCGGCAATCTGGCTATCGCGATGGGCTGGTACTTTCGCCGAAAAAGAGGGTCGCTTATTCCGTGCCTCGGCGGCCTAGCCGGACTTGCCGCATGCTTCACGCCTCCGTTTCAGACGCTTCGCCACTGGTGGTGGATTCCTTTGGTCGCGGATTTCGGCACGGCCTTTCTCATCATCTTGACGGCCTCATTCACCTCGGTGATCACCTCAAAAC
>PMUN01000256.1:268-3854 GCA_003166875.1 Bryobacterales bacterium | reverse complement strand
CAGTCTTTCGTATATTCCTGCATGCTTTCCATATTTATGTCGCGCACCCAGCGGACACTGCGTATGACTTCTCGACTTCAGTTTGACAGAAGACAGCTGGTCACTCGGATCTTAATGCCACCATCGGGTCCACGCGTGCCGCTCGTGCCGCGGGTAGCCACGCCGCTGCGAGGGCAACAGCCACGGCGGCGGCCGCACTCATTCCGTACGTCAGCGGATTAAGCGCCGTCACGCCGATCAGCAGCGACTGCGCGGAGCGAACCGCCGCGCCGAGCATCAGCAAGCCGATCGGGATACCCCAGGCCGCGATGCGCAACGATTCCGACATCACCATCCTCCGGATCTCAGCCGGTTGCGCCCCCAGCGCCACTCGCAAACCGATCTCACGAGTTCGCCGATTCATGGAGTACTGGATTACTCCGAACAGTCCTGCGCCGGTCAGCAGAAAGCCGATGGCGCCGAGCCCGGCGGCTAGTGCGGCGGGAATCCGGTCGAGGGCGAGCGCTTGTCCCATGTGCTGTCGCAAGGTGGTCGATGAGATCACCATCGAGCCTGGGTCGAAGCGTTTCAATTCCCTCCGGATCGCTTGTTCCAGCGCCTCTGGCTTTCCGATGGTTTCCACGAACAAGACGAAGTCGCCGGAAGGTGCCTGCGCGAACGGCAGGTACAGGTAGGGAGCGGCAGCTTCATGGACAGTCGGTTCACCCGTGGGACCATCTTCGGCCACACCTACCACTTGCCGCATCTTCCCGTCGATGGATATCCATTCTCCGACCGGATTGCGGCCGTTCAAAAGCTGTTTGGCGAATTGCTGCGAAACCACCGCAACCAGCGCGCTTCCGTTGCGGTCACCAGGTTCGATGCCGCGGCCGGCCAACACCCGCGTTCCCATGAGCGAAAAATAATTGCCGCTTACGTTGTTTAGCTGCACCCCAGCCGGTGCTTGTCCGGGAATCTCTATTCGTACCCTCATCCCGTCCCCGACGCCGCTCAATGGGACGCGGCGCGCGAACGTAGCGCCACGCACGCCGGGTACCGCCGAGAACCGGGCACACACCTGCTCGCACCAGCGTGCGGCCGGCCACTCGAAACCACGTCCCACTTCCATGATGAGCATCTGTTTCCTGGGATCGAGCGCTGGTCTCACCTCGGCGGCGTTTCGAGCGCTTTGAACAAGCTGCACCGCCATGCCGAAAAACAAAACGGTGACGGCAATCTGCGCGGCCACCATGGTCCGCTTGCGCCATTGTCCGCGCACCCCGCCTGCGAATCCTTGCGCGGCCTTCAGTACCTCCATCACATCCAATCGCCCTGCATGACGAATCGGCGCTAGCCCTGCCAGCAGCACGGCGGCCACAGTAACAGCCACTGAGAAGATAAGCGTCCGATGGTCCAGCCGGACTCCCAAGTCGAAAACAGGCATAGCCGCAGATACGGAATACGTAAGTGCAACCAGTATCCAGTGCGCCAGGAATAGCCCCAATCCCGCCCCCACCAGGCACAAGAGGCTGGTCTCGACCAACAACAGCCGGGCCAGGCTCCAGGTCCCTGCGCCCAAGGCACGGCGGATACTCAGCTCTTTTTTGCGTGCCTCCGCCTGCGCCATCCGCAACTGTGCCGCGTTCGCGCAGCCGATAAACAAAATTAGACCCAGAATCAGCAGCAGCGCGGCGCCGGTCGTCAGGTTCGTTTTCCAGCTCATCGCGAACGAACTCTCCAAATGGGTTCCCCGTGATCCAGCCGGAGCCGGCTTATTTCTCCCGGGGCCGCGGATAGCTGCATCCAGTTGGGATGCCGCGTGCGCCACACTCACCCCCGGCTTGAGACGTGCGATTATCTCGAAATCTCCGCCCTGCTCGGCCCTCGCATCAATACCTACCCAAACGTCATTCGGCACCCCACGCACAAGGCCCGTGAACTCGGCGGGCAGCACTCCTGTCACGACATAGGCTTTCCGGTACAGCAAAACGGTCTTGCCCACAATCCCGGGATCGCTACCGAACCTTCGGCGCCACAAACGGTATCCCAGCACGGCAGCCGGCCGGCCCTCCACTTCTTCCACCGACGCGCGTCCCATTGCGGCGTGAACACCGAGAAACGAGAAATGGTTCGGAGTCACCGGGTAGACTAGAACCGCCTGGGTATCTTCGCCCACCGTTAGAAGCCCGCCACGCCGTGAGTACGCCGATAAATCGGCCATGCCGTTCGCGGCGCGAAGCATGTCTTGACAGTCCTGCCAGCTATAGGAAAAATACCTGCCGTCGTCACCGATGGATTCCACCTTCTGGATCTCCCCGGGATGATCGAACGGAAAAGGGCGGAAGAAGACCGCATCGGCCAGGCTGAACATGCCGGTGGTGAGCCCGATACCTAACATGATCGACAAGATGGACAATGCTGTTGCTGCGGGATATCTCGCAAGCATGCGCCAAGCCACCCGGAAATCCTGCCATAACGATCCAAACGGCTTCATACCGGTGCACTTGGCAATTCCGTGACCAAACCGGGGCCACCTGCGGACGCTATAATCACAGTATGTTGAAGCCCACGGAAAAGATCTGGCACAACGGCCGTTTTATCAACTGGGATGATGCCAAGATCCACGTCCTCTCGCATGTCACCAGCTACGGCAGCTCTGTATTTGAGGGCATCCGCTGCTATGCCACGTCCTCCGGTCCCGCCATCTTCCGGGTGCGCGAACATATTCGCCGCCTGCTGGATTCGGCCAAGATTTACCGCATCGATGTGAAGTATCAAAGCGCCGAGTTGGCGGATGCCATGGCGGAGCTGGTGCGTCTCAATCGTCTGGAATCCTGCTATTTCCGGCCCATCGTGCTGCGTGGCTATGGCGACGTCGGCGTTCTTCCGAACAATCCCACCGAGGTTTATATCGCATGCTGGGAGTGGGGCAAGTATCTGGGCGAAGAAGCGCTCGCCAAAGGAGTGGACGTGTGTGTTTCGAGCTGGACCCGCATCGCTCCAAACACCCTCCCTGCGCTGGCCAAAGCGGGCGCCAATTACATGAACTCCCAACTCATCCGCATGGAAGCTTCCATCAACGGATATGCGGAAGGCATCGCGCTGGACGAATCCGGTTACGTCAGCGAAGGTTCCGGAGAGAATGTTTTCGTCGTGCGCGACGGCAAGCTGATGACGCCGCCGCTGGGCGCTTCCGTATTGCCGGGCATCACGCGCGATACGGTGATTGAACTGGCTGCGTCGCTCGGCATTCCCGTTGTTGAGACCATCATCCCGCGCGAGATGCTGTACATCGCCGACGAAGTGTTCTTCTCGGGAACCGCGGCGGAGATAACACCCATTCGCTCGGTGGATCGTATTGAAGTGGGGAAGGGCTCGCGGGGTCCAGTGACGGAGAAGCTTCAAAAGGCTTTCTTCGACATTGTGAGCGGAAACGTTCCGGACCGGTTCGGTTGGCTTATGCCAGTGGGGAAGAACGTGCCGGTCGGGGTCTAAAGAGCAATTGTCCCCTCACTCACGTGCAGGGCTACATGCTCTGCCGAACAATCAGTACACGGCGGTCGGATCAAGTGTGCGCGTATGTAGCCCCGCGCGTCAGCAAGGGGAC
>PMUN01000256.1:0-197 GCA_003166875.1 Bryobacterales bacterium | reverse complement strand
CCTGTGGGAAACCTGTGAATAAACCGGTGCCGCGATGAAATGTAATGGCATCGATCCTTCAACCGGCGACGAAATCGAAGTCCGCTTCTCGGATTTGATTGAAAGCGTAGACCCGCTGCTCTCGGGATCCTCCGATTTCATTTACGTTACGCCCGGCTGGATCGATCTCCAGGTGAACGGCTTCGCGGGCGTCGATT
>PMUN01000220.1 GCA_003166875.1 Bryobacterales bacterium | reverse complement strand
GGCTACACCCTCGAAAGGCTCCGCATTTGTGTCGCGCGTACCCCTACGGCATCGCGATCGCGGCCGTCGGGAAAGCAATCAGCGAGAAGTGCGAGACGATTCGTCCCAGGAAACTATCGCGCTCCGATACACTCACCCACTTCAGCAGCGCCGATTCGCCGTCCTCGGAGAAGAACCCGACGCCGCCCCGGCTGAGGCGATTGTCCATCCAGGAACTGACCAATTGGCCGTTCACCGATGTCAGGAACCGGCCGCCCCTCACGCTGACCCGAACTCGATAATCAACACCCCGTTCCAGCGTGAGGGGCAGAGGCAGTTCCACGCGCTCGCGCTCGCGGCCGTCCAGAACAATGAAGCGCACCAGACCGGCATTGGGGAGAGGGCCGGGTTTGGTGATGATGAGCTTGGTGGCGTAATAGTTCCGAACATCGGAGGCGCGAAAAGCCCAGTCGATACTCTTGCGCTCGATCTGTCCCATGAATTCCATCTCGTAATTGGAGAGCGAAGTGGACGGTTTCCACACCCGCAAAGATGTGGGATGCACCACGCCGCTTTCCATGGACCAGTCCGAGCTGACTGACTTGAAACCTTCCCAGTTTGCAACCCCTGAATGGAAATCTTCCCGCAAAGTGCCCGAACCATTGCTCTGCAATAGGTTGCCGATCATCTGTCCGAAGCTGCTTTTGCTCTGGTGAAGATTCGTGTCCGGCAAAGGCGATATCGCTTTGGCGGCCGGCGCGCCCATCGGTAACTGCGACAACGCCAGCAATACGAACACCACCGCAAGCCCGGCGAAAACCGTTGTGGATAAACCTTTTTGTCCCGATTTTTCCTCCCGCTTGACCTGCGTGATAGCCCGCCAGGTGGGGAGTTGTTGTGCGTCATCGAATCCGTACAGATCTTCAGCCTCGCGCACCGCGCGCGCGGACTTGGATGTGGCCTTCGTGCGATGATCATCACAGCAGAAGTGCGGATCCTTCAACTTGCGGACCGGACCGATCTTCTTGCGGCAATATCTACAAATCATGTTACGAGCCATTGGGCCTGTACCGGATTGGTCCTATACCAATCAGGATGCCCCAGTTTAACAGGTGGGTTTCGACAAAGAAATGTACTAAGGGAAGAATATAATGATGGTGGGCGTTCGGGCTTGGTTCCACTAGGGCCAAGACCTTAGGCGCTACCGGGTACCCCCAAAATGGTGGAACAGGGGGCGTAGAACTTGTCGTATATCTTGCGAGGACGGGTCAAATGCTCTCAATCATGCGTGGAACTCTTGCTGCAGTTGCTGTTCTAAGCCTCGTGGGCTTAACGGGTTGTGTCGAGTGGGAGCCAGAGGGTCCGGACCGTACCGAGACCCGTTCCATCGATCTCGACAAGTCCGAGCTGGTTCACGTCGAATTGAAGATGGGTGCCGGCGAACTCAACGTTCAAGGCGGTTCTCCGAAGCTCATGGAGACCGAGTTCCGTTATAACCGTCCCAGCCTGAAACCGGAAGTACGCTACGACTCGAGTGGCTTCCGCGGGCATCTGGTGGTGGAGGAGTCCCACGGCCCGCACGGAAACCACTCGGGTCATTATCGCTGGGACATCCGCCTCAACGACGAGAAACCGATGGATCTCCAGGTCGACTTCGGCGCGGGCGACGGCCGGTTGGATGTTGGCAGCCTTACGCTACGCAGCCTGGATGTGCATATGGGGGTTGGCCAACTAAGGATCGATCTGCGTGGTAAGCCCAAGAACGACTACAACGTAAGCGTCCACGGCGGCGTAGGCGAGGCCACCATTTACCTCCCGGCAGGAGTGGGCGTGATTGCGGACGCCAAGGGCGGCATCGGTGGGGTCAATGCCCATGGCTTGGAGAAGCGCGACGACCGTTATGTGAACGAGGAATACGGGCACTCCAAGATCACTATCCGGCTGGANNACTTGCCCTACAAGGTTCTACATCTAAAGGATTTATAGCAACATGCCGATCAAACCATGTCAGTGTCTATTCCTTTTTTTGCGTGGGGATATTAAGCGTGTCGGATGTATCACCATTGATCTGGCTGCTGTGCTTCATCGTGCTAGCTCTTCTGACGAGCTACGTGCGGCGGAAACGCCGCTCGGACCAAGTCGAAAATGGAACACAGGAACGCGTGTGGGACGAGTCGGCCAACGATGATCTGTTCGAAACAGCGCCCATTGGATATCTCGAGATCGATCTCAAGGGAATCGTGCGCCGCGTCAATCGGCGGGAATGCGAACTGCGCAAACTGGCGCAGCGCGAAATGGTAGGAAAATACTGCTGGGATTTAATACCACCCTCCGAACGGCAGAGGTATCGCGATCAAATTGAGCGCAGACTCACGGGACAGACCGCGCTCCTACCATATCAGCATCAATATCTGCGGCCGGACGGCGCTCAGGTCACCGTTGAAATCCATGAACACAAGCTTGAGAACCGATATCGCATCATCGTAGGTCTGCGCCTGGCCTCGGTGGACGTTACCGAACGCAAGAAGAGCGAAGACCAGGCCTACGAGACTGCTGCGGAACTGCGTGCGCTATTCCAGGCCTTCCCGGATTTGTTTCTCCGCTTGGACCGCGACGGAAACGTCCTGGATTGCAAAGGCGGCCAGAGTTCCGACCCTTTCCTGTCCGCGGAAAAGTTCGCGGATCGCAACTTGAAGGACATCCTGGCGCCGGCAGTGGTGGAGGTATTCGCCGAGGCCCAGGATAAAGTAAGGAAGACTACCACGCTGGAGGTAATCGAGTTCAAGGCCGAAGGCCGGCAGGGCGAACAGGTTTATGAAAGTCGCCTGTTGCCGCTGAGCTGGGATCACTGGATCGCGGTGGTGCGCAATATCACCGCGCGCAAGAGCGGCGAGTTGAAATTGACGGAATACGCCCAGGAGCTGGAGCACAAGAACGAAGAGTTGGAGGCGGCGCTGGCTACGGCGCGGGAGGCCACGCAACTGAGGAGCCGGTTCTTGGCGAACATGAGCCACGAGATTCGAACCCCGATGAACGGCGTGCTGGGGATGACGGACTTCTTGCTTGCCACCAAGCTCACCGCCGAGCAACAGGAGTTCGCCGAATCCATCAAAGGTTCCGCGGATGCGCTAATGGCGCTGATCAACGACATCCTGGACCTTTCCAAAATCGAAGCCGGGAAAATGCGGCTCGACCGGGTTCCATTTCAACTGGGAGCCACTATTGCAGAGGTCGCGTCTATGTTCGCGCTGGAGGCGCGCCTGAAGGGCCTGGAGTTTGTCTCCAGCATTCCTGCGGACCTGCCGCGCGTGGTGGGAGATCCCGGAAGGCTCCGGCAAGTGTTGAGGAATCTTCTGGGCAATGCTCTCAAATTCACCGATCGAGGTGAAATCGGAGTCCGCGCTGAACTGTTGAACGAGGCGACCAACGTCGTTCAGGTTCGATTTACAGTGCACGACACTGGAATCGGGATGCCCACGGATCAGCAGAGCCGGCTGTTTGAGAGTTTCACCCAAGGAGACGGGTCCAGCACGCGGCGGCATGGTGGAACGGGTGTGGGCCTTGCGATCTCAAAACAACTGGTGGAGTTGCTGGGCGGTGAAATCGGAGTAGCGAGCGAGCCTGGCCACGGAAGCCGGTTCTGGTTCACGGCGAGTTTCGGCAAGGCTTCGCCTGCGGAAACACCGGCGCCGAAACCGGCGGTCGAGCAGGATCGCGTTATTCGTTCCACGTCGAGAGCCCCGATCGCGGCGCCGGCTGCGCGCCCGCAAAAGCCTGTTCCCATCGCGAGTCATCTGCGTGTATTGCTGGCCGAAGACAACGAGATCAACCAGCGCATTACGCTGCGGCTGCTCGAAAAACTCGGAGTGCCCGCCGATGCGGTAGTGAATGGGCGCGAAGCCGTGCAGGCCCTGGAGAAACGGAAATACGATTTGGTATTGATGGACTGCCAAATGCCCGACATGGATGGATTCGAAGCCACGGCCATTGTTCGTAGCCGTGAAGTCGGCACACACACACCCATCTGCGCGCTCACCGCCAATGCAATGGAGGGCGACCGCGAGCGCTGTCTGGCAGCCGGCATGGACGATTACATCAGCAAGCCAGTGGGTCTGGAGAAACTGCAAAAAGCAGTGGACCGCTGGGTGCATCGCCCAGTGGCCTAGTGAGTGGGGCAGCGCCATGCGCTGCCTTTCAAAGAGATCTTCTATCTCCGCTTCCACTATTTAATGTGACCTTCTATACCCGCCTCCCGCATTGGCAACCAGAGGATGTCGACTTCTTCGTCACCTGGCGCCTCTACGGTTCTCTGCCGAAGTCCCCCAAGCAAGTCAGCCCCTCCACGCCAGTCTGGTGCGGCGTTCGTCGCTTTAGATCAACAACTTGATCGCGCGGCCAACGCTCCTTTATGGTTGAAGAACGCACAAGTGGCTGAATGCGTCAGCCGAATCCTGGTTGCTGGCATGTCCCAATGGCGGTTCTATGCGCGTGGGTCGTCATGGCCAACCACGTCCATGTCCTTTTGTGACCCCTGATACCACTGAGCAAAGCTCTGATGAACATTAAGAGTGGAAGCGCGCGTGCAGCGAATGCTGTCCTGGGGCGCACGGGAAAGCCATTCTGGCAGGACGAGTCCTACGACCATTTCGTACGGAACGATGAGGAGCGGAACTCAATCATCCGCTACATCCACTGCAATCCGGTCACGGCTGGGCTCGTGACCGAGCCCGAAGAGTGGCCCTGGTCGAGCGCGGGATGGCAGCGCATGGCGCTGCCCCACACGCTGCCCCACACGCTGCCTCACACGCTGCNNTGCCTCACACGCTGCCTCACACTTCCAACCCCACCGACCGCATCAGATCCAACGCATTGCTCCGCTCCACCACTCCTGGCGACAACCTGTAATCAAAGTGCAGCCGCCCATCCTCAAACGTGTCGGCGAAATGAACGTTGGCGGCGCGGCCCGGAAGATCTTCGGCGATATGTGCCAGAGCAAGGTCATGCGTGGTGATCATCCCGATGGCGCCTCGATCGATCAGCGTGCGCACAATGGCGCTGGCGCCGATCCGGCGGTCGTGTGAATTGGTGCCGCTCAACAGTTCGTCTATCAGGAACAGCACCGTGCGTGGCTGAGCCGCCAGGTTCACGATTTCGCGCAGTCGCGTGATCTCGGCATAGAAGCGCGACCGGCCGTCTTGCAACGAATCCTGCACGCGAATGGAAGCTCCTACTATCAGCGGCGAGATGGCCAGGCGGCTGGCGCAAACCGGTGCACCTGCCCATGCCAGCGCGGTGTTCAAGCCCACCGATCGAAGCAGCGTGCTCTTGCCCGACATGTTCGATCCGCTCACGATCAGCAGCCTCAGTTCGCCGCCCAGACGTAGATCGTTCGGAACACACTGCGATTCCGGCATTAGCGGATGGCAGAGCCCGACCGCATCGAACAAACCTCCTTCCACGTCCTTCAGCTCGGGAAAAATGTTGTGAGGATGCTCATAGCTGTATCCGGCCAGCGCGAACAACGCCTCGAACTCACCCACTCCGGCGATCCAGGCCCGAATGTGCGGCCCGGAGCGGAGGCGCCAGCGCTCAATAGCCATGGCGACTTGCGCGCCCCACAAAATGGCCATGGCGATGGGAGTGAATAGAAGGTTGCGTTGCCAATCCAGCCTGGCAACCAAGCGGCGCAAGCGGCCAATCTCTTCCGATGCCACCAGGCTGCTAGCCTTGAGCTCCGCTTGCATGCGCAGCAGCAGAGGAGCCTGGAAAGGTTCGTTCTCAAGGCGCGCGAGCAACTTTCCGAGCAGAGCTAGATCGCGAGACGGCGAACTCACTGAGGCCGAGACCCGCAGCGTTCGCCCGCCCAGGAAGAACGCGTAGCCAAGCTCGACCAGCAACACCACTAGAAAAGGAGTGCGGCTGGTTACCTCAGCCATGTACAGGCCAAACGTAACCGCCACCGCAGCCCCCAGAATGAGCGCGATGAAGCGTGCTCCGTTCGGAAATCGCACCTCCGGCGCTTCCCCCCAGCGAGCCACGGCATCCGTATCCATGGTGGAGCGAACCGCTTCGCCGAGAACGGCCAATTCCTCGCGCAGATCGAGACACGGCTGCAGTTCGGAAACTGCTTCCTGCCGCGCCGCAGCTTCTTCCCGCGCAGCCGGCGCGAGCAGCCAGTGAGCCAGCGCATCCTCGCCGGCGCGCGTTCGAGCCGTCGAAAGCAACTCGAAGAGCGAACCCTTTCCGAAAATGTCGAGATCCTCTTCGTAGAGGTGCGAGGGATTTCGAAATCGATCTCCAGTTTCGCCCTTCCCGCTCCAGCGGTTTTCAAGACGGTCGAGACCACCCTCGTAAAACAGGACCGCGCGGTTGGCGCGCTCCAGGCTCTCCACCACTCGGGCATGAATTACGACTAGGATCAAGAACAAAACCAGGGGAAGCACCAGCCACCAGACCGAGATCACCACCTCTCCAAAAACGAAGAAGCACATGCCGAGGCCGATGATGCCAGTAGCCAGCCGCGCGTTGCCGATCCAGCGAAACAGCTTCTGTTCGCGTATGGCCACCGTGCGGCGCTCCGCCAGGCGGCTTTGGTATTCGGCGATTGGATTCACTGCGATTGGAATCACAATGTTAGGCTAACAGCAGTGGAGCATGGACGAAGGCCTGGTCCGGATTCCCATCACCGATGTGTTCGACCTGCACAGTGTTCCGCCGCGCGATGTGAAGCCGATCGTTGAGGAATATCTTGAGGAAGCGCATCGCGCCGGTTTCAAAGCCCTGCGGATCGTGCACGGACGGGGAATCGGCATTCAGCGCGAGATGGTTCGTTCCATTTTGGCCAAAACGTCATTCGTGGAGAGTTTCGGCGATGCGCCGCTCGAAGCGGGCGGATGGGGGGCAACTATTGTCACTCTGCGCTGAAAAATTGGAACTTTTGCCGCGCCAACGGTGAATATCTAACATCGACCCTATGTCGAACAGTCTGACAAACGGCGACGGCGATCTTCTGCGATTGATCTCGCGTGGCGACGAAGCCGCGTTCCTGGCGTTCTATCGGCGCTATCAGGGACAGGTCTATCGCTTCGCTCTGCAGATGAGCGGCCAGGTGGAAATCGCGGAAGAGGTTACGCAAGACGTTTTCATGGTCGTGATGGGATCCGCCAGAAAATATGATCCGGCACGAGGTTCCATAGCGGCGTACCTTTACGGCGTAGCGCGCAACTTCGTGCTGAGGCGTCTGGAACAGGAGCGGCCTTATCTCACTGTACTGGATGATCCGGACAGCGAATATGCCGATATTGCCGCGGACAATCCGGACGCGCTCGCCGGCCTGACTCGCAATGAGAGGATCGAGTCCCTGCGGCGCGCCGTGCTCACGCTGCCGCCGGCTTATCGCGAAGTGGTAGTGCTGTGCGATCTGCACGAATTGGACTATAACGAAGCGGCTACGGCGCTCGATTGCGCCATTGGAACCATACGATCGCGCCTGCACCGGGCGCGCGCGTTGCTAGCCGAGAAGATGCGGGCTGAAGAGAGGTGTGCGGTATGAACGATAACGATTCGAAACTTCTGAAAGGGTTGCGGGCACTTGCCGCCGATGGGCCGCGCGAAGCGCCTGTATGTGTGGAAGACCGGTTGTTGGGCGAGTTGCGTAGGCGATCGCACGCGCGGCGGCGCAATCGCTGGTTGGGCGTAGCAACTGCAGCCATTGCGGCAGGTGTCTTGATGATGCTGTGGGTTCCGACGGAGCCGGCTGTTCCCGCGCCAAGAATGGCGCCGATTGCGGTGAACACTGTCCAGTCACCGCAGACCCCGCCCAAAGCAGCCATCCAGCCCCCAGCGTATGAACGAGGCGCCGAGGTTGCGATTAATTTCTATCCGCTGCCGGATGCCGATGAGTTGCCTCCGATAGAGAGCGCGACTATTGTTCGCGTTCAGTTGCCGATGTCTTCGCTGCGGCTGATGGGTCTACCGGTGAGCGAAGATCGAGCCGCTGAGTTCATCCAGGCGGACATGTTGTTGGGCCAGGACGGCCTGGCGCGCGGAGTTCGTTTTGTACAGTAAATTCGTTTTTGACCAAGGAGATCAGATATGATTCAGCTTCGTTTCACTCTTGCGTTGGGCGTGCTCGTGGGCACTGTGGCGATCGCCCAGGGGCCGCCCCCTCCCTCTCACGGTGGTGGCGACTTCTTCTATATGCATGCCCGGATGGGCATGGAGAAGCTGGTCAAAGGCGCGCCCTACTCCGCCCAGGCCGTTTCGCAACACACGCAGACCTTGGCTGACGGCAGCCACATTCAGCAATCCACCACGTCCTCGGTCGCACGCGACAGCGAGGGCCGCTCGCGCCGGGAGGAATCCCTCGGTGCGATCGGAGCAATGACTGCTTCCACTGCGTCGCCCAAGGCCGTCTTCATTCACGATCCAGTGGCTGGCTCGAGCTACATGCTCAACCCGGCTAGCAAAACCGCCCACGTGTCCCAACCGAGGAACTACACCCTAGATTCGGCGACGCCTGGCGCAAGCGAGCGGCAGCCCAGAACAGCGCATGCCAGATCAGAGGCCAATCTAAAGACCGAAGACTTGGGCACTGAGACCATGGACGGTTTGACGGTTCAAGGGACGCGGATTACGAAAACGATTGCCGCGGGCCAGATCGGCAACGAGCACGTGCTACAGGTTGTGACGGAACGCTGGTATTCGCCGGATCTGCAAACCACGGTGATGAGCACGACCACTGATCCTCGAACCGGAGTGTCCACCTACAAGCTGACAAATGTTAGCCGCGCTGAGCCGGATGCTTCATTGTTTCAAGTCCCCGCCGATTATAAAGTGACACAAGGCGGCGGACACTCCCGCGCAAGACAGTAGTATGTAGGGCAAGCCTCTGGCTTGCCCCACGGGTTATCCTGAAGCTTCGCCGATGACCCGCCGCCAAGCCCTGTCGCTTCCTCTATTGACACTCCGAGGGCTTGCGCAGGAGACCCGTGGCATGGCATCGCGCGGCGTTAAGCCGCAGCCGCGCGGCAAACCCTCAGGTCTTCCATTCCACGCCCACTTCGTCAACGTAGCTGAAGCCGCCGGCCTCACTGCCCCCGTGATTTACGGCGGCGTGGGCCACGCCGAGTACATCATCGAAACCATGGGCTGCGGCGCAGCCTTCATCGATTACGACAATGACGGTTGGATGGATCTGTTGCTGCTCACCGGCCGCCGTATCGACTCCACACCCAGCCAGGCAACCCTCCGCCTCTACAAAAACAATCGCGACGGAACCTTCGCCGACGTTTCTGAAAAATCCGGCCTCGCCCGCAGCGTGTGGGCCTGCGGCGTCACCGTTGGCGACTACGATAACGACGGTTTCGACGACATATTTATCACTTGCTGGGGCCAGAATATTCTCTTTC
>PMUN01000295.1 GCA_003166875.1 Bryobacterales bacterium | reverse complement strand
CTGCCTTCTGCTTTCTGCTTTCTGGACTCTTCCCGCCGAGATCATCGACCGCATCGCCATCTCCGTCGGTAACCAAATAATCACCGAAAGCCAGATCGATGAGGAAATTCGGCTCACTGCGTTCTTGAACCAGGAAAAACTCGATCTCGACAATGCGGAGCGGAAGAAGGCAGCTGCCAGGTTGATCGAGCAGACCCTGGTCCGGCGCGAAATGGAATTCAGCCATTATCCTCTGCCCCCGCTGAGTGATGCTGCCCGGTCGCTCGAAACTCTAAAAACCCGCGACAAAACCGAGGCTGAATACCAGCAGGAGCTGGATGCGTATGGCATTACCGAAGAGGGTTTGAAGCGGCGGCTGTGGTGGCAAGCCACCTTTTTACGATTTATCGATTACCGCTTCCGTCCCGGGATACAGATCTTCGACGCCGACGTGCAAGCGTCTTATCAGCAACAACTCGACAAGTGGAAACAGGACGGAATTCAGCCGCTTCCAAGCCTCGAGGACGTGCGCGCCAGCATCGAACAGAACTTGACTGAACAACGCATCGATCAGGAACTGGACCGCTGGCTGGCTGATACGCGCACCCAAGTTGCTATTCGATTCCACGATGAGGCGCTCCAATGAGCCGCCGCAAAAAAGCCTGGTTATTCGGCTTCGCGGGCGCGGCCGGCTTGTTGCTGGTCGCTCTTTTCGCGGCCGTGGGGCTAGTGCGGACAGATTGGTTCAAGAACAAAGTCCGCGCCAGGATTGTGTCGGTTGCTGAAACGGCGACGGGCGGGCGCGTCGAAATCGGAACGTTCGATTACAACTGGCACACCCTGACGGTAGAGGTAGCGCCATTCGTGATTCACGGCAAGGAATCGCCGCAGGCCGCCCCTTTTTTCCTCGCGGATCGAATTCGAATTGGGTTAAGAGTTATCTCGTTTCTCGATCAGCAGGTGGATCTGGTCTCCCTGGCCGTGGAGAGGCCGCAGATCAGTGTGATCGTGAATCCCGACGGTTCCACCAACTTGCCCGAACCCAAAAGTCACGGGAGGTGGGAGAAGAACTTTGCCGAACAGCTTCTCGATCTGAAAGTGCAGCACTTCGAGCTTCACGACGGGTTCGCCGAATACAACTCCAAGCGAATACCCCTGGATGTTCAAGGCGATCGCTTGCAGGCGTCCATCACATATCAGAAAGCCCAGCAAGGCGCCGGACCCCGTTATGTGGGCACGATTTCCTCCAGGCGGGTTCGCTTCTCTTCACCGCAATTGAGGGCCCCGCTCGCCCTTGACGTGGATGCCCAGGTTGCTCTGGAACGGAATCAGTTCCAGGTATTGCACGCCAGCCTGGAAGGCGACGGATCGAAGCTCGCCGTGGATGGCTTGGTCCGCGATCTCTCCTCGCCGCGCGCCGATTTCAATGTGACCGCGACAGCGCCCGTGAAAGCGCTGAACGCAACGTTCGCGCTGCCGCTGGAATCGGTTGGTGTGGTCTCTTTTCAAGGAAAGGCTTCGGTAGTGATCAATCCTCTCCAATTGAAACTGGAGGGCAAGCTGGCAGGGCGCGAACTTGCAATTGTCCGAAATGGGGTTCAGGTGCGGGACATCAGCTTCTTCTCGCGCTTAGACATGACACCCGCCAAAATCAGCCTGCCGGATCTGCAGCTTTTCGCGCTGCATGGCAGATTTCGCGGATCGGCGCAGGTTGTGGATTTCAAGAAGTTCTCCGTGAACGGGACCGCGGCGGATTTGTCACTTGGGGAACTCGCCGGGTTGGCGAAGCGGGACAGCGGACAGTTGAGCGGCACGCTGAATGGACCGATACGGCTGGATGGCGAGTTCTCACCCGCGGGAGCCGCGGGCGTCGTGCTGGATGCCAAGCTCGACATTGTTCCCGGAACCAGCGGGGTGCCGGTGAAAGGCGCTATCGACATCAACTATGATCAGCGCGCCGCCAAGGTTCGATTGGGAAACTCCGAGGTCAGCATCGGCTCCACCAGCGTCAGCGTGTCCGGAACACTCGGCGAGACCCTGAATATTCACTTCATTTCGGGTAATCTGCACGATACCTTCCCGCTGTTTCCCCTGTTCGATGAAAAGCCCCCTGAGCATCTCCCGGTATCGCTTCACGGCGGTGTGGCGCGCTTCGATGGCTCGGTTACCGGACCAATCGCAGACGCTAAAATCTCGGGCAAAGCCGATGTTACTCACCTGGTTTGGGATCAGCGTGAATTCGACCACGTCGTCGCCACACTCAACGTAGACAAAACAGCGGCCAACCTGTACACGCTCGCCGTCGACCAGGGTCAGACGCATATCGTAGGGCAGGCGCGCATCGGTCTGGTGGACTGGAAGGCCGTGGACGCAAGCGCACTCTCAGCATCGCTCTCCATTCGAGGCGCGGATATCCAAAAGCTGCTTGCGGATAAGGGATCTGAGATTCCCATCAGCGGTGCATTGTCGGCCACCGCGCACATAACCGGGACTCGCGAATCCCCGCTGGTCTCGGGGAGCGTGGACGCCCGGAACGTCACCGCCTACGACGAGCAGTTCGATCGCGTTCGCGGCGACGTCACNNACGATTGGAACGATGGAGCGCTACGCGTCGACCTGGCGACCGATCAACTCAGTCTCGCGCGGATAAGCCATGTGCGGCAGTTCCGCGATGGGTTGGGCGGCGATCTGGATATCAAAGGCAGCGGTACGGCCAAAGTGGTGAAGGGCGTCGTCACTCTCGCGTCCTTGAACGGCCAGTTAACGCTCAAGAATGCGACCTTGGACGGCCGCCCGTACGGCAACCTGGAGCTTACCGCCAACACGCGATTGCCGATGTTAGCCCTCGCAGCCAAAGTGAATTTGCGAGGCGTCCAGCTTGAAGGAACCGGTGAGTGGCGCTTGGACGGCGACTATCCAGGCCAGGCGCGCATCCAGATCCCGCGCATCACCTTCGCCACGCTGCACGATTTGTGGCCGGGCGAGCATGAGCGAAAAGATCTGCCATTCGAAGGTTTCATACAGGGCGAAGCCACCATCGCAGGGCCGCTGAACAACCCTGCTCGGATGACAGCCAACGTTACGCTGTCAACCGTACAACTCAGCGCTGGTCCCAATGTGAAGCCAGTGGCGGGAACCCAGATTCAGGACCTGGTGCTTAAGAACGCCCAGCCGGTGATGTTTGAAGGGACCACTAAAAGCATCGACATCCGGAGCGCCAATTTCATGGCCAAGGACACTACGCTGGCTGCCTCGGGCCGCCTGGCGTTGGACTCGAAGAATCCGTGGGACCTAGCCGTCAAAGGCAATATCAATTTGTCCATTCTCCAGATTTTCAACCCGGACCTGCTGGCTTCTGGAACGTCTCTTCTGGACATGACCGTGCGCGGTCCACTGACGGAGCCGCAGGTGGATGGACGCGTCGAGTTGCACAACGCGTCGGTGTATATCCGCGACCTGCCGAATGGCGTCGATCAGGCCAACGGGCTGATCTTGTTCGATCGGAATCGCGCCACCATCCAGAACCTGACGGGCGTCACTGGCGGTGGCACCGTCGCATTCGAAAGTGGAAGCTTCATCGGATTCCGCGGCACAGCGCTGATCTATCGACTTCAGGCTACGGCCACTCAGGTGCGCTACCGTTCGCCCGAGGGAGTCAGCGTCACCATGAACGCAACGCTGAGTCTGGCGGGCACCTCGGAGAACAGTGTGCTCTCAGGTAACGTAGCGGTGGTCCGTGCCGGTTTCAATCCACGCACCGACGTCGGTTCGCTGCTCGCGTCCACGGCCACGCCGGTTTCATCCACGCCCAACGAATATTTGCGCGGAATCCAGTTCGACGTTCGCATCACCAGCTCGCGGAACCTGGAAGTGGAGACCGCGCTCACCCGCAATATCCAGGCCGATGCCACGCTGCGCTTGCGCGGAACCCCGGAAAGACCGGTTGTGCTCGGAAACGTAAGTGTCAGTTCTGGCGAGATCGAATTCTTTGGGAACAAGTACAGCATCAGCCGGGGCGACATTAATTTCTATAATCCCGCCAAGATTGAGCCGATCATTGACCTGGATCTGGAAACGCGAACGCGCGGGATTGTGGTGGATATCACCTTTTCCGGCCCACTCAACAAGCTCAACTTTTCCTACCGTTCCGATCCGCCGCTCGAAACTAACGAGATCATTTCCCTGCTCGCAGTGGGCCGGACGCCCACCGAATCCGGAGGATTGGCATCCACGCAAAGCATTACCGCTCCCACCGGCGTTTCCACGGGCAACAACACTCTGCTCAGCCAGGCCTTTGCACCCCCGTCGGGGCGATTGCAACGATTCTTCGGCGTGAGCCACATCAAAATCGACCCACAACTTACCGATATCACCTCCGTTCCGCAGGCTCGCCTGAACTTGGAACAACAGGTCTCGCCCGATATTACGTTTACCTATATCACGAACCTGGCGCGCACCGACCAGCAGATTGTCCGCATAGAGTGGGCTCTTAGCAAGAGATGGTCGGTGGTTGCATTGCGCGACGAGAATGGAGCTTTCGGAATCGATGTTCAGGTCCGCAAGCGGTTCAAATAGCCGAGGCCTCAATTGAGACTGCGCAAACTGCAAGGTAAGCTCAAAGTCGAGCACAGCATAATTGACGGTGTGCGGGAAGTTCTGGAGCGCCTGCTGCTGGACAACCCCCAGATCCGGTCCGTGATCCCCGGCGTGATCCGGCCGGTCCGCGACGCGAAAGGCAAGGTGAAGGTTCGAGTGACGGTGCCAGTCACCAACGGATGGAAAGCCATTGCGTTGAGCGCGGGCGCGTGCCAGGAACTGTTCATCAGCACCGCTCTTTCAAAGCTCGAGTTGGAGCAGGCCATTCGCCAGGTTTTGGAGCCTGAGGCATGAATCCGGAGCTGGAGTTTTCCCCGGACCGTATGCGCCAGATCGGATATCGCGTCGTAGATCGGCTGGTGGACCATCTGGCCACGTTGCCAACCCAACGCGTCGGAACCAAAGCCGATCCGGCGGTGTTGATGAAGGCAGTGAGCGAGCCAGTGCCTGAGCAGGGCATGGAATTTGAAGCGGTCCTCGATCAGGTGGAGCGCGATGTCCTGGCCAATACGATGCACGTGAATCATCCCCGATTTTTCGCCTATGTGCCGGGTCCAGGTAACTTCATCGGCGCCATGGCCGATGCCCTCATTTCGGGCTATAACGTTTTCGCCGGAACTTGGATTAGCGGCTCCGGACCGGCCGCGGTAGAGCTCACGGTTCTGGAATGGTTGCGCGAGATGTGTGGTCTACCCGCGAGCGCAGGCGGCGTGTTCGTGAGCGGCGGCACCATGGCGAACTTGACAGCGCTGGCCGTGGCACGGCATGTTAAGGTTCCTGGCCGGCTGGAAGATGCCACGGTATACTTTTCCGATCAAGCCCATTCGTCGCTGGAAAAAGCCCTGCGCGTCATTGGACTACTTGCGGAGAGCCACAGGAAGCTGCCTTCGGACTCCGGCTTTCGGCTACCGATCGGCGAACTAGCGCGAAGGATCGAACAAGATCGCGCGGCCGGAAAACATCCGTTCTGTGTTATCGCTAGCGCCGGGACCACGAATACAGGCGCCATCGATCCGCTGCCAGAACTTTCCGCACTGTGCCGGGAGCAGAATCTCTGGCTGCATGTGGACGGTGCTTATGGAGCAGCGGCCGTCATCGCCGAGCGGGGACGCGAATTGCTGGCCGGTCTGGAGTTGGCTGACTCGCTTTCACTCGATCCTCACAAATGGCTGTTCCAACCTTACGAAATCGGATGCGTGCTGGTGCGTGATCGAGACCATCTGCGCGATACGTTCCGCATGCTGCCGGAATATCTCAAGGACACTCAGCTACACTCCGACGAGTTCAATTTCACCGATTACGGAATTCAGCTCAGCCGCAACTTCCGCGCGCTAAAACTTTGGATGTCCATCAAGGTTTTCGGATTGGCGGCCTTTCGCGCCGCCATTGAGCGCGGATTCGTTCTGGCCGAGTTCGCCGAGGCCTGCCTGCGCGGCATGCCCGGTTGGGAGATTGTGACGCCGGCTCAGATGGGTATCGTCTGCTTCCGTTATTCGGCTCTCGACGACGCCGCTCACCTGAGCTTAGTGCAGACCTTGCTCGAAGATGGCTTCGCGTTGATTACCTCCACCATTTTGCGTGGACAAACGGCGCTCCGGACGTGTACCATCAACCCGCGAACCACGGAAGCAGATATTCAGGCGGCGCTAGAAAGATTGGACGCCTTCGCCCGCCGCGTTACCGAACCGCGACCGTGATGAGGGAGTTCCCATGGGCCTGCTGGCCCACCAAAGGTCATGAAGACGCGCCGTAGCGTACGCACTCCTGCGTGCCGCGTTCACACTCCTGTGAACGCTTGGAATTCGGTCGTCACGGGTGTTCGCAAGAGTGCGAACACGGCACGCATGAGTGCGTGCGCTACGAGCGGGTCCCGTAGAATCAATATTTCTGGACGGGCGTCTTCAACCGAGTCGGTGCCTTTGGACCCGCTTAATAGTTCAAGCCCCAATGCAATACATGCCAATGCAGCACGAACCATGAGAAACCGAGGCACGCCAGCGCGATCCCTGCATGGTGGATCTTCGCCCACCACCACCGGTCTCGATAGTTCCAGAATCGAGAACTGTTGTATAGCGCCGCCAGTGTTCCCAGTACTCCGACAAACCCGATCAACTCCACGATGTGAAGTACCGGGTCGAGCCCGCGATTGAGTTTGCTCGGGTCGTCGGAGGCGCCGCTGAGCGCCGCAAGAAACGCCAGCACAAAGGCCAGATCCACCGCGCACACCATCCGCACCAGTAACCGCCAGCGTCTCTCTGCCGGACTCAAATCCAGTTTGCGGCCATAGTGCCGGCGAACTAGCGCAGCCACCGGCCACAGCAGCAGCGTCAAGGCGAACACCGTCAAAGAGCCGATCAAGATGATCATGTTGAACAAACTTCTCTCGTACCAGCGCGCCTTTTGAAACACCATAAACGGGAAGTCGATCGCCATTACCAACCGCCCCGAGTCATCGCGTTTGAAGCCCAGCAGGCTTTGTCCATTCACTTCGCGGAAGAGAAGGGGCGCGATCTCACGGAAGTGCTTCGGTTGCCCGCTGAGTTCCTTGAAAGCACTGCCGCTGATAGTTCCATCGTCATTCTGAGTCACCTTCAACTCGCCCAACAACGTCACCAGGGAGAGTATCGTCGTCTGGGAGCGGCGGCTAATGATGTAGTCGCCGGAAACCATGCGCGCGTCCTCGGCGTTCGGCACCATTGTTGCAGCGGGAGGAGTGTAGGGGAAATAGCGATCCAGGAATTGATTCCACACCGCCGAGCGTGGGCTGATCTCGCCCTTCCCAGCGCTGTTGTAAGAAATGAAAAATCCCATGGCCGCGTCCGGCATCAAGTGCAGATCGCTGTGGAAGCAAATCGTGTCTCCGCCATGGCCGATAATCCGGTGGCCATTGCGCGTCTCTTCGTAAAATCCTAGCGCCATCCCGTTCAATCGGGGATTATTTTCGAACTGGCGCGAATGCATCAGCCGGGCCGTTTCGGGTCGAAGGATTTGCACGCCCTCGAACTGGCCATCCTGCAGATGCGCGATCATGAGGTGCGTCATGTCATTGGCGGACACCGACGAGCTTCCAGCCGGCCATGGCTGGACTACTTCGAAAGGCTTGGCCGGCTTCGATGCGACGTTATAACCATTGGATAACAGCGGCTTCAGCGCGTCCGGCAGCGGCTGGCGGAACGAGGTGTGCGCCATCCCCAGCGGCTTCAGGATGTGGCTTTCGATGTAATCGTCGTAAGGTTGGCCGGAAACGCGTTGCACGATGTAGCCGGCCACGCAGGTTGCGTAGTTCGAGTAAGCCGGCGTTACACCAGGCGGAAAGATCCGCTGCGGCAGGTGTGTCTTCAGATAATCATCCAGCGGTTTCAAATCCTTGACGTCCGGCAGAAATAATTCCTTGTCGGTTTCCTCAAACCCGGACGTATGCGTCATGATATTTCGAAGCGTGATCGGCTTTGGGTATGTATCCGGAATCTTGAAATCCAGGTACTGGTTAACATCGGAGTCGAGATCCAGCTTTCCTTGGTCCACTAACTGCATCACAGCCGTCCAGGTGAACAATTTGGAGATCGACCCGGGGCGGAAAAGAGTCGCTTCCGGCGAGACCGGCGTCCTCTTGGCGACGTCTGAGTAACCGTATCCCTTCGCGAACAGGATCTTGCCATCCTTCACCACGGCGATCACCGCGCCCGCGATATCTTCCCGTGCGAGTTGAAGCGGCATCACGCCGTCCAGGAAGCTTTCGATGTCGGCCGGCGTTAGTGAGGGTGTCTGCGCTCGTGCCAAAAGCAGAGGCAACATGAGGAACATAGTTAGTCGGAGTATCGAGCGCATCAGTTTGTCCTTTCGTGGCACACGCACCCTTGCGTGCCGCGTTCACACTCATGTGAACGCCATGACCATGGTCCTTCGTAATGTGTTCGCAAGAGTGCGAACACGGCACGCATGAGTGCGTGCGCCACAAGCGGGCTGCGTAGAATCGGCTGCTTATCATTTCTCAACATGCGGTGGCCGCCAGCCCGGGCCGTACAGTATCTGTCCCGGCTTCGCCCCGGTGTGCTTGCCTTGGTCGATTACCACCTGGCCGTTCACCAGCACATAATCTATACCTTCCGGCGGCAGCGCGGGTTCCTGAAAAGTGGCGCGATCCTGGATGCGTGCCAGATCGAAAATCACAGCATCGGCCCACATGCCTTCTTTGATCGATCCACGATTAGGAAGCCGCAAGCGCGTGGCCGGCCAGGACGTCATCTTGCGAATCGCATCTTCGAGAGTGATTACGTGCTGGTCTCGAACATAACGCGCGATCAGCCGGGGAAAATTGCCAAACGTCCGCGGGTGCTCCAACTCAGGCGGTGCTCCCGGCTTTGGGTTGACGGCTTCGGCATCGCTACCAAGGCTCACCCACGGAAACTTCACGGCAGTCTCGATGTCGGCATCGCTCATCATGAAGTAAATTGCGCTCACGCGGGTCTTGCTGCGCGCCACCAGATCGAAAGCAGTATCGGCCGGATCACGACCCTTTTCAATGGCAATCGCCGCGATGCTTTTGCCCACCAGGCGGGCGTCGTCCTCGTTCGATGACGATGCCAATACAATGTGGTCCCAGCCGCCCGACGCTTCCACTACATTCCACCAGCCCGGCGATCCCGTTTGCATCTCCTTCTTTAACCGCGCGCGAATTTCGGGATCCGCTAGCCGCTTCACCAACTCCTCCCCGCCGCCCTCATGCGCCCACGATGGAATTACGGCCTCCAGTCCCGTGCCGCCGGCGGTGTAGAGATACATGTCCGCCGCTATGTCGATACCGCGCGCCCGAGCTTGCTCGATGAGTCGCCCTGCCTCCACCATCAGCTTTCCCCAGCCCGGCTGATACGCGGCCTTCAGATGGAAAATTTCGACAGGGAGTCCACCAGTTTCGCCAATTGTGATGGCTTCCTGGATGGATTGCAGAAGCTCCGCCCCCTCGCCGCGCATGTGAGTGGCGTAGATTCCGCCATACCTCGCAGCAACCTTGGCCATTTCGATCAGCTCCGCTGTCGTTGCGTAGCTGGAAGGCGGGTAAATAAGCGCCGTGGTCATGCCCAGCGCCCCGTTCTTCATTGCGGTTTCGAGCAGCCCCTGCATGCGAGTTAATTCCTCGGCCGTAGGCGCTCGAGCAACGTAGCGCAACACCTCCACACGCGCCTGCGCCTCGTTGTAGTAGGTCCCAAAATTCATGCTGATGCCGCTCTTCTCGAGTTGCGCGAAATACTCCGGTAGTTTCTCCGCCGCCACCACCGTTCCGCCCTCGCCGCTGATCCCTGTCGTTACCCCCATCCTCAATTTGCTTTCGGCAAGTCCACTTTGAAGCAATGCCTCGCCGGATTGATCCAGCATGTCGATCCAACCCGGAGAGACATACTTGCCCGCAGCATCAATTTCGCGGCGTCCTTGGCCCTCCACCTTGCCGATGCGCGCGAAGCGTCCATCCTTAATCGCGACATCAGCACGAATCCACGGATTACCGTTACCGTCCAGCACGCGCCCATTGCGGATCACTACGTCATATTCAATTGTTTGGGCTTGAACTGCAGCCGCCCCGAGCAACACCCAGATCAATTTGTGTCGCGTTTTCATAATGTCACGGCTACTCCCTCGCGTTACTTAGAAAACTGTAATCTTTGCTTTGGATCGCGAACCATGTCAGGTTACCGCGATTGGGAACGTGCTCGCTCGGCATGAACATCCAATAACTTAGCCGTCCCAGAACCTACCGCTCGAACAATGGTACGCAAGTTGCTTGAGATCATCGCGTGCCATCCGGCACTAACGAGGAGAACAAACATGCAAAAGATGCAGATGACACCGAATGGAATGGATGTATTAGTAATGGCGGAGCTGATGCGTTTGCAGCGGGACCAATCCGTACTCGAAACCCTCTATCAGCGTCTACCGGACGTCACATCCCAGTCGAATATCGACACGAAGTTTCTTTCCTTATGGTCCGACGTGGAGAAACGTGCCGACCGTTTGGAGTACATGCTCGACAGCATGGCGTAGGAGAGAATTTCACCACTGTGCCGGCTGCTCACGGTACATCATACCTCGCGCACTGATTTAGTTCCCTTTTGGGGCTGGCACTCGAAGTGCCTGTATAGCGGGCATGAGACTAGCCGCAATCCTGTTCTCAGTAGTGGCACTTCTCGGCCAGGACACGCCCGCGAAGAAATTTACCGGAACGTGGGAGGCCCGCTTCAATGGCGCCGTTTTCTGCATCCTGAAGATCCAGTCCGGCGATAAGCTGACGGGCTCAATGAGCGCAGTCGATATCGGCGTGGATGGGGAGGGAAATTTGAGCTCCGCGCAAGCCAAGGACGAGGAGTTTCCGATTCTGAAACCGAACATCGAAAACGACAGTCTGACTTTCGAGTGGACCGACGACCCCAATGAGGACCCACTAAAGTTCGAGATGAAGCTCACCGGCAAGCAAGAAGCGCAGTTGCGTTTCGTGACGACGCCCGAAGGCGTCAAGATCAAACCTTTCTCCTTCATCAAGCGCGACTAGAGCATCAACTGCCCACCATTCACCTCCACCGTTTCCCCCACCATGAAACCAGCCGCATCGGAAGCCAGAAACGCAATCACCGTCGCACACTCCATCGCCGTTCCCAATCGTCCCAACGGGATGGTAGCCACAAAGTTGCGCAGCATTTCGGGCGTCGAAAAAGCTTCATGGAATGGCGTGTCGATCACCCCAGGCGAGACAGCATTCACACGCACTCCATGCGGCGCCAGTTCCTTGGCCAGCGATTTAGTGAACGTTGTCAGACCACCTTTCGCCGTCGCATAGGCGCCCGCGCCCGGCCCGCCGCCATTTCGACCAGCAATCGATACGACGTTGACAATCGCCCCGCGCTTGCGCTCCAGCATGGATGCCGCCACCGCCTGTGAGCAGAGCATCGCGCTCTTCAGATTCAGATCCATGATTTCGTCCCAACGTTCTTCGGTCAACTCCTGAATCTTCATGCGCTGGATCAGCGAGCCGGCATTGTTGATCAGGATGTCGATCGCTCCCAATTGCCCCGTAACAGTCTCAACCATCGAGCGCACCTCATCGGACCGGCGCACGTCGGCGCGAACGATGATGGCCTTGCCGCCCGCGTGAGCAATCGCGTCGCGTACTTGTTCGGCGCCCTTCTGATTCGCGTGGTAGCCAATCGCCACCCGCGCCCCCATCTCGGCCATGAGCGTGGCCGCCGCCGCTCCGATGCCCGACGACGCTCCGGTAATTAGTGCGATTCTGCCTGTCAGATCCAAATAGTTGCGCATGTGTAGCAAGGTTATCCTAACAGCATGCTCAAAATCATTCCGGCCACCGAGCAGGACGTCCCGCTCGTCTTCAGCTTCATTCGCAAACTCGCGGAATATGAAAGGTTGTTGGATCAAGTGGTGGCCACTGAAGAACTGCTGCGCGAAGGACTGTTCGGGGCGCACCCTGCCGCAGAGGTTGTGCTCGCGTACCTGGAAGACGAACCTGTGGGATTCGCGCTCTATTTTCACACTTTCTCCACTTTCGTCGGCCGCTCCGGAATCTATCTCGAAGATCTTTTTGTGGAGCCCACCCACCGCGGTCTGGGAGTCGGCAAAGCGCTGCTGGCCTACGTCGCTAGGTTAGCGGTTGAGCGCGGGGGCGGACGCTTCGAGTGGTCAGTTCTGGACTGGAACACTCCGTCCATCGATTTCTATCGCGGTTTGGGCGCGGTGCCCTTGGATGACTGGACGCGCTACCGCCTCACCGGCGACGCGCTTCATCGCGTGGCGAAGCTGTCCCCTTGCTGACGCGCGGGGCTCCCCCGTATACTCGAACAAGCATTGTAGCCCCGCGCGTAAGCAAGGGGACAATTCTCTACCCCAACTGCGACGTGCAATTCGGACACCGCGTCGCCTGGATCGAAATCGACGTACGGCAGAACGGACATTCCTTCGTAGTCGGCGCAGCCAGCGCCGGCTGGCGCTTCATCCGATTAGCCTGCTTAACCACCAAAAAGATGACGAATGCCACGATCAGAAAATCCACTACCGTATTCAGGAACAACCCATAATTGATGGTCGCCGCGCCCGCCGCTTTAGCCGCCGCGATTGTTGAATGCTGCCCGCCCGACAGATCGACGAAGAGATTCGAGAAGTCCACCTTGCCCAGCACCACCCCGATGGGCGGCATCACAATATCGCTGACAAGCGATGTGACAATCTTGCCGAACGCAGCGCCGATGACTATGCCTACCGCCAGATCCAGCACGTTTCCGCGCATAATGAATTCTTTGAACTCTTTGAACATTGCCTTCCTCCGAGCGCTCATCATAGCACCCCACCACGGGGCGTACACTTAAGAAATTGAAAACCTGGAAAGTCACGCTCGAATATGACGGCACGAAATACAGCGGTTGGCAGGAGCAGAACAACGCGCGGACCGTGCAAGGCCAGCTCCGCAAGGCGGCTGAGGATTTCCTGGGAGCCAAGCTCGAGATCCAAGGCTCCGGCCGTACTGACTCGGGCGTGCATGCCATTGCCCAGGTAGCGCATGTCCGGACGCATCTAAAGCGCTCGTTCCCTCCGCCCCACGAGATCCTGCGCGCGCTCAATGAGCGTCTGCCCTCCGACGTTTGCATCCTGGATGTCGAAGAAGAGAGCGATAAGTTCCACGCCCGCCACGACGCAGTCGCACGCACCTACCTTTATCAAATCTCGACGCGCCGCACCGCGTTCTTCAAAAAATACGTCTGGTGGGTGAGAGAGCCTCTGGACATTCCGCTGATGAGCCGCGCCGCGCGCATGCTGGCTGGCCGCCACAATTTCGTTTGCTTCCGTGCGCCGGATCCATCGCGGCCCGATGAATCCACCATCGTCGTCGTGGATGACGCCGCCATTGAGGAGGACGGGCACCTCATCCTGTTCCGCATCACTGGATCGCATTTTCTGTGGAGAATGGTCCGGCGAATCGTGGGCGTGTTGGTGAAGGTCGGCAAAGGCGAAATCACTCTGGACGAGTTCGCCGGCCTGCTCGAAGGACATGCCGATCCGCGCTTCGATGTCGCAGCCTGGACCGCTCCCGCCTCAGGCTTGTTTCTGGAAAAAGTCGAGTATCCGGCCGAACGTTCCCGGCGCGCCAGTCCCTGAGATATACTCTTCGCAATGTCTATTCAAAAAGCGCTCGTGATTCGTCTCAGTGGCATCGGACTGGGTCTGGCCGGGTTATGGCTGGTATGGTCGCAAGCCCAGCGGCCGCCGCTGACCATGGAAAAGGTCACCGACAATCTGTACGTCATCATCGGCAACGGTGGAAATGTCGCAGCTATGCCAACCCCTGAGGGCGTCCTGCTGGTGGATGATAAGTTCGCAGCCGACGCGCCCGAAATCCTGGCGAAAGTGAAAACCATCAGCGACAAGCCCATCCGCTATATCCTCAACACCCACCAGCATCCCGACCATACTGGCGGCAACGAACCTATGCTGGCCGCGTCGGCTGAGATCATCATCCACAAGAACGCACGCGCCAACATGGTGGCCGGAAAGATGCCCGGGCTCCCGCGCATCACCTTCTCCGATGAGACCCAGGTTTTTCTGGGAGGCAAGGAAGTGCTCGCGAAGCATGTCGGCCGCGGCCACACCAATGGCGACGCGGTGGTTTATTTCCCGTCCGAACGCGTGCTGCACACGGGCGACCTGTTCGTGAATGGCGGCGCGCCGTTCATCGATTACTCCGCGGGCGGCAGCATCGTCGAATGGGATAAGACGCTCGAACGCGTCCTCGATTTCGACTTCGACACGGTCATTCCGGGTCACGGTCCGGTGGCCAAGAAGGCGGACCTGGTGAAGTGGCGGCAGACCCTCGCGGCCTTGCGTGCTCACGCCAAATCAGCCTGCGCGGGCGGCGCCACCGATGCCCTGAAGCGAATGAATCTCGACGAGCTGGGCATGAAACCAAGCCCGCTGTTCGAGCGCAGCATTCCCGGCCTGTGCCAGGAAATGGCCCAATAATCTCCGTTTCTCGTTTCTCGTTTCTCGTTTCTGGTTTCTGGTTTCTCGTTGGTGTTATCGTGTTTCTAGAGGTTGTCCGTGGGGTCTCATTGCGTCGCGGCGCTGCTCCTTCTATCCATCTCCGCGTATGCGCAGCCCGGTCCCACCTGGCATCTGACACAGAGCGAGCATTTCGAGCTGTATTCGCAAGGGGGTGACGCGGCCGCCCGATCGGCTCTGCTCTGGTTCGAACAACTGCGCGCTTTCTATCTTCAGAAAACCGGCCTGGCCCCGGAAAACTTGCGTCCGGTTCGCATAATCAACTTCCGTTCCGCGCCTGAGTACCAACCCTATCGGCTTGGACTTGCCTCCGACGCACATTTTATCGGAACGGAAAACCAGGATTACATCGTGATGGCGGCCCTTGACGCCCGCCAGTTTCCAACCGCGGCCCACGAATACGCCCACTCCATTCTGCACGCCGCTGGTCTTCAGTTTCCGCCTTGGTTCGCCGAAGGATTGGGCGAATTTTTTTCCACCGTGCGTATTAGCGAGCGCGACTGCACGCTGGGTGGTGACTTGCCGGCGCGCTCTCAATTTCTCGAACACCACGCCTGGATGCCGCTGGCGGATCTGATCGCATTGCCGCCGGATTCACCACTCCGCGCCAATCGCGAGACGGCTGCCGTATTCTACTCCCAAAGCTGGGCGCTGGTGGACATGTTGGTTCTGTCTCCGCAATATGCGCTCAAGTTCCCTGAATTGATCACCGCGCTTTCATCAGGAACGCCAAGCTCTCAGGCGCTTCCAGCCATCTACGGAAAATCTCTGAGCCTCGTCACCGGCGATCTCCACGCGTGGACAGCAATCAAACACCAGCCGGTTGGGCTTCAAGGAATTCAAGCAGGCCACATCCTGGCGCAAAACGTTGCAATCGAAACATCCATCGCGGTGACGCCTCTACAGGCACGCGCCCTCATGGCGGAAATTCTTCTGGCCGCAGGCGACCTGGATCGCGCCAGAACACGCTATAGCGACTTAGCGCGAGAGACGCCTCAGGATGCCGCAGTGCACGCCGCGCTGGGCAACATCGCTCTCCGGCAAGGCGACAACGATCGCGCCCGCGAGCAATGGAAGCTTGCCATTGCCCTGGGCATTCAGGACGCAACGCTCTGCTATCAATTCGCCGCGCTCGGCGACCGTGCCGGCGTGCCGGAAGCGGAACTCCGCCCCGCATTGGAGCGGGCCGTCCAGTTGAAATCCGACTTTGACGATGCCCGCTACCAACTCGCGCTAATGGAAAAAAACGCAGGCCACTATGACGCCGCGATAGCCCATCTTCGCGCCATGCGAACCGTTGCGCCGTCGCGTGCTTTCAACTATTGGACCGCAATGGCTGATGCGCTCCTCCAACTGGACCGGCGCGATGAAGCACGGGCCGCCTCAAAAAAAGCCATGGAACACGCCACCACCGCAGTCGAGCGTGCCCGAGCCACTCAGCTTGAATATTTCGCCGTGACCGATCTCGACGTCCAGTTCACGGTCGGCAAGAATGGCCGAGCCGAACTCTCTACCACCCGCGTACCCCATGCCACAGCCGATTGGAATCCATTTATCGAGCCGGGCGATAAAATCCGTCACGTGGACGGCGCCTTACGTGAGATCGAATGCAGCGGCGCCGTCACTCGATTCGTAGTCGACACCTCGGAAGGCCCCGTGACGCTCGCCATCCCCGACCCCGGCCACGTTCAGATGCGCAACGCTCCCGCGGAATTCACCTGCGGCCCGCAAAAGTCCACCAAGGTTTCAGTGGATTATGCAATATCCTCGGCCCCAGGCGTGAAAGCAGATGGCCTGGTGCGTGGCATGCAGTTCAAGTAACACCACGGGCGGCCCAGAGCCGCGGGGTTTGTAAATTCTCTTGACAGCGCGCCTCTTATAAGTATAATATAAATAGGGCGAGCTGCTGGATGAAAAATACAATCGAAGACGTTGAGTCTCGTCTAGAAGAGGATCTTTCCAAGCTACGGTCCCCAGATTTCAAATCGCTCGAAGCTGTAAGAGGATGCCTTATTCCCCCAGGTTATCGCGTCCATGTTCAGCTCATCGGAAAAGACGGTCGCAAGAAAAGGAAGACCGCCTCCGCTGACAGCTGGACTCCTGAGTCCGGTGAAATTCGGATTCATTTCGAGCGGGACACCAAACCGTCGCTGGCGGCCGTGCAGGAAGCCAAGCCGTCATTGGATCCAGTGGCTGGCGCAGTCCGCTCTCTTGATCGTGCTGAATCGACGCCCGGCTATGACTTCGTCGCGCTGAAATGGTTTCGCGATGTTTTCCTGCCAACTGAAAAATTCGAATGGGCGGTTTCGGATTCCGCCAGGCAATCCGTGCTCCGCCAGGCTATCGACCGGCGCTTGATCTTGACCAGCAAGGTCCAAAACCCGAAGTCTCCACAGTTTCCCGTCACCGCGATTCGGCTAAACCGGCTTCTTCCGGAGGTACAGAGCATGCTCGGAAGCGGTACCGTGCCGGCCTCTGAGTTCGATCCCGTCGATATCCGCGGCGAGAAGTTGTCCGCCACGGTGCTGCGCGAGAGGCGTTAGCCGTTGGCGCTTTATTATCTGGAAACCAGTGCGCTTGTAAAACTGTACGTCCGGGAGCCCGGAACTGATCGGATGCTCAAGCTGGTTTCCCGGACGAACAACCATCGCTTTGCGGTATTGACCCTATCAAGAGTCGAGTTCCATTCCGCGATTCGCCGGCGGGAGCGCGAGGGGGACATTGATCCATTGATGGCTCGCCGCTTACTAGACCGGTTTGGCGAGCACATGGAAACGAAGTTCGTGAAGCAGGTTATCAACGATTCTGTGCTCGACCTTGCAGCTAACCTGGTGGATCACCACCCACTACGGGCGTACGACGCAGTTCAACTAGCCGGCTGCTTGACCCTTCGAGCAGGCTCTGGGCGAGATGATCCCACGTTTGTTTCCTCGGATCAGCGGTTGATCGAGGTGGCAACGGCTGAAGGGCTTCCCTCCTTGGATCCGAGCGTTTCATAGCAGGCCAGTCGCCAGTAAATTACACCGGGCTGCTAGAATAGATGCATAACATCCGTTCCGCCGGGCGCGCTGAAGGTTCGAGGCCCGGAGGCCTTCATCCTTTGGAATCTTTTAAACACTGAATGTCCGCCGTCTCCAGTCAAATTGAGCTAGGGTTCGGAGTCCTATTTGAGGATCTCTACAACCGCGAAGGATTGGTACGTCTGGATGGCATTTTTCTACACCACTTAACCGCCGCTGACCCGAGCCTGAACGCGCGTCTCGCCAATGCCCGCTCCCATCCTGAAGCAATCGCCGCCAAGGACCGTTCCGAGCTGATTATCGAACTGGCCGCTCACGTCGAAGATTTCCTGGGCGAGCTTTTCGGTATCCAGAGCGAGATCCAAGCGCTTGGAGCGCGCCACAATGCGCTCGCCCCGTTGTTCACCTTCAAACGCAAATTTATCCAGAAGCGAGCCATCTCCGGCGTCACCAAGGAACAAGCCATCGCCATCGACGGCCCGGCATTAGCCTCGGAGCTGGAATCGCTGTTCGGCGAGCCACTCACCCAGCAGGCATTCTTCCAGCATGTCTCGCACTGGCTCGAGAATGAAACCGAGCACGCGCCTCGCATCCAGACCGCTGCACGCTACGCCGCCTGGGTCGTACTCTCGCCCGCGGGAATTCGAAAGCATCACAGTGACGTTCTCTTCAAGGTGGCGCACAAACTCGATCAGCATCATTTGATCCCGGTGGAAGCCATCCAACTCAACGCCCTTCCCACGCTCCGGCTGCCCGCGGATCGCTGGCGGGATCGCCAGGGATTCAAGCTGACCGATGCGGGCATGGGCCTCGCCGGCGCCCTTGACCAGGCGCATTACTGCATCAAGTGCCACAATCAGGCCAAGGACAGTTGCTCGTCCGGCTTGAAGGAAAAAACGGGCGAATTCAAAAAGAGCGCCTTCAACGTCACGCTGGCCGGGTGCCCGCTGGACGAAAAAATTTCCGAGCTCAACGTCGTAAAGCAAAACGGGAACAGCGTCGGTGCGATTGCCGTTGTTACCATCGACAACCCCATGGCGGCCGCCACCGGCCACCGAATCTGCAACGACTGCATGAAGGCTTGCATTTATCAAAAGCAGGATCCGGTGGACATCCCGCAGATCGAAACACGCACGCTGAAAGATGTTTTGGAGCTTCCCTGGGGCTTCGAGATTTACAGCCTGCTCACGCGCTGGAATCCGCTGAATTTCGAGCGCCCCGTTCCGCTTCCCCCCAGCGGTTACAAAGTTCTGGTGGTAGGCCTCGGCCCGGCGGGCTTCACCCTGTCGCATTACCTGATGAACGATGGCCACGCCGTGATTGGTGTGGACGGCTTGAAAATCGAACCACTGCCCGAAGATCTATCGGGCGTCGACGCGTTCGGCGAGCGTACGCGGTTCCGGCCCATCCGCGACATCCAGGAGATCTACGAATCGCTCGACAACCGCGTCATGGCGGGCTTCGGCGGTGTCGCGGAATACGGCATCACAGTCCGCTGGGACAAAAATTTTCTGAAGATCATCCGCCTGCTACTGGAGCGGCGACGCGAGTTCGATATGTTCGGCGGCGTGCGCTTCGGCGGCGCCATGACCATCGATAGCGCTTTCGAAATGGGCTTCGATCACGTGGCGCTGTGCGCGGGGGCCGGCCGCCCCACCGTAATCCCAATGAAGAACGGTTTGTCGCGCGGCGTGCGGCAGGCGTCCGATTTTCTGATGGCGCTGCAGTTGACCGGCGCGGCCAAGGCCAACTCGGTAACGAACCTCCAAATCCGGATGCCCATCGTGGTGATTGGCGGAGGGCTAACAGCCATCGATACTGCCACCGAGTCGCTCGCCTACTACGTCGTGCAGGTGGAGAAATTCCTCCAGCGCTACGAAACGCTCGTCGACGAAAAGGGCGAAGCCGAGATCCGCTCCACCTGGACCGAGGAGGAGTCCGAAACAGCCGAAGAGTTCATCGCTCATGGCCGCGCGATTCGCGCTGAGCGGGAAGCTGCAGCACGTGAGGGTCGCGCGCCCAATCTTATTGAACTTCTGAATTCTTGGGGCGGAGTAACGGTCGCCTATCGGCGCCGGCTGATCGATTCGCCCAGCTACACGCTGAACCATGAAGAGGTCTGGAAAGCTTTCGAGGAAGGTATCCGCTTCTCCGAATGCCTGTCGCCCCAGGAAGTCGAAGTGGACCGGCACGGACACGCGGCGGCATTGCACCTGTTACGCCGATCATTTGATGCAGCCACCGGCAAGATGACGGATTCGGGGGACCCGGTGCGCCTGCCGGCGAAATCGATTCTGGTCGCCGCGGGAACGCAGCCCAACACGGTGCTCGGCCGCGAGGATCCCGACAACATCTTGCTCGACGGCCGCTGGTTCCAGGCTGTGGACGAGAACGGCCAGCCCGTGCAACCCGAGCGTATCGCCAAGCCCAAAGCCGTGCGAGTGCTGACATCCGTTCGTCCGGATGGCCGCGGCATCAGTTTCTTCGGCGATCTGCATCCGTCCTTCGCCGGCAATGTTGTAAAAGCCATGGCCAGCGCCAAGCAAGGCTATCCCGTAGTGTCGCGGCTACTCGCAACCCGAACTCCGGCCGAACCAGCGCCGTCCCAATTAACCGCTCGTCTGAACGACGAACTACGCGCCGTGGTGAAAGACGTGATTCGCCTGACGCCGACCATCGTCGAAGTGGTGGTCCGCGCTCCCATGGCGGCTCGGGCATTTCAACCTGGCGAATTCTACCGCCTGCAGAACTACGAAACCCTGGCAGCGCGCGTGAACGGAACAACGCTCGCGATGGAGGGCCTCGCGCTCACCGGCGCGTCGGTGGATCGCGAAAAAGGGCTCTTATCCACCATCGTGCTCGAAGTCGGCGGATCTTCCGATCTGTGTGCTCTGTTGAAACCGGGCGAGCCGGTGATCTTGATGGGGCCCACCGGTACGCCCACTGAAACGCCATCGCGCGAAACAGTCCTGCTGGTGGGCGGAGGCCTCGGCAATGCCGTGCTGTTCTCCATCGGCCAACAACTGCGCGCCAGTGGTTCCCGCACCATTTACTTCGCCGGATACAAAAAGCTGATCGATCGCTACAAAGTCGAAGAAATCGAAAAAGCCGCCGACATCGTAGTGTGGTGTTGCGACGAAGCGCCCGGATTCACGCCGGATCGCGTCCAGGACAAAGCGTTCGTCGGCAATATCGTAGAAGCCATGGCCGCCTACGCCCGCGGCGATTTGGATGAACCGGAAATTCCGTTCAGCAAGGTCGATCGCCTCATGGTGATCGGCTCGGACGCGATGATGCACGCCGTCCAACGCGCGCGCCACGCCGTGCTGGCACCCTATCTCAAGCACGGCCACAAGGCGATTGCGAGCATCAACTCTCCGATGCAGTGCATGATGAAGGAAATTTGCGCCCAATGCCTGCAGCAGCACAAAGACCCAATCACGGGCGAAGAGACGGTGGTTTTCTCTTGCTTCAACCAGGACCAACAAATGGATCACGTAGACTTCGCCAGCCTCCGCACCCGCCTATCGCAGAACGGTGTGCAAGAAAAGTTAACCAAGCAATGGATCGATCGCTGTCTGCGCAAAATGGGCGCCCGCGAAGTATTAGTAGCCACTAACTACTCAGAGACCGTCTGTC
>PMUN01000318.1 GCA_003166875.1 Bryobacterales bacterium | reverse complement strand
GGGCGGCGGCCGCGGACCAGGGGGTCCGCCCCACTTTTGCGTGCGCTACAAATTGGCGGTGACGCGCAAGTAAGTGCTGTATTGTTCGTCCTTTATATCAGGGAAGGATCTCAGCTTCATATCGCCGGCTCGCCAAGTTCTCGAGCCTGGAGATTCTGGTTCGGCGGCCAGTAGCGCGGCGCGCGTCGATGGGGGCGCAGCGCCTTCCGTGAGAGCCATGAGAACGAGCGGCCCCGAGACCAGCGCGACTGTGTTGGGATGCTGCGCATCCACCGCTTCCAACCGCATCCGCAGCGGCAATTCCAACTCGATGCGATCCGCCGCCTTCCATTCCCGGCAGATTTCGGCGAATGTTCCCGTCTCGAGCTTTCGCGAGTCGCGCATTCCGTTCAGGGTGAGGCTTGCTCCTTCGGCCCATTCAGGAATCCGCAAGAACACGGAGAATGTCTCCGGACGGGAAGCGGCGACATCCAACCGAACGACGCTGTCGTAGGGATACTCAGTAATCTGCCGCAGCCCGAGGCGCGCACCAGGCTTTGTCCAGGTCACCGTCGACGGCGTGTACAGATTCACATATACGCCGCGGTCATCGTGAAAATAAGCGCTGATCCTGTAATCCGCCGCGATCTGAGGAAGCGTACCCGAGCAGCACGGCCATTTGTCGCCAAAAACAACCTTCTGTCCCTGGAAATTGTAATCCGAATAGTAGAACGTCGATCCATCCGGTTGAAGCGGCGTAGCACCCAACACGGTGTTGTATAGAACGCGCTCCATGCTGTCGCCGTACCGTGGGTTGCGTGTGATCCTCAGCAAGTAGCGGGTGAGCTTGAAGTGCGCATACGCGCCGCAGGGAGTCTCGAAAGTGGAGTGCGTGGTCTCCAGGCTTTCGCCCAACTTCCCGCTGCCTGGAACAACAAAATGCTCATCCGGTCCCCAGCCGCCGGTGGCATAACTCTGCTGGTGCACAAAGTCGAACCCGTTCTTTATGGTTCGCAGATACTTCGGATCTCCGAGAACCAGGTAGGCCTGGGCCGCCGAACTCAGCGAGTTTACGTGACTATAGGCGTGTTTTCCCGGCAGAACGTTCTCGCCCTTCGCAAGCGGGTCGAAGAATTCCTGATTGAAGAGTAACCGCTTCGCCAATTCAAGGTAGCGGGCGTTCCCGCTGCGCTGATAGGCTAGAAATTGATTCTCGGGAAGCGTGTAGCTTTCGTCCCAAGCGTGCAGCGTAAAATCTTCGCGATTGTTCACGGGCGCTTCCCAATGCGGCATGGCCTTGGGCGGAAGATGCTTCCAAACGGCATCGGTAGCGCGGTTGAGCACATCCAGCGCCAGCGGATCTTTCGCATAAGTATGAGCGTCGATAAGGCCGCAGACCAGTTTGTCGTAGATATAGGAGGGAAAGCGATTCTCGATGTAGAATTTGCCCTCGGGATCGATGGTGGCCGCGTAGCCCCGAATCATGCGGCTAACTTTTTCGCGGCAGGCCTGGTCTCCAGTGGCGGCATAGAAACGGGCCAGCGCGGACATCCACTGGCCGTAGGTGAAGCCGGGCGCGAAAGCATCGGTATCGTACCAGCCACCCAGGTCTTGGCCTGGAGCCGGCAGCCCCTCGCGGAGACGATATGGACGCAGCAGACTGTCTTCGCTCAAACTAAGCAAGAGCTCGCGGTTCTCGTCCAGTTGCCGCGCCAGTGGACCGGGCGCAAACTGGACTTCGCCGTACTCGAACTGTGCCAACAAATCGGGCTTGGTGGTACCGGCGGCGCGCGCGTACCCGGCGAAAATACCGAGGGCTGCTCCTGTCCCTTGCCGTAAAATATCACGCCGTGTTAGACCGAATTGTTCCGTCATCGCTTTCCGAGTCCATCATAGCTCTGGAGGCACAGTATCGGGGAGAAGAGAGTACCTGGATCGCTCGTAACAGTACACGTGCTCCATCGACACGAAACGGCTTTCGCGTTTTAATTGGTCATGGCGTCGCGTTGCTTAAACTGCAATGGAATTCTGACAAAGACAGACCGGATTTGCTTTAGCTGCGGAGACAAGGTCCCCAAGTGGGTCAGCTCGGTTCCGGCGCCCAAGAAATCCCGGGGCGTTTCAATCGTCAGCAACATGGTTTTCTTCGCTTCTCTGGGTCTGACGGCTTTCTCGCTGGTGGCCGAACATAAGCCGCCGCTGGAAGTCAGCCTGGCTGCATCCGGTGCCCTGCTGGCCGTGAAGCTGATCGTGGATTGGACCGCGAAGATACGGGCGAAGAGCCGCGCCACGTAGGCCGAGTCCCCTTGCTGACGAGTCCGTGAAAAAATCAAAACCACCGGTCGCTTACGCTCGCGACTCGGAAAGAATATGCCATGTTTAGAGCGCGGTACCGAACCGCGACCGTCAGGGAGTCGGTGCCTTCGCCGATTTTCTCACAGCTTCTGACCTGACGCGCGCGGCAACGTTCCGAACGGTTCGCCCGACGCTGAGCTTCAACGGGCAATCGTCCCGTCCGGCCCAGACGCCGGCCCTCAAATTATTCAAAGCAGGCCAGTTCACCGATACGGCGTACGACGGCTGCCCCATCCTCTTACTTTAAAGATAGTCAAGCAACGAGCCGATAGTACGGAAGGAGTAAATCATCCTAACCCTAGGCATTAGGCTGCTAGGGAGAATTCACTCATTCTCTAGGCTTTTCGCCTGATTGGCCCTACAGGGTCCAAGGGAGATAATCAAGATGCAAGCTTTGCTAACTGGAGGAGCCGGATGAAGACAGCTATCGATTTGATATGGAAGCTAAGAATCTGGGCTGACAATCATGGACAGGACCTGATTGAATACGCCTTGATGGCCGGTTTTGTGGCTGTTTCCGCCGGCGCGATTATGCCTGGTGTAGCAACCAGCATTAGCAAGATTTTCAGCAAGGTGGCAAGTAGCATGACTGCCGCAGCCACGACCAGCTAGTTGTTGACTGCGCGCCTCGAACGGCGCTACCAGATAAATTCCTTCGCACCGTCGCGCCGCTCGTAGCTATCCAGGACGTGCACCACGCGGATCTTTTTCATCTTCGCGGGATTCAGTGCACCGATCGGGATGTACACAATCCGGCGGTTTAAGTGTCCCGCGATGGAACGGAATACCGACCGTGGAGGCTTGGCCGCCACATATACGACGTAACGCTGCGTGGAATAATCCAGGCCCGCCAGCAATAATCGCTCCGGCTTGGTCTGCGCGAAATCGTAATCGGCGTCCGACCATACATCGATCATGCGGCGCGGCGGAAGAGTCATCAGAAATCCGCCGTATTCGGCGCGCCCGATCCCGGGTCCCACCAGATGATCGAACGGAGGCGTAGAATAAAACGCCATGTCGGATTCGTTCTGGTGCTCGCCTAACCAAGTGGTCAGATATGGATAGCGGTCGTCATGATCTTCGTCGAAAATCACGACAGTTGCGCCCACTTCGCCAGCGATCCGATCGAGCTGCTTCACGTAGATCTTGTTCTCGTGCCAGTTGCGGATGGTCTCTCGCAGATCGATGCCGTCCAGGATTGAGGTAGTGAAAGGCTCCGTGCGGCTACGCTCGCTCGAGAGCACGCTCTTGGCTTTCTTCTTCAGAAAACGGCCGTAATCTTCGATCAACAGATCCTCGGGCGGATAAGAGCAGATGGCGGTCCCGTCGGTCTGCCGCGCCCACTCGCCCTCGAACTTCTCTTTCTTGCGCTCCGTCAGGTGCCGCGGCAGCATGCGCTGCTTGGGACGGGGCAGCCTGCGGCGCAGCCGAATCTTGCGGGTATTGAACCAAATCTCGTCACCCGATAAATTCACGGTCTCCAGCAGTTCGCTGACAGGTTTCTGGGACGGATAGCGGTTGGCCATCTGCCAGACTTCGTAGGCATAGTTGTCGTCCACCACCGAGCGCGCCGCCACGGCCAGATCGAAGACTCCGGCTACCAGGTCGCCGCTGATGGACGCGAGGTTTCGCGTGAAGCGCGCCAGCATCCGGCGCTGCCAGTACTCGATCTTATCGCCCGTATTTTTGACATATTCCTTTTCGGACTCGCGCAGCAGATCGAATTGTACTTTGGGCCGGTCGATCAGTTCATCGGGCATCATCTCCAGCCGGAACTTCTCGTAGCGGTGCTGTAGATAGGGATATTCGAGGGTGATCTCGGCCAGGCAATCCGGATGCGGATTGAGCAAGCGGATCTCGGGCGGCTTGCGGCGGCTGGGCGGTTCTTGCGGCGCCTCCATGGCGTCCAACAGCGGGTCCAACAAATTCAAGGACACCACCACGAAGACCTGCGCCAACGGATCGGCGCCCTGCAGCTTCCAGGCCATGCCGGCGGCGTGGGCGGCGATCTCATCATTGCGTTCTTGCGGATAAACCCGATAGGCTTCGATGTACTTCTCCATCCCAATATGCTTAATCGAATAAGGATCGGGATAGACATCGGGAAGATGGGGCCGGTCGCCTGAATCGGGCTCGATGAAAATCACCTCGGCATCAACTTCCAGCCCCGTTCGGACCGCTTCAGTGAACGGATCGCATGGTTCTACCGGAACGTAGACACCGCGCTCCTCATCCTGAGGATCGGGATAAAGAATCACCGACATTTCCGGCAATCGGGCCAGCGCCTGCAGGTAGGTGTCTTCGAGCGAGCCCGGCAACTCGACCGCGACTAAGCGCGGCCGCTGCTCGAGAATAGCCCGCCGCAACCCGATACTGAACTCCAGGCGGCCGGGCACAACAGGAAAATACGTGAAGTTGCCGCGCCGAAGGCTGGCCGAATCCTCGGAAATGCTAGGTTCGCGGGACATACCGCAACGCTTCGTCCCCCAAAGTTTCGAGGATTGCCGTGCGCATCAGGAATCGCTCTTCGCTCTGGTTCTCAAGGGCCAAGCTGTTTTCCATGCCCTTGAGCTTCATCACGAAACGCGCGATGTTGATGCCGTCCCGGACCGTATAACGTTCATCCGCCGAGTGGGCCTGTTGCAGGAATTCGGTGACGTAATTCAAGATGTGTTCGTCGCCGAACGGGACATTTTCCTTCAGAATTGCGTACTCTTCGTGACGTTCCGGAAAATCGATAGTGATCTGAGGTTGGAGCCGCGAGTGGATGTACTCCGGCAGATCGAACGTGGAAGCATCGTCGTTCATAGTGGCCACCAGCCTGAACAGCGGATGCGCCTTGATTTTAATTCCGGCCACGATGGATTCGGCGTAGCGGCGATTATCCAGCAGGGGCGCGAGACTCGCCCAGCTTTTCTCGCTCATGCGATTTCCTTCGTCCAGAATCGCGACGCCGCCGCGGATCATTGCAGTCAGCAGCGGCGATGCCACATATCGCAGTTTCGACTGGCCTTCGATCACCGGCGTCACCAGCAGATCCTCCGGCCGCGTATCCACGGTGGCCTGCATGATGTAGACTTCACGCTGCAAGCGCTTGGCTGCTGCATAGGCCAGCGTAGTCTTGCCCACGCCGGGTTTACCCAGCAGGCGCGGATTCATCGGGACATCCTGGGGATCCACCACCAGCCAGGAAGCCAGCAACTGCCGCATTACTTCTTCCTGGCCCACCCAAGTGACCGTCAACTCATCGGGATGCGCCAGATGAAGAGTCACCCCTTCAATCTCTACCACCATACGTTGTTATTCTAGCGAAGTTGAAAACAGCCCGACTTTTCCCTTCGGTCCGAAGACGAACCACCAGACGATGTGTTAACACAAGTTCTTGGAAGACTCCGCCGTACTCGATCGCGATTTCTACTCNNATTTACGGCATGTACGAATGCCTGAATTTTGTCTGCGAGCCGGCAGGCCAGGCCGGTTGTGTCTTGATTCGCGCGCTGGAGCCGTTCGCAGGATTATCGACCATGCGCCGCCGCCGTCCATCCGCGAAACGCCCGGAGGATCTCGCGAATGGTCCCGGTAAACTGACGCTGGCGATGGGCATCACAAGAAAACTGAATGGAGCCGATCTGACAGCCAGCGCGCTCCAAGTCCGCCGCCCTCCGAACGAGCCTGCGATCGAAGTGCTGACAACGCCGAGAATCGGAATCACACACTGCGCCGATTGGCCACTGCGTTTCGTCATCGCCGGCAACCGTTTCGTCAGCCGCTAATACCGGCTATCATTTCACCCAAGGATTGATCACTCGAACTCCGCAGCCTTCGGGAAGTAGGGCAAGCCTCCGGCTTGCTCACTGGACAAGCCCGAGGCTTGTCCTACGGGGATGCCAGGTTCGCCATGCGCTTGCCGGCGGGCAGTGATTCCACTCTGTAAAGCAATTCCGCCTGCGTGATCGCAGTGATGAAACCTCTCGGGGGGTCCTGAGCAGCTAGCCAATCGAGAACAATTTCGGAGGGCGACTGTTTCAATGCTTCCGAGAGCGCATTCGTATCCAGGACAATCATTATGTGAAGTCTGGGGGCTTTCGAACCGGCTCGCGCCGGGGAAGCACCAGATCCACGCCACCGAGTGGGTCCATCTTACGCCGGATGGATTCGGCGAGGTTTTCCGTACGCTTCGGCTCCTCTCGCAGCTCCGCCTTCAGGATCTGCCGTACCTCCTCCTCCATGGATCTTCCGTGATGGGCGGCCCGAACGCGCAGCCGAGCCTTCAGCGAGTCATCCAGACGCCGTATTGTAACGCTTCCCATACATCAATGATAGCATTGCCATCAACGCTTGCACTGCCCCCGCCAGCTATTCTTAACAACAGGTGTGAGCCACAACCATGTGGGAACTGGCGTGCTAAGGATGGCTTCCCAAAGGAAGGACTCGTGAGATTCGCTGGAGCTGCGTTACTCCTGTTGACCCTGGGGAACGCCTTTGCGCTACAGGCTCAAAAGGGAAAAGAGACCAGTCCGCTGCGCGTTTCCTTGCCAGGCAAGCCGTGGACGGTGCAGGTGGACGTCCAAGGCTTCACCGTCCAACTAGACGAAACTAAGCCCGACGGCAAGAAATACCTGCTCGCGGAGAACACGCGCACCGGTATAACGCTGTCCATCACGATGGAAACCATGGATTCGCCACGCTGGACAACTGCCGGAAGGTGTTCCGCGAACGGAACAAAGGGAACGCGAAGCTCAACCCCGTCGACATCAAAGACTCGCAGATCGGCGAGATGGCTATATCCGAATTTACCTTTGAGGAACCGGAAGGCATTCCGCTTCACCAAAAAAACGTCTTTGGCTGTCTAGCCAAAGAAGATGTTTATGCCGACATTCATCTTTCTAAAGTGCAATACACACCAAAGGACCAGCCGCTATTCACTTCCATTCTCCAGGCGGTTCACCTTACGGATCAGACTGCGGGAGGCGTTTCCCAAGCCACCAGCACATCCTATCTGATGGAGGGAAGCAAATATTTCCTCAACAACCAGTTTGACAAAGCCATCGGCCCCTACCAAAAGGCGCTCGACCTCGAGAAGAACGACCGCAAGCTGGAATCCAAGCTCTGGCGGACGCTGATTGACAATTTGGGCATGGCTTATGGGATTACTGGCGATCTGAAATCCGCCGAAGACGTTTTCCAGTACGGAATCTCGAAGGACCCAACTTATCCGATCTTCTACTACAACATGGCGTGCACGTACGCGGAAAGAAATGATCTCGACAATACCGTCAAATATCTCAAGACTGCGTTCGAGTACAAACAAAACATCATCCCTGGCGAGCAAATGCCGGACCCAAGTAAGGACGACTCCTTCCAACGCTTCATGCAAAACGAAAAATTTCGCAAGCTGATCGAATCTCTTTGAATTGGCCAGGTTCATTCCGCTAAGACCAGCGGCTACTATAAGAAGACATGAGCATCCCGAAACGCATCACCGCCAGCCTCGCCGCCGTCATCTCACTCGCGGTCGTGTCCGTGGGATCGGAAAACAAATCGAACGGCGAATGGCCGGTTTATGGTCACGATCCCGGCGGCCAGCGTTTTTCGCCGCTCACAGCCATCAATCGCCAGAACGTCCACTCCCTCCAAATTGCCTGGACCTTCCGCACCGGCGATGCGTACGAGCCTAAATACGGAAGGCCAACCGCGTTCGAAGCAACGCCGCTCTACGTCGACGGCCGGATCTACATGGGCACGCCGCTCGGCCGCGTCATCGCGCTCGATCCCCTGACCGGCCATCAGATTTGGGCGTACGATTCCAAAGTTCCACGCGACAAAGGATACGGAGATTACGCCAACCGAGGCGTCTCCCAATGGCAGTCTCCCAACGGGCAGCGGCGCATATTCATCGCCACCATCGATGCCCGGCTGATCGCGCTGGATGCCGCCACCGGCCAGCCCTGCGCCGATTTTGGCGACAACGGCATCGTCAATTTGCGCAACGGCCTCCGCATCGCCCCACGCGGTTTCGCCGATTACGAGGAGACATCTCCGCCCGCTATCGTAGGTAACACCATCATTCTCGGATCTGGAATCGCCGACAACGGCTCTGTCAATCAGGCCAGCGGCGAAGTCCGTGGCTTTGATGTCGTCAGCGGCAAGCTCAAATGGACCTTCGACCCAATTCCGCAAGATCCGAAAGCCACTGGCGCGGATACCTGGAAAGATGGCAGCGCTCAACGCACCGGAGCCGGGAATGCCTGGTCCGTAATCGCCGCCGATCCCGCGCGAAATCTGGTCTTTGTTCCAACCGGCAGCGCCAGCCCGGACTTCTACGGTGGCGAGCGCCTGGGTAACAATCTTTTCGCAAACTCCATGGTGGCTCTGCGCGCCGACACGGGCGAGCGCGTGTGGCATTTCCAGACCGTGCATCACGACTTGTGGGATTACGACGTCGCATCGCCTCCCATTTTGTTCGATGTTCATCGAAACGGTAAAACGATTCCCGCCGTCGGTGTCGGCTCCAAGACCGCGCATTTTTTCATCCTGAATCGCGAGACTGGTGAACCAATCTTCGGCGTCGAGGAGCGGCCTGTTCCCACAACGGACACGCCTGGCGAAATTTCTTCCCCCACGCAACCGTTCCCCATTGCGCCGCGCGCTCTCTCTCCACAAGCGAAACTGACAGCCGACAATGTGTGGGGCGCAACTGACGAAGACAAAAAGTGGTGCCGCGAAGAAGTCAGCAAGCTGCGCTCGGAAGGTGTTTTCACCCCACCCAGTTTGCATGGAACGCTCCTGCTGCCCGGCAATATCGGAGGCATGGCGTGGGGCGGTGCGGCCTTCGATCCTTCTCACCACCTCTTGATCATCCCGGCCAACAACATGGCCACCGAGGTCTTCCTGATCCCGCGTGCGGATTTCGGGAATCAGGTGCAGGCCGGGCGTAATTTCAACGGCGATTGGGAATTCGCACCCATGAGCGGCACTCCGTATGGCATGAAGCGCCGCACTCTACGCAGTCCAATGGGTTCGTTTTGCAATCCTCCACCGTGGGGCATGCTGAATGCCGTCGACGCCGACACCGCCGAAATCAAATGGACCGTACCGCTCGGCCAGTTCCCACCCATCGGGGATGCACCCGGCGGCCCTCCCGAATTCGGATCTATCGCGCTCGGCGGACCTATCGTCACCGCAGGTGGTTTGGTCTTCATGGCCGGTACACTCGACCCAGCAATCCGCGCGTTCGACATCACCAACGGCAAGGAATTATGGAAAGGTGAACTCCCCACCAGCGCTCGTTCAACTCCCATGACATTCCAGGGCCCGAACGGCAAGCAGTTCGTAGTTGTCTCGGCGGGCGGCCACGGCATTCGCGGTGGACCGCCGNNCCCGCGCCACTAATCCTAACCGCTGATCTAAAAAGTGTCGTTTTAACTGAAATGGGGCGTGGTAAGATTCAATCAAATATGATCGCACTGCATTTATGTTCTGGTCAAGACGCCTTGTCCTTCGTTTCCGACGCAGTGGTGATCCAGTCAGAACGGGTCCAGGTTGCCGCCGCCGCACAAATCCACGGCGTGCTGCAGCGCCTTGGAGACTCGATCAGCCAGCGTGTCATCATAGAAATTGAACATCATTGAGCGATTCGGCTCGCTCCTAACTACCACGAGGAAGATGGGAGGATCGACCTTGACGCTTATCTCAGGGTGTCCGATCTTGGCTTCTGCTAGCTGCATCACCTGCTCTAGCTGCGTGAGCGTGACCTCTCGAATCTGCTTGAGAAAGAGTTCGCCGTCCCTGTCGGGGATGTAGGCGTACTTTCCGCCGTAATTAACGTCGCTGACAACGCTTCCCCAGTCATCGTCAAACCGTCCGTGGAAGCTGATGTAACAACGACCTGGGTCTGCAGACACATTACCCAGCTGGTACCTACGCTTGACAGGTGCCGAATCGGTTCCTGCGACGTTGTCATGTGCGTAAGCCATGTAATTCACCGTACCCCCAAGCTTGCCCTGGATGAATTTCATGGTGTCCTTCAGGGTAGCCGCGTCGCCACGCAGCGGAGCCAGTGGCGGAATGTCCTGAGCCGTCGCGCCTCCAATGAACGCCAGCGTCATCGTGATCCAGAGTGTCTTCATTTCCCAGCCCTCATTTCGCCTCCGCGAATTGACTTCTCTCGCGCTAATCGGCTGAAAGAGCCTCCGGTATTACGCGGGTAGAGGCAAATGCGCGCCGACGCAGGTGTTTCACCTTACGTTTTAAATGACAGTGGGGGCGCTTGGACATAAGCCTGACCGAATTGCTCATCCGGCCCGGGGGCTACAGCGTTTTACCAATTCTTCCGATTTATCTCCAAAGGAGTAATTAAATGCCACTGCCATTATTGCTGGCGGCTTTCGCACTCGGTCGGAGTACGAAGAAGCATCCAAAACGGCGCGCTGTTTCCAAGTACCGAAAGAGTAACGGAACCAAGGTCAAAGCCTATACGCGAAGGGGCAAGTAACGGGGGAGGAGGTAGTCATGGAACTCACACCGGAAGATAAGCAACGGATCGAGGAGGAAGAACGGAAGCGCGTCGCCGAAGAGCAGTACAGGGCGGAAGTCCGGGCCAAAGCTACCGGCGCAAAGTCTAGCCGACCATGGGTTCTTGGCCCTCTCATCGTCGCGCTGATCGTAGCGCTGATAGTTTGGTCAAATGTCTCCACCAGTTCCTACGCCCGCGCGGCACATGCCGCCGCGAAAAACGAGCCCAAGATGCACTGGGTCCCAGTCGATCAGAAAATTGCTACTGGCCAGGTCGTGGTGAAGCCTAATGGCTACGCGTTCTACCGGATTGTCATCACCAACGAGATGGTAACGCCAGTGTTGACCGGCCATTTTACTGCCTCAGGCGGATTTGGCAACGACATCATGGCCGTTGTTGCCGACGAGCCGAACTACATCAATTGGATAAATGGCCATCAGGCACAGGTCTTCTGGAATACCCAAGGCAGAGAAACAACCGGAAGCTTTGAGTTACGTCTGAGGCAGGGCGTTTACTACTTTGCATTGAGTAATCGGTTTTCGTTGCTCATGGAAAAACAGGTCTTCTTGGATGTCGATCTCAACTACAAAAAGATGGAAACGGAATCTGATGGCACGACGGAGTAGTGCGGGTTAGGGTTTCGCCGGGCCGGGCGAAGTAGGCAGCACAGGTCTGAAGATCGTTACCTCGAATGTTCCGCCGGTAGACATCCTCTCCACTTGAACGCCGTGAATGGCTTCGCTAGGCTGAACTTCGCCGTGGTAGTGAGGAGGAGTGATGAACTCGTGTTCCGCATTAAGAACCGCCCCGCAGACACACATTACAACTATCCCTTTCGTTACCATACGAACATTCTAACAATCTTTTGTTTGCGTCGCGCGATCCAGGATGCGGCCAACGACGCGGCTTTGCCAAGCTCGCTCGGTAGCTTTTCCGGTAGCTGGTTTTTATCCCTGAGCAACCCCAGCCGTGGTACCTACTCAGGCCATGCCACTAAATATAGCTGTCCACCCGCTTTACTTTCTCCCGACTCGCGGGTAACATAGTATGGTCCCCCCGAGAGAGATGATAACTTAGGAAGGGGCTGTACTTTGCTGAAACTGAAGCGAGTTGAGATCCAGGGCTTCAAGTCCTTCTTTGATAGAACCGAGATGAAGTTCCCCGGTTCGGGCATCGCAGCCATCGTTGGCCCCAACGGCTGTGGAAAATCGAATCTAAGCGATGCCATCAGTTGGGTCCTGGGCGAGCAGTCGGCCAAGAGCCTGCGCGGTTCCCGGATGGAAGATGTCATCTTCGCCGGCACGCGCGATCGAAAACCGCTGAGCATGGCGGCCGTCACCATGACGCTGACGGATCCAACCGGCGAGCACGGTCACCAGCTCGCACAACATAACGGTCATGGCAACGGCAATGGTAATGCAGATCACAAACCGAGCGAAGTCACCATCACGCGCCGTTTGTTTCGTTCCGGCGAAAGCGAATACCTGATTGACGGTAAGTCCGCCCGTTTGCGCGACATCCAGGACCTATTCATAGGTACCGGATTAGGTCCGGAAAGCTACGCGATCATCGAACAGGGACGCATCGGCCAGATTCTGAGCAACCGGCCGCAGGATCGGCGCGCCATCATCGAAGAGGCAGCTGGCGTCAGCAAATTCAAGACCAAGAAGCGCCTGGCGGAAGCGAAGCTGGAGGGCGCCAAGCAAAATCTGGCGCGCGTATTCGACATTCTCGAAGAAGTGGGCCGCCAAGTAAACTCGCTCAAGCGCCAGGCATCCAAGGCGCGGCGCTACGAAGAACTCAAGGGCGAGATGATGGCGCAACTGCGCAAATCGCTCACCGGCCGCTATCGGATGCTGGAGCGCGAAGCTGCCAAAACCGCGCTCGATTTAAATCTCGCTAACACGGAATTCCAGAATCTTTCCAATCAGGTAGCCGAGCGGGAGAAAGAACATGTTGAGCTTCAGGAAACCTGCTATCGCAACGACGCCGCACTGACCTTGGCGCGGCAGCAACTCGCCGATTTGCAGCTCGAGCAGGAGCGCACGCGCGGCAAGCTGGATTCTCAAGCCCAACAGATAGGCGCGATCGAAGATCGGCTCACAACAGGCGAATCGGAAGCGCAGGAATTGGAGAAAAGGCAGGCGCAGTTCCAACAGGAGCTCGAGGCTCACCTCGAGTCGCTTGCGTCGCTCGAATCGCAAACCGAATCCGCGCGTGAACGGCTTGCAGCGAAGTCGGCCGAGCGGGAACGAATCCAGCAGGATTTGCAGAATCGCGCTCGAACGCTCGAGACCGGCCGGCAATCCGTGCTACGCCTCTTGGGCGAAGCCTCTGCGCTGAAGAACCAGCTCGCCCAGATTGCCGAATATCTCTCCGCTATCGAACGCGACTCGGCGCGCTGCCAGCGCGAAGAACAGACCGCGACTCAAGACCTTCAGCAGTTGGAATCCGTAAAGGCGGATCTGTCCCGTCAGATGGCCGCGCGGCAGATGGAACTGGAATCCACAGCAGACCGCAAGCGCGCTGTGGAAGAGGAACTCGGGGTTCGCAAGACTCATGCGGCCGAGGCTCGGCAGAATCTCGATCATCTGCGCACCGAAGCCTCCCGCATGAAAGCGCGCAAGGATTCGCTGGAAGAAATCCTTTCGCATCGCGCTTATACAACGGAAAGCGTGAAGCGCCTCTTTACCGCCATCGAGCACGGCGAAGCCGAGGATTTCCGCCCGGCGGGTGTGCTGGCGGACTTCATCGAAGTTGAACCGGCCTTCGAAAAAGCGACGGAAGATTTTCTCCACGAAGAGCTGGAATATGTCGTGGTCCAGAACTGGAACGAGGCCGAGCGGGGCATCGATATTATGCGCACGGACCTGGACGGGCGCGCCACGTTCCTAGTTCATCCGGAGCCGGACGATCGCTGGGCTGCAGGCGCCGAACTCGCGACCAATGAAGGTGTCGCCGGCCGTTTGAGCGACCATCTTCGCTTCACGAATGGTTTCAGCAGCGCTCCCGCACACCTGCTTCCTCGCTTGGCGCGCTGTTATCTCGCTACTGATCGATCTGCGGCGCAAAAGCTCGCGGTGGAATATCCGGAAGCGTTTTTCCTACTGCCGGACGGTGTGAGCTACCAAGGCCACGCGGTAAGCGGCGGCAAGAAAACCGGCAGCGGACCGCTCGCTTTGAAGCGCGAGCTGCGCGAGCTCACCGGCGAAGTGCAAGTGAAACACCGCGCCGTGGAAGAGACCGCGGCATTGTTGGACAGGCTCGATCGGGAGATCGCCGCTTACTCCGAGGATTTAGAGGCTCTGCGGACGCAGCAGCAAAATCAGGAAAAAGAAGCGCTCGCGCTCGATCACGAGCATCGCAAGTTGGCCGAAGAATTCGCGCGATCGTCGTCGCGATTGTCGGTAGCTCGGTTGGAGCTCGATCGCCTGCGGCTGGAAGGCAACCGTGCCCGCGCTCAGCAGGAGCAGGACCAGCGGATTCTCGAAGAAAAGGAAGCTGCTCGCAGCATTGAAGAGCAAGTGCTGGAACAATCCCGCGCCGATCTGGAAGAGCTGCAAGCTGAAGCCCATGGGCTGGTGGAAGAACACGGTGCATTGCGCGCTGAACTCGCGGGCTTCGAAGAGCGGCGTCGCGCGGAGTTAGCGAGCCAGGCCCGCTACCAGGCTCAAATCTCGGAAATCGCCGCGCGCAGGCAGGAAATCGCGGGCGAAATGGAGCGGCTCGGCATCGAGCGCGCACGCCTGCTTCGCGACAACATCGAACTCGACCGGCGGGCCGGCGAATTGGTGGAAGAAATCCGTCTGGCCGAGGAATCCGTGCTGCGGCTGGCCGAGCAGGAAACCAGTCTGCGAGCAAATTTAGCAGCGCTCGAAGAGACTCTCAAGCAGCTACGACTGGATGTCCAATCCGCGCAGGAAAGGCGTTCGCAAGTCGAGCTGGAACTGGTGCGAAAACAGGCCGAATTGAAATATCTCGACGAAACCAGCCGGAAGGAGCTGAATGCGCCTTTGGAAGAGCTGGCCGCCGCCGAAGAGGCTGTTCTCGACGACGCCGGATTGGAAGAAGCTGAGCGAAAATATCAGGAAGTGAAGGCGCGGATTGAGGCGTTGGGGCCGGTAAATCCACAGGCACTCGAAGAATTCCAGGAAGCGCAGCAACGTTACGACTTTTTGAACGCCCAGCGGCAGGATCTGCTGGATTCCATCCGCGACACTGAAACGGCTATTAAGGAAATCGACGTGGAATCGCGCAAGCGCTTCAGCGATGCGTTCGAAGCCATCAATGGGCATTTCCGCGAACTATTCCGGACGTTATTCGGCGGCGGCACCGGCGAAATGCGGCTCACCGATGAGACCAATATCGCCGAATCAGGCATTGATATTGTCGCATCGCCTCCCGGCAAGCGCCTGCAGAACGTGCTGCTGCTCTCGGGCGGCGAGAAATCGCTTACAGCAATGGCCCTGTTGATGGCTATTTTCCATTACCAGCCCAGTCCCTTCTGCATTCTGGACGAAGTGGATGCCCCACTCGACGAGCCAAATATCGAGCGGCTCACGCGGCTGATTCGTGAAATGTCCGGCCAGACCCAGTTCATCGTCATCACCCACGCCAAACGCACCATGGAAGCCGCACAATCGCTCTACGGCGTCACCATGCAGGAACCGGGGGTTTCGAAACTGGTGTCGGTAAAATTCGGCGACACGGCCCCGCCGCCCAAAACCGAGCAGTTGGCGCTACGCAACACAGCTTAATTTAGCTAACGCAAACGGTTCAAACCGCGGTATCATTGACCAACGACGAGCCATGTGGAGACGTACACTTTTTTGCCTTATAGCATGCTTATCCGCGGGCGTGCTCATGGCGCAGCCTGCCGGATTAATCCCGACTCCCACTGCAATGGTGGGCGTTCCCTATTCGTTTGACTTCGGTAACTTCTTTAACCAATTCTTTACCCAAGCTCCAGCAGGATTCTTCTTCAGTTTTACGCTTGCCGGGGGCACCCTGCCGCCCGGTTTAACGTTGGCTAATAGTGAAATCAATGGGACCCCAACTGAGCCGGGGGACTATACATTCACGATCGCCCTCACTTTCGGTGCGACGGCTGACGGCATGACCGTTACCTTGGGTCCGTTTCCCTTCCCCGCGTCTATCACTGTAACCGGGAATTCAGGACCGCCGGTGGCTGTGAATCCAGGCTCTCTGACTTTCTCCTTGACCCAGGGTTCCACTTCGGTTGCCACTCAATCCATTGTGATCACCAATAATGGCAGCTCGGCGCAGAGTTATACAGTCAGTGCGACGCCGGGTTCCGGTGGCAACTGGTTGTCAGTATCGTCAGCGGCCGGAAACATTGGACCAGTGTCCACCAGTTCTTTTAGCGTCAGCGTAAACCCGAGTAGCTTGGGAGCAGGCACTTATTTAGGGACCGTCTCCATCGCGGTTTCCCCGGCCAACCAACAGTCCGACGTCGCCGTGATTGTCACCGTGAGCGGTGGACAAGCGCAGTTGCAACTTTCACAAACCGGATTTCGTTTCCAGACCATCGCCGGAGGGGGTAATCCGCCCGGGCAGCCCCTCAGTATCCTCAATAGCGGATCGGGATCGTTGAATTTCTCCGCTTCTGCATCCACTACTTCGGGCGGGCAGTGGTTGTCTGTTTCGCCGGCTTCGGGAGCCCTCACTTCATCCACGGCCGCCTCGGCTACAGTGAGCATCCAATCGTCCGGCCTCGCCGCAGGCGATTACTACGGCCAGATACAAATCTCGGCGAACGGCGCCGCTAACTCGCTCCAAATCGCATCGGTGGTTCTGAACGTCGCGAAAGCAGGAACAGACCTGGGCGCATTTGTCTACCCAACCGGGTTGATCTTTGTGGGTCAGGCCGGCGGCACAAATCCACCAGCCCAGACAATCTCGGTCACCAATCCCTCCACTTCCACTCTGACTTACAACGCAGGAACGTATTTTGCCCAAGCCACTCCTTGGTTCACCGTACAACCTGCGAGCGCTGCCGTTAACGCAGCCAATCCCGCTACCATTACGGTCCAGCCGGTGGCTGGATTAGGCGCGGGAATCTATCAGGGCGATATCCAATTGCACTTCGCCGAGGACGGCTCTTCGCGCACCATCGCGGTGCTGCTGATCGTGATTCCGGGAGGCGCCATCAGCAGAACGGCGCACGCCCTATCGGCGACGTCGTCCTGTACTCCCACCAAATTGTTGCCCGTGTTCACCCAGCTGGGCGCCAACTTCTCGACGGTGGCGGCCTGGCCGACACCTGTGGAAGTGACCATCGTCGATGATTGCGGGAATTTTATGACCGCCGGAAACGTCACCGCTTCGTTCTCCGACAGCGACCCGTCGCTGCCGCTCACATCCCTGAACAATGGAACCTGGAGCGCTACCTGGCAGCCGCGCAGTTCGGCTGCGCAAGTGGTGATCACCGTGGACGCACTCGAGAATGCACCGCCTCTCCAAGGCACGCAAAGCATCGGCGGCGCACTGCAAGCCAATCCAACCACCCCTTCCATCGGTGCTGGCGGTGTAGTCAGCGCGGCAAAGTCCGCACCAAATCAGCCGCTGGCGCCGGGCGGCTTCACTTCCATCTACGGTGTGCATCTGAGTGCCGGACAAAATTTCGCTCCAGCGTTGCCGCTCGCCACGCAGCTTGGGGCTACGCAAGTGGTCCTGGGAGGCCGTCCGCTACCTCTGCAGTACGCTGGCGATGGACAAGTGAACGCTGTCATCCCCTATGACGTACCGCCCAACAGCACACAGCAACTGATCGTAACCAACGGGCCCGCACTTTCGGTGCCCCAGTCGGTTGTCATTGCTCCCGCTCAGCCGGCCGTATTCGCGCAGAGCGATGGTTCCGGCGTGGTCTTCGATGTCAAGCCGGGCCAGACCGCCCAGATACTGGTGGATGCGACCCATCCCATGAGCGCCGGCGATGCCATCGTGATCTACTGCGCCGGGCTCGGGCCCGTGAATCCGCCGGTAACGGCGGGAAGCGCGGCGCCATCTTCGCCGCCAGCCACCACGACCAATACAGTGACGGTCACCATCGGCGGCAAGACTGCCCAGGTTTTCTTCAGCGGCCTGTTGGGCGGATTCGCTGGCGAATATCAAGTGAACGCGTACGTTCCTAAAGGCATCACACCGGGCGATGCCGTCCCGCTGGTGATCACGGTAGCTGGCTTCGAGAGCGCTCCGGTAACAGTCGCCGTCAAATAACTGGGTCAGCGCCGGTACACCACGCCGCCCTTCATCACGAAGATCACCTTCTTCAGGGCGCTGATATCTTGTAACGGATCGCCCTCCACCGCGATCACATCCGCGAAGTAGCCGGCCTTCAGCGCACCGATCTGGCCTTGCCATCCCAGCAGTTTCGCGCCGTTCAGCAAGCCGGCTTGCAATGCTTGGAGCGGCGTCATGCCGTACTTCACCATCAGCTCGTACTCACGCGCTTGCGTCCCATGCGGAAATGGACCAACGTCGGAACCAGCCGCCATCGGCACGCCGGCGGCGAGCTGTTTGCGAAACTCCTGCGCGTGAAAGGCGATGATCTGGCGCTCCCGCGCAGCCTGCGCTGGCGAGGCAGGATGATCGGCAAAGTATTCGAATATGGTGAACGTCGGCACGGCGAATATTTGTTTCTCGCGCATCAGGCGCATGGTTTCATCGCTGAGCTGATCGGCATGATCGATGGACGCGACGCCCGCGCGTGCGGCATAGCCTGTACCCGGTTCGCCTGTGGCGTGCACAGCCACGCGCTTGCCCACTCGCGCTGCTTCCTCAACGGCGGCACTGAGTTCAGCCTGGCTGTATTGATACGGCGTGGAGAAATGTCCATCGCGGAATGAATCGCGTCCAGTTTCATAAATCTTGATAAAATCCGCGCCTTCTTTGAACTGTAGCCGGATGACACTTACTAACTCCATCGCATTATTCGCGTAAGTGGCGTTCGACAGAATATGTTGCTCCGGATTGTAATTGATGGCGTCTTCGTGCCCACCTAGCAAGTCCACTGCATTGCCGCTGATCCGCAAGCGCGGGCCCGGAATCAGCCCCTGGTTGATCGCATTGCGAACGGCGGTGTCGGCCGAACCAGCGCCTTCGGTTCCCATGTCGCGCTCTGCCGTAAAGCCGGCCATCAGATCGTCACGAGCGGCTAGAGTCGCCAAAATGGTTCGCTGGGGCACCGATTCCTGAACGGTCTGCAGATCTTCAGCGCCTGGATGCAGAAACAGATGCACGTGCGCGTCAATCAGGCCAGGTAGTAATGTGGTATCGCCCAGATCGATACTCTCAACTCCGGCAGGACGCGTAACTCGGGAACCCACCTCGCTGATCCGTTCGCCCAGGACCAACACTTCGCCGGGCGTCAACAGTTTTCCGCTCTCGATATCGAGCAAACGGGCGGCGTGCAGGATGGTGGGATGAGGCGGCGCGGTCTGAGACCGTGCGGCGAAGGCTACAACAAGACTGGCAACGAACAGACGATAGATCATAGCTGATGAAATGAGGGATTGAGTATCCTGTCACCGGATTTTTTCTTCAACCGATCGGCCCGCCGGCGCAGAGCGTCCGACGGTTCCAGATCGAGCGCGTTCAAGGTCATTTCGAGCGCCATAGCATAATTGCGCTCGCGATGCTCGAAATATTTTGCCAGTTCTTCCAGTGCCGCGGCGCGCCATGGATTCCGCGTGCCGGCGAGTTCGGTGAACACCGGCAGCGCGGCGTGTTCGCGGCCTAGTTTCTTCTCGATCAGCGCCGTATCCCACAACGTGCGGAACATCAGATCGTCCGGCAAGCCGCGATCCACTGCCTGACGGAACAGCGCCAATGCGTTTTCAGGATTTCCAGCTTGCCGCCACCAGCGCCCGAGGCCCACCATCTCCGCGCCGTGCGTGAACTGGGCTTCGCCCGGCGGATGAAAGGCCCACGGCACAATCGCAGTCAGGCACGCCAACGTCAGAATGTCCGTGGCGTTGTGATGGAAGATGGGTACCAGCCGGAAGATCTCCTGCGTACGGAGATATTCGAAATAAAAATACGGAATCAATTCACCCGGAAGATCCCCCTGCCGCTCAAGACCAAGGATCTGAGTTTCTAGATCCACCAGACGGCAACTGTCAAATCGGAGTTTCCACAAGCGGCGCGCTCCGAACAGTAAATCCAGATGAGGGAGCGAGCTGAACGGCGGCTGTTGGCGGACCATGCGGAAACGCGTCTCGAGCAGCGGCTGATCGAACGTCCTGCCATTGTAGGTGATCAGCACTTCGAATTGTTTAAGATGCTCCTGAAGCGCGCTTAACTGGCTGGCTTCTTCGGCGAAGTCACGCATGAAGAACTGGCGGACGCGGAAACCGTCCTTCGCGATGCGGCCCACGCCGATCAGAAACGCGTACGTGCCCGATCCGCCCGCGAGGCCAGTAGTTTCGGTATCAAGAAAACACCATTTCGATACGGGAACGTTTGGGATCTCTCCATTCGAAATCGGATGCAGCAAGTCGCTCGGAAGGTCTTCCAAGTCTGTGATGCCGATGCTCCCGTGACGGCGGTGCCGCTCGTACAACTTCTCGGTTTCGAAATGATGGCCGTGCGTCGTTGTGATTTCTTCCCACGGGTACTCATCCAGGGGCTGGGGACTGGGGGCTGGGGGCTGGCGCGTGGCCTTCGGCCTCGCGTACTTCCGGTCGATCTTAGCGACGCGGCGGCGAAGATCGGCTAACTGCTCCTGGAAGTCACTCATGCTTGCTGCGATTCCACTAGCTGGGATACTTGCTCCCATTCTCCCAGGTGCTTAGCCAGCTCCGTACGGCTCTTCTCCAACAGGTTCGAGACGCGCAGACTGTCTTCGGCACTGACGTAATTGGCCAGCTCCGCTTCGTAGCTCGCGATTTCCGATTCTACGCGCTCGATTTGCTGCTCCAGTTGCTGGCAGCGGTCTTGCATTTTTTTCAGCTTGAGGGGATTTAGGCGCTTCGCGCCGGGACTCGGGGCTGGGGACTGGGGACTGGGGGCTGCGGGGCGGTCGGTAGGTAAAGTTAAGTCAATTACTTTGCCTTCCTTGCGCCATAAATAATCTTCGTAGTTGCCGGGGAAGATGCGGACTTCGCCGGCGCCGATTTCGAAAATGCGAGTAGCCAATTTGTCGATGAAATAGCGATCGTGCGAGACGAAAACCACCGTGCCCGTGTACTTCTCGAGCGATTCCAGCAGCACATCCTTGGCGCGCAGATCCAGGTGATTGGTCGGCTCGTCCAGCAGTAGAAAATTCGATGGTTGCAGCAGCATGCGTGCCAGTGCGTAGCGGTTGCGCTCACCGCCAGAGAGCACTCCGATGCGCTTGAACACGTCGTCTGCTGAAAACAGGAAGCACCCCAGCAAACTACGCAGCTCGGTATTGGTGGAGCGAGGCGCCATGCTCTGCAGATCGTCGAGCATCTTGACGTTGGGGTCGAGTTCTTTATATTGATCCTGCGCGAAGTAGTCCACTTCCACGTTGTGGCCCAGACGATACTCGCCCGACGTGAGGGGCTCGTTGCCGGTCAGCAGTTTGATCAGCGTCGACTTCCCCGCCCCGTTCACACCCACCAGCGCGATACGATCGCCGCGCTCGATAATGAAGTTCACGCCGCCAAAGACAAATTTCTCGCCGTAGCTCTTCGAGACGTTTTGGAATTCGGCCACGATGCGCCCGCTTGGCTTGGGTTGCGGAAACGAAAAGTGAATGGACTTCTCTTCCGCCGGTAACTCGATGCGTTCGATCTTGTCCAGCTCTTTGATGCGGCTCTGCACTTGCTTGGCCTTGGTGGCCTGGTAGCGAAAGCGATTGATAAAGGCTTCCAACTGTTCGATGCGTTCGCGCTGGTTACGGTAGGCTGCTTCCAGTTGTTCGGCCCGCTCCTGTTTTTGCGCCAGGTATTTCTCGTAATTGCCGCTGTAGAAATGCACGCCGCGATTCCAGATCTCGACCGTCTTACCCACCGTCACATCCAGAAAATAACGGTCGTGCGAAATCAGTACGTAGGCGAACGGGTAGGTAGTAAGATATTGTTCCAGCCAATTGCGCGCTTCGAGATCCAGGTGATTGGTCGGCTCGTCCAGCAATAGCAGGTTAGGTTTCTCCAGCAGCAACTTGGCCAGCGCGATGCGCATCTGCCAGCCACCAGAGAAATGTTCAGTCCGCCGCTGCCAGTCCGAGTGTGGAAAGCCCAGACCAGCCAGGACAGTTCCCACCTGTGCCTCAATGGCGTAACCATCGCGTGTACGAAATTCGCTGTCGAGCTGGTGAAAACGATCGGCTACCTGTGCATATTGGACGCCCGCAGGATCAATCTCGGCCATCTTGTGCGTGAGCTCTTCCATTTCCTGCTCCATCTCTTGGAGCGAAGCGAAGACCGACATGCATTCGGAGAAGACACTGCGGCCTGAGAGCGAGAGGCCATCCTGAGGCAAATAGCCGGTGCTGGTGCCGCGAGTGACGCTGAGGCTGCCGTATTCGAGCGACTCAAGACCGGCCAGAATCTTCAGCAACGTAGTCTTGCCGGTGCCATTGGCGCCCACCAAGCCAGCGCGATCTTTCGAAGTGATCAGCCAGTTCAGGTTCTCAAACAGCAGCTTGTGGCCGAAGCGCTTGCCAGCGCCGGAAAGTTGGATCATCGGGAAAAAACGTTTCTAGTTCCTAGTTTCTCGTGTCTGGTTAGGAATGTCGAGCAACCCCTAACAACTGAGCTTCCAGGAGTGTACGAAAAACTGAGCCGCGACTGGAAGGGAGCGTATACAGGTTGCAAAGCCCGCTACAGTGTTGGTAGCGCTTCCTGCCGGTCGCGGCTCGGAATGGGCATTCGGAAAAAACCCGCCTTCGCGATCCCAAAGGTCGCTGACCCGCCAGCCAACGAGAAACCAGAAACCAGAAACCAGAAACGGTTATCACGGCGGTCCCAATTTACATAACGGATCGCCGACCACGATATTCATCCAGCTCAGCGCCGGAATCGCGAGATAGTAACTCTCCGCCAGGTTGCGGCCGCGATAATACGCGGGCAGCAGGATATTGGGCCGCGGCGTGTACCCGAGAAAAGGCTCGTAAACGTGACCGGATGCTCCCGTGACGCCATCGTGGATATAATCGGCGGTCAAGGTTTGCGGCGAACCGAAGAACAAACCCTTCGGATCGCTCCAGGACGCGCCAAGATTCCAGGTGTCCGGCGGACGAGTGAAGGTGCGTCCGTTGGTGGATACGTATTCAGTCATGATGGCCCCGGGAAGCCAGCGAAACCCGAGATGACGTTGCTTCCGATCCGAGTCGTTGGAGCCCCAGGAAGCATATCCGATCACGTCAGTCTGGTCAGAGAGCACTCTCGCCGTTTCGTCCAGCACCACGCGGTCGCGAGGCAGAGCGCGCGCAGCTTCACGCAGCCACTTGTTACCAGGGGTGCTGTCGGTGGCCTTCAGATCGATAACGAACTTGCCGCGATTCCGCGCCAGCAATGCGCGATCGACCAGACCCTTGACGTCCGCGAAATCGTAACCAGCCAGCCGCGTGACCAGATAGATCGGGAAATCCGGGTGGCGGAACACCGCACCCACTTTGCCGAAGAACGGATTCGCGATACCGGCGGGCAACGCGTGCGGCTTCGCTCGCATGTCCGAATAAAGCAGCGTCAGTTCTGAATCCACCGATGCCGCCTCGGCTAGCGGGCCGCCGTTGCCCTGGATGCGTAAGGGCACTCCGGAAGTGGTAACGATGTAGAGGATTTTTTCCTCCAAATGGCGGGAGCGCAGGAAATCAGCCGTCGGAGCTGCAATCTGCTTGTCAAAATCGTTGCGCGAAATCTCTTCGTCCACCTTGGCGTTCAAGCGGCAGACATTGCTCATCGGGATGTGCCGCCGCGCGACGTAATACTCGCCGATCTGGCGCGAGATGGGCGAAGCCTGGTTCACCACTACCAACACGCTGTCGGCTGTCTCGCCGAAAAGGAGAGCTGCGGCCCCGAAGCACAGGGCGAGTCTTAGCACTGCACTCTATTTTAGGCTCTTGAGAAAGGCGACTATCGCTTTCGCATCGTTCGCCTGAAGTTTGTAAGCCGGCATCGGTGGATCGGCCGCATGGCCGCTCGGCCCAAGTCCGGTCTCGAGGAACTTCTCCAACCCAGCTTCGCCCCAGCGCGCAAACAGCCGTCCGGATGACGTCAAATCGGGCGAGGTCTTATGCCATCCCTTCATTTCGTGCATGGGCTGAAAATCAAGCACGGCGCCCTTCAGCCACTTGGTGGAGTCCAGCTCACCGGCTTCGGTGCGCGGTGTGTGGCATTCGTGGCATTTGGCAACCTCCTCAACCAGATATTTTCCGCGAGCTACCGCGTCCGAGTCCTGCGCGAACCCAATGACCGCTGTGATGCAAAACAATCCAAGAAATTTGGCCATGGGCTTATAGTAGCGGATGCGTCAGCAGTTTTCAGCCGCTGATATAATGCCAGCCAGATGAAGTCCCGTTTAATTTGTTGTCTCGTTGCGCTGGCCGCCTTCGCCCAGGACAAGCCCGTCGCGCACTTCCACCACGTACATCTGAACTCCACCGATCCCGCTGCCGCCATCGAATTCTACACACATCACTTCGATTGCGAAAAAGCGAGTTACAAAGGGCAGGATGCGGTTTGGGCGCAAAAATCCTGGTTGCTGTTCAACAAGGTGTCCAGCCCAGCGCCTTTTGATGTTGTCTCCGCCATCTGGCACATAGGCTGGGGCGCCGAAGACATGCCCGCCACCTATCGCAAGCAACTCGACATGGGAACCATATTCCAAACGCCCATCACAGACATCAGCGGCTTGGCCAACACTTCTGGCTTCTATTACGCCTACGTGGATGGTCCTGGACACGAGCTTATCGAGTTGAATACGTCCAGCCATCACCACTTCGGACACTTGCACTTATTCAGCGAGGATCCGATTGCGGCGGGCGAATGGTACGTGAACAATTTCGGCGCCGTGCAACGCGGCCGGTCGCGCGAGCCGCGCTTCTACAAAGGCTTCCAGGTATCGCCGTCGTCGTCGCTCATGATGGATAACGTCAACATCATCATTTTTCCCATGGAGCATGCCCGCCAGACATTTCCAGAGCTATGGAAAGACCGGAAAGCATTCGAATCCTCGAAGAATCGCGCTATCGATCACATCGCGTTCAGCGTGGACGATCTGGCCGCCGCGAAAGAGCGGCTCCACAAGACCGGCATTGAAGTAGATCGCGAGGGGTTCTTGGAAGGACCGGATCACATCCGCATCGAGTTAGTTAAAGATTAGGCCGCGAATGAACGCTAATTAACGCGAATAAAACATTTGCGTTCATTCGCGTTCATTCGCGGCTGATCATTTCGCGGGCACGAACGTCACTGCCACGGGCGTCAAGGCTTCCAACACCTGGCCGGTCGGCTTCAAACGTCCTGAAGTCTGGTCAATCCGAAACACTACTATGTTGTTGGATTGCTGGTTCGCCGCAATCAGATACGCGCCCGTGGGATCGATGCCGAAGCCGCGCGGCGTCTTGCCTTGTGTGGCGACGTTCTCCACCAGCTTGAGCGTGCCGGCCTTCGGATCAACCGCGAATACAGCGATGCTGTCGTGTCCCCGGTTGGAGCCATACACGAATTTTCCCGACGGATGCACCTGAATCTCCGCCGTGTCGTTTTGGCCTTTGTAGTCCTTGGGAAGCGTAGACACGGTCTGGAGTTCCTGTAGGGTCCCGGCTTGCGGGTCGTACGCAAACGTAATAATGCTGGACCCCATCTCGTTGATCAAATACACGAATCGTCCGTTGGGATGAAACGCAAGATGCCTAGGCCCAGAACCCGGCGCGACCTTCACAAATCGCGGATCGCTCACCTCCATGTGTGCTGCGGCCGCATTCAAGCGGTACATCATCACCTCGTCCAGACCGAGGTCGGCCACCAGCGCGAAGCGGTCATCCGGGGATACGGCGATGCAGTGGGCGTGCGGCCCGTCCTGCCGCTGTGGAATCTTACCGGAGCCCTTAGGTTGAAAGTATGCCACGGACTGGTTCAGCAGGCCGTCGGCGCTCACTGGGTATGACGCCACGCTGCCATTGTTATAGTTCGCAACGATCAAGCATTTCCCCTGGTGATCCAGAGCGAGGTGGCAGGGTCCATCGCCCATCGAGGGCTGCTGGTTCAAGAGTCTAAGCATGCCCGTGGCCGGATCGATCGCGAAGGCACTCACGCTTCCCGAGCGCGCCATCTTTTCGAAGTGGGATACCTCATTCACTGCGTACAAAACGTGGCCATTGGGATGCGCCGCGAGAAACGACGGATTCGCGGATTTCGCCGCCAGGCCGAGGGGTGTGAGCTTCCCTGCCGCGGCGTCGAAACGCCAAACGTAAATTCCTTGGGACCCTTGGGACCCTTGGTTGGTATAGGTGCCAACGTACATGAAATACTCGGCGCCAAAAAGGCGGGAAGCGGGAACAAGCAAACCAGAGAGCGCTATGAGCGCGAGAAAGCAACGTCGCATCATTTTCAGTCTATTCATTTCGCGAGCGAGAGTGAGTGGTAACGGTGGTGGCAATGACGGGATCTTAACGAGCGCGCCAGTCGCGCCAATCCCGTGTGGTAGCCTTCACCATATTAGCAGCCGCGTTGTGCAGCCAGTGGGCTGGACGCTGATTCAGATCCTGCGCGATGGCTTTGATCGCGCGGGGCGAGCCCAGGTGGACGTTCGCCGTTTCAAATCCCATGGCGTGCAACAATTTGCCTTCGTCGCGTTCCTCAGGCATGGAGGTCAACTCCACACGCGAGCAATCCGGCGCCAGCCGCCGCACGATCCACCGGCCTTTCAGGCGCACGAAGGGGTCGATCGCGCGTACCGACCGGTCCAGGATCTGCTGGTAAAGAATCCGCTCCGACGCCTTCCCTCCAGCGGCCCAAACACACGCAGACGGCGCCAGCGCCTTAGCCTCGCGCGCGATCTTGGCGCCTTCGAACAAAGAGATGGCCACGAACCGCTCGCGCCCCAGGCTTCCCAGTCCCGCGATGCGGTGCACGATGCGGTGATCCAGACCTTCGTGAGGAAGCAACCGCTCCAGAGCGCGGCGGGCGCTCTTCGGGACGCGTCCTCGCAAGGTGGGCAATCCGTCCATTTTCCCCCAAAATTGTAGCGGATCGCGCAGAACGCCGGTCATCATCGCTCGCAGCCACGGATGTTGCTCGGCCAGCACAATCGGCGTACCACCTATTCGCAGCCCCTTCTTGTAACCGTCCAGAATCGCATCGCAAGCGTCACTGGGGCCGATCTCGAGCCGCGCCTCGCGAATTGCGATGTGAGCGCTCGCGGCCAGCCGCACCAGGTCGATGGTGTACGGCAGAATGTAAGCCTCGTCAAAATCGTTGATGCCCCACACCAGCCGTCCTTCCACGTCCCGCCACGTCCCGAAGTTTTCAACGTGGAGATCGCCCACTGCCAGCACTTTCGGAGCGCGATTCTCATCCGGCGCGACTTCGGGCCAGAGCTGCATCCAGCGGTAAAAGGTGGCCCGCAAGAATGGAAACACGTCCTGCGCCATAGCCGCGTGCTTGCGCTTTAGATCGGCCGGCAGCACGGTGATTCTTTTGCCCAGCCAAGCTTCGTAGCTTTGAGTAGCCTTCGCAATCTTCATCTGAGGTCTAGTGTACGCCGAATGGCGCCGGCCGCTCACGCCTCATGTTTTCGTCGGCGCAGGCACCGATTCCCTCACGGTCGCGGTTCGGTAGACGCATCTTTCCGAACCGCGAGCGTAAGCGCCCGGTTGTGGTGATTTTTTCACGGCTTCTGAGTCTGAGAGAGTCGGTGCCTATGCTAACCTCGGGTATCTTTAGTGCTAACCAGACAACTTCTCACACGTCGAACTTGGGAACCCGGAATATGGATCGAACACAACATGCACGCCGCTCGTATTCATAGGAAGATGCCGACTGTGTTGACAAATGCGAATCCTGATTGATGCCACGCCGGTGCTGTTGCGAAGTGCGGGCGTAAAAACCTACACCTATCACTGGATCCAGCATCTTTGGCATCATGCCGGAAACGAGCAGATCCTCACCTTCCCCGCTCTCAACAAATTGGCGGCTCTCAATCACGAGGCGTCCATGCTGGGACCCGCGCGGACTTATTCGCAGCTCGCGCTGGTCTACCTGGCGAATCTTCAGGGAAATCTGCCGCTCTTGAATTGGACGACTCCGAAAATAGACGTGTTCCACGCCTCGAACATGGTCCGCAATCCCCCTGGGAAAGCCAAGCTGACGGCCACGATTCACGATCTGACCAGCCGGCTCATGCCTGAGCTGCACACTCCGGCCAATATCCAGGCTGACCAGGGCTTCGCTGAAAAAGTTCTGAAGCGCGCTGCTGGCCTGATCGCAGTCTCCGAGAACACGCGGCAGGACGCGGTCCGGCTGCTGGGTTTGGATCCAGAGAAGATCCACGTGATCCATTCCGGCGTCCCGGAGGTTTACTTTGGAGCGCAACCCCGGCCGAGCGAGCGCCCCTACGTGTTTTTTCTAGGAACCATTGAACCACGCAAGAACATCGACACGCTTCTAGACGCCTGGCAGAGCACGCGTTTGCGCGACGATTTCGACCTGCTGATCGCCGGCGCTTCGGGTTGGGGATCGGGAAAAACGCTGGCGCGTCTGGCATCGCGCCCCGCGGGCGTTCGTTATCTCGGCTACGTCCCCGAGGATGAACTGCCCGGTTTGACGGCGGGAGCGACAGCCTTCGTTTATCCTTCGCTCTACGAAGGTTTCGGTTTTCCAGTGGCGCAGGCCATGGCGGCCGGCGTCCCGGTGATCACTTCGAACACGTCATGTTTACCAGAGATCGCGGGCGATGGCGCGCTGCTGGTGGACCCGCGCAGTGCGGCGGAGATCCAATCGGCCATGGAGAAGCTGCTCAGCTCGCCGACGCTACAGCAACAATTGCGGACGGCGGCCTTGGCCCGTGCTCAGAAGTATCGCTGGGAAGTTTGCGCCCGGAAAAGTTTGGAGTTCTTCCGCGCCCTGGGCTGACCGGTCGCTTACGCTCGCGGTTCGGAAAGGTGTTACCGAACCGCGACCGTGAGGGAGTCGGTGCCTGCGCCGATTTTCACGGGTTCTGACACTAGCAAGGGGACATCAACTCCCGGTTCCCGGCGCCACGAAGAAATCCCACACCTGCATGTTCACTTTCCCCTCGGTGTATTCGACCACCGCGTATTCACCCGGATCGAGCGGCTTCGCGGGCCAGATCTTATACACCTGGTCGCCTACCTGTTTGCGAAAGGTTTCTACGAGGTCGGGTTCCTCCACCGTCTCCTTAGTCACCGGAATGATGGTGAGCTTCTCCACCACGCGATTTCCCTTGTGCTCGCCCATGCGTATGATGCCGAAACGCTCATCGGCGGTAAGACGAATATAAAATTCGGGCTCGCGATTGGCGGTGCCGGTAGATGAGTGCGGCCCATCCAATTCGACTGTGGCTTTTCCCGTCACCATCGGCAGGGGACTCAGGGCCTTGAGAATGCTGCGGCGCTTATTGGTGACTATTTTCGATTCACCCACCTTCACCGGCGTTACCTTATCGCCGTCCACCAGGTAAACGCCATCCTCCTTGGGGACTCGCTGCACTTCCCGCGCTGCCTCCTTCAGGGCCTTCTCCTCTTCTTTGATCGACAGCTTCTCTTCACGCGCCTCTTCCTCACGCTGCTTGATGAGCGCCTGAGTTTTTTCCAAATCCACCAGCGAAACTGGAATCTCCTCCCACTCCCCGCGATCCACGCTGAGGTATGACACGCGATCCCCGTCCACCTTGTACTCGCGCGCCAATTGATAGGTGCCGTCTTTGAGAAAAAGCTTGATGTTAGCCGCAACCAGCAGCCACGCGCCAGCCAGCAACAGACAGCCCAACCTTATCGAAATCCTGCCGCCTGCCGCCTGCC
>PMUN01000268.1:4499-26841 GCA_003166875.1 Bryobacterales bacterium | reverse complement strand
CATTATCCAAAGCGGCCGTGCGCTGCTTTACCCGATCTACAAGGGAACTTATGAGCGCGTGGGGGATCGCTTAGCGCCCGGAGCTTACGGGGATCTGGATCTGGTGATCCAAGAATCCAAAGAGGTGCGACGGTCGGTCGATTACCTCGAGACTCGGGCTGACATCGATAAGTCCAAAATCGCTTACCTGGGGGTCAGCCAAGGGACTGCTGACGGCGTAATCTTCACTGCGCTGGAACCGCGGCTTAAGACCATTGTCTTCCTGGACGGAGGGTTCTTTCTAAATGAAAACCTACCGCCGAGGGACCAAGTCAACTTCGCGCCACGCATTAAGAAACCGGTGTTGATGGTGAACGGCCGATACGACTTCACTTTTTCCGTAGATCGGGCGCAGAATCCGCTGTTCCGCATGCTCGGAACTCCAGAGGCGGACAAACGCCACGTACTTTTCGACACTCCCCACGACGTCAGTCAAGAGAAGGCCGGTCTAGCGAGGGAAGTGCTCGCCTGGCTGGACAAATATCTCGGCAGGGTCAACTAACTGCGCTGGCCGTCGCAGAGGGTTGTTTTATACTTCTCCAGAGAGCTTCGCAATAAATGGCAGACTCATCCAGCGCCGATACCACGAAACTTCTGCGAGCCTGGGCGAGCGGCGATTCCAAAGCGCTCGACGAATTGACTCCTCGTGTCTATCGCGAGCTGCGCCGTATGGCAGCGCGTTTGCTGCGGAACGAGCGACCAGGCTACAGCTTGCAGAGCGCGGATCTGGTTCACGAGGTGTATCTAAGGCTGGTAAACGCTCGCGAATTGAATTGGCAGGATCGCGCGCACTTTTTTGCCGTCTCAGCCACCCTGATGCGGCGTATCCTGCTCGATCGGGCGCGACGGCGCGTGGCGGCCAAACGCGGAGGCAAAGTTCAGCCCTTGGACCTTAACAAGACGCTGGATATCGTGCAGATCAAAGCGCGTGAACTGGTGGCTCTAGACGACGCGCTCAATGCATTGGCTGAAGTGGATCCGCGCAAGTCTCGCATTGTGGAACTTCGATTCTTCGGCGGCCTAAGCGTAAAAGAGACTGCCGAAGTGGTGAAGGTGCATCCCGATACCGTGCTGGAGGATTGGAAGTTCGCCAGGGCTTGGCTGTTGACCGAGTTGAGCTCTCGGGCGTAATCCGCTGGTTCCGGATACCCGTGTGAAAATATTTTCCGGTTTTTCGCCCCAGGATTGCGCTTAAGAGAGTGCACGCGGATAACCCGCGGCAGAAAGAGAACTCAATGAAAACAATTTCGCAGGCAATTACCGTGACCCTAGGTATGGGAATGTTCGTGATGCTTTTGGCCTCTCGGGCAACGGCTGGTTGTGGGGATCCCAACACGTTGCAAGGTCCGTTTGTGTTGGCGCAGGAGGCCCCGCTAGCATCTTTGCTCTCGCGAGCTGCCGAAGCGGAGAAAAGCGCGGCGCGTGGTTCGGCGGGCGCGTCGATCGTCGGGATGTGGAATTTCCAACTTGTGTCTGAAGGCAACACCGCTCACAATCCGTCAATCCGGGTGGCGCGGTCATCGATTTTGGATACAATCAGATACACAGCGACGGAACCGAGATCATCAATTCCGGCGGGCATGCACCAGCGACCGAGAATTTCTGTTTAGGCGTTTGGGGACAGACTGGATTCTTGACCTACGAGGTCAATCGCTTTCCGTTGAGCTATAACGCTACAACCGGAGCGCTGGCCAACCTCATTAACCTTCGCGAAAAGCTCACCCTTTCGCCCAGCGGAGATTCATTTACAGGCACATTCACCCTCGACGTCTACGATACCAAAGGAAACCACGTCGACCACCTCGGAGGAAACGTTACAGCCACACGTGTCACGGTGGATACGACAGTGACGGCAACACCGTAGTTGCGTTCAGGAGATCAAGTGCGGGCGCGCTCAGTTTCTAATCGAAATCAGGCTCGCCCGTCCGGCAACCAGCAGCAGAGATCGCTTCTAAACCGAACAGGTTTGCGGTCGTCACATTCATCACTCCACTCAGCAAAAACAGTCAAAGACGATCGTCCGACCGATCCTGCCCCGGCGGAAACCGGAAAGCTCAGCGCGACTGGTAAATCTTGAAGCCTGCATTGTGGAAGACTTCGCGGTAATGCGCGGTTGACTGCCAACGTGAACGGAAGAGGCGACGAACCGACGGTCAGTGCAATTCTTGAAGCGTCCTCAGGAGCTCATCCACTTCAATTGGTTTGGCCAAAACTGCATCGGCTCCCAGATGCCGGGCTGCGTCCAGCACCGAGTCGGCGAACGTCCCCGACATGGCGACCACCTTCAAGTCCGGATACTGTTTGCGGATCGCGAGAATAGTCTCGATGCCATCCTGTTCTGGCATGGCCAGATCGGTCAGAACGATCCCCACCGAGGCCTGCTTCAATTGGGCGATGGCTTGCTTCCCGTTTTGGGCGGATCGGATTTCGTACCCTTCGCCCTCCAGAACAAATCGCAGCAGGTTGAGGACCTCGGGCTCGTCGTCGACGATGAGAATCGATCGGGGAGTGCCGGCGCAGCCAAGCATTTCTCGTACTTTTCGTCCCAGCACTTCGGGAGTAAAAGGCTTTTGGAGTAGCGCGCCGGGCGGGACTGGGGCCGGGGATTCTCCGCTGTAGCCTGTCATGTACAGTACCTTTGCTTGCGGGCGTTGCTGTTCGACCAACCGGCCGAACTCGACGCCGCCTAACTGGGGCATAATCAAATCCGTGATCACCAGATCAATCTTCTGGGCGTTGCGCTCGAATACCTCCAGTCCTTCTTGACCGTCCGCGGCTTCCAGAATTTTGTAGCCACACGGCTCCAGGGTTTCGCGCACCAGCTCCCGTATGGGGGCGCGGTCATCCACCACCAGAATCGTCTCACTGCCACCGGCGAAATCGGTCGGCCGCTGGGGCATTGGCACCACCTGGACTTCATCGCTGATTCTAGGCAGGTAGATGCCGAAGCAGGTTCCTTGCCCCGGCGAGCTGCTAACGTCGATCCAACCGCCATGCTGCGTCACGATTCCATGTACTGTCGAGAGACCTAGTCCAGTCCCTTTGCCTTCCTCCTTGGTGGTGAAGAATGGCTCGAACAGGTGCGCTTTGGTGTTGGCATCCATTCCGCAACCGGTATCACTGACCGCCAGCAACACATACGCTCCCGCCGGGTGACTGTCAGACCCCGCGTGTTCCACGCTGGCCGTCGCTATGCCGAGCGTTCCGCCCTGCGGCATAGCGTCGCGCGCGTTGACAACCAGGTTCATCAGCACCTGATCCAGTTGGCCCGCATCCGCGCGCACTTTAGCCCCCTGCTCATCCAGATCAGTCATTAACTCAATGGAGTCCCCGATGATCGGGTGACACAACTTCTCGAAATTCAGGACCGCTGCATTCAAATCCAGCACCTGCGACTGAACCGGCCGCCGGCGGCTGAACGAAAGCAGCTGCCGTGTCAGGTTCGCCGCCTGATCGGCCGCCGCTCCGATCTTTTCCACTTGTGCGCGTAACGCGCTCCCGGTCTCCAGGCGCCGCAGCAACAGTTGGCTGTGTCCGCTGATGACCGTCAGGATATTGTTAAAATCGTGCGCAACGCCACCTGCGAAACGGCCCACCGCCTCCAGTTTCTGAGCCTGCCGGAATTGGTCTTCCAGGCGCTTGCGCTCGGTCACATCGGTGAGCATGGCGAGCGTACCGCTCCGGCGTCCAGATAGATCCAGCATAGGACTGCTGGAGACAATCGCCCACACCAGCGTCCCGTCGCTCTTTCTCAATCGCAGATCGGCGGTGCTTCCACTCGAGGTGGCATGCTGAAAGTGTGGAAGCTGCCCCGCGACGTCCTCGGCCGGCATGAAATCGGAGACCAGCCTCCCTTGCATGTCTGCCGGCTGGCAGCCGAGCATGGCGGCCATGCTGCTGTTGACGAAAGTTGTACTCCCTGCGTCGTCGAAGATCCAGACGCCCTCCGTGGCGGTCTCCACCATCTGCCGGTATTTTTCTTCGCTTTGTCGCAGAGCGATTTCGGCCTGCTTTTGTTCTGTGACGTCCCGTGTTACTCCAACGATGGCGGCCACTCCTCCGGTTCGTTCCAGCACAGGCGCTCGAGTGGTGGACGTCCAACGGGTCCCAACGCCCTTGAAGCGGAACTCTTCGATCCGATCCGCTTCCGCGCGGCCGCGGCGAATGATCTCCTGTTCCTGCGCGTGGATTTCGCTGGCCTGTTCCCGCGGAAGAAAGTCGAAGATGGTCTTTCCGATCACAGCCGAGGGATCGTTGACCTCCAGAAGCGACAATGCCGCTTTGTTCACTTGCGTAAATCGACAGGCGTTGTCCTTGAACCAGATGGCATCCGGAAGGTTGTCCATCAAGGCGTGCAGGAGGTTTCGCTCACGCTCCACTTCCTGCATGAGCAGGCAATGTTCGGCGGCCTTGACTACTGCCACCCGGAGTTCGAGCGGCTCCCAAGGCTTAGCTACATAGGTGTAAATCTGGCCGTGATTCACGGCCCGGACCAATGCGTTAATGTCAGCGTATCCGGTGATCAGGATGCGCGTGGCCTGAGAAAGGCCGCGCGCTTTCGCCAGGAACTCATCGCCGGTCAGCCCTGGCATCCGTTGATCGGCGATGATAACAACGAACTGTTCCTGTTCGAGGATTCCAAGAGCTTTCTCGGCGCTCGTGGAGGTAAGAACTGAGAAGTCGTCCTCCAGAAGGGCGGTCATTGACGTCAGTATCCGGGGCTCGTCGTCAACGACCAGTACTGCCGGCCGTTCCTGTATTTGAAGCATAATCTACTCACTCCCCCGAACCGTTATAAGCCTCTCTCGTTTACCAATGGCAGGAATTCCAGCCGGAAATTGCCAATAAGATCAGGCATGATTCAGTACTTTACCTTAATCGGTGGGATTGCACGCGACCTTTATAGACTGGCTGCTGGGCAGCCTTTCGGTAAGGCTCGCAGGGGTACTCTTTGAATATTGCCTGACACTCACCTCGCCCGGCCGTTAGGTAAATGACTCAGAGTGTTGAGAGTGTGTCGGCTCCTAGAACTAAAGTCCTCCAAATAAAGTCCGAATATAAACTCATACTCGAAGAAATGGAGCGAACCCCTTAGCGGTTTGCTGAAAGACTCGCTGGCAGGAAGCGCCAAGGTTTTTTAGCGAGCTAATAGACAGCCCTTGATCGTAAGGGAAATGTAAACGTCGGAGCAAGGCCAGGAACCGCGGTGCCTGACAAAGTCACAGTCACGACCAGATCATCCCTCCAACGCCCGGACTCCCCGCTTCAGAAGGGGCCGGAGATCAGCCCCTCTGTTTTGCCCCAAGTCCTGGCGGTTTTCGAAGTAGGCGGCCAGGTTGCCGCGATCCCCATCCAGAACGTCGAGCGAATCACGCCCATGGCCCGGCTCGCACGCCCGCCGGGATTACCTGCGGTGCTGGAAGGAATCCTTAATTTGGCGGGCACGGCCGTGCCGGTCTTGCGCCTCGACCGGTTGTTCCAACTGGGCGAACAACGGCTAGGTTTGTATTCGACCCTGATCGTAATGCAAGGCGTCGCGGATGGCCGGATTGCGTTGCTAGTGGACCGCGTCAGCCAGATCGTCACCGTCGCCCACAGCGAAGTACTTCCGGTCGGAAAACACAATTCGTTCAACGAGTGCGCCTGCGGAATGACCACGGTGGGCGAGCAAGTAATCCACTTGCTGGCTCCCGCTCGAATCCTGTTGGCTACGGAGCGCAAGACACTGTCCGAGTTTCAGGAGATGGCGCAGCGGCGGCTTAAGGAATGGAGCATCGAAAAAGAATGAGCTCCGCCGCCCCTCTCTCCGATGCATTGCTCAGTGACCCACTCTATCTGCGCTTGAAGCGGCATCTGGTGGAGTCCACTGGGCTCGCCTACTACGACGATAAGGATGGGGATTTCGCTCGCCGTATCGGAAACCGCCTGGCGAGCCTGGGAATACGGGAGTGCGGTTTGTATTTCGACCTGTTGCGCGATCCACAGCGCGGTCCGGCAGAGTTGGACGCTCTGATCGCCGAGATCACCATAGGCGAGACTCATTTCTTTCGGCACATGGAGCACTTTGATGCTCTCCGCGATTTGGTCTTGCCGGACCTGATTGAGCGGAACCGGACCACGCGGCGCTTGCGGATCTGGTGCGCTGGATGCGCCGACGGAGCGGAGCCCTACTCGTTATCGATTCTGGTGAAGCGCGATCTTGGACATTCCCTGGCCGGTTGGGAGGTCAGCATCCTTGGCACTGACATTAACCGGCGCAGCTTGGTCAGCGCCCGCGAAGGCCAGTACGAAGACTGGGTCTTGCGCGCTACGCCCGAGGATGTGAAGCAGAACTGCTTTTTCCGGCAAGGAAAGCGGTGGAGTTTGGCGCCCCGGTACAAGGAGGGAGTCTCGTTTCAATACCACAATCTGGTTGAAACTCCTTTTCCTTCGCTGCTGAGCAATCTCTCGGCCTTCGATCTGATTGTTTGCCGCAACGTAATGATCTATTTCGCGCCTGAGCTGATGTGGCGAATGATTCGGCAGTTTCACGATTGCCTGGTCCCTGGAGCGTGGCTGCTGGTGGGGCCGTCCGAGCCCAACATGACGCACTTCACTGCGTTTCAGGCGGTGAATGCACCGGGCGTGACGCTCTATCAGAAACCGGACCAGGCGGTGCCCACTGCCATCGCCAACCCGGTCGCCCCTTTGCGGGCCGCGCTGTCTCCTTTGCCTCCCTTTCCTGCTATTTCCCAGCAGCCCGACGCAGGGCTGGGTGTGCCCGCTCCGGTGGTCGAGAGCGTGGAACCAACGCTGGACGACATACGCTGCCACCTCGATCGCGGCGAATGGGAGAATGCCTCCGCGTGCTGTGAAAGGTTGTTGAAGACCGAGAACCTGAAATCGTCGCTTCATTTTCAACATGCGCTGGCCCTGGAGCAGTTGGCCAGACACGACGACGCCGAACGATCCTTGCGGCGTGCTCTCTACCTGGACCGCAATTCAGTTCTGGCGCATTACTACTTGGGAGTTCTGCTCCTGTCCCAAGGGAATTTGCGCCAAGCCGCGCGTTCATTTGAGAATACCGTCAAGCTGCTTGGTTCCCGCAACGAAGCCGAGGTCTTGGCCGATGCCGGCGGCATTACGGTCTCAGAGCTGAAGAGAATGGCGCAGACTCAGATGGAAATAATCACGGAGCCGGCATGACGCGGCCATCCATCAATTGGGGCAACGTGCACGCCCGGCTGCGGGCCAGCGAGATTGCTCTACAGGAGGCGCTCTCTGCTACGCCGCAGCGAATCGAGGCGGCTTATCGCGAGCGTGCAGCTCGACTGGCGAATCAGCTGCGTCAACTAAAGGCCGCCTCTCCCGGCACACCTGCGCTTATATTCCGGTTGAGCGGGGAGCGCTACGCCATCCAGTTGAAAGACGTTGCCGAGGTGCTTCCTTGTGTGCGCTGCATGTCCGTGCCTGGAGCGCCGGCTGAGTTTCTAGGGGTCATTAGCGTGCGCGGCGAACTTCGGTCAGTGCTTAACTTAAGCGCCGCGCTGGGCGTATCGCGAAATGATAGATCCGGCGACGGCTTCGTTCTGATGGTGCGCCACCAAGGACAGGGAATCGGACTAAACGTTGACGCGATTGAAGAAGTGCGCAACCTCCAGCTGGATGAGATGACTGGTTTCAACCAGGGGAGATTTGTCAAGGGAATGGTCTCAGGCACGCTTATGCTGCTGGATGCAGAAAAACTGCTGGCTGAGGTCGTCTCCAAAGAGGAGTCTTCAAACATATGTTGAACATGAAAATTGGAATGCGGATTCTGACCGGTTATGCGGTAGCGTTGCTGGTTGTGGGTGCGATCGGCGTGGTCGCCTACCGCGCCACGAACGAGTTGGTGTCGAGTGCCGACTGGGTCACCCACACGCACAAGGTAAAGGAGACCCTCGCCGACCTCTTGTCGACGATGAAGGACGCCGAGACTGGACAGCGGGGCTTCGTACTTACTGGCGAAGAGCGCTACCTGGAGCCTTACACGGCTGCCGTCAAGACTGTGGACGCACGCATTCAAGACGTTCGCGAATTGACCTTGGACAACCCCAGCGAACAAAGCCGAATCGCGATTTTGCAATCCGCGGTGGCTAAGAAGATGGCCGAGTTGGCCGAGACGATTGCCCTGCGGAGGCAGCGCGGCGAGAAAGCCGCCGTGGAAGTGGTTCTCACCGACAAGGGCAAGAATGCCATGGATGAAATCCGTCGGGTGGTTGGCGCCATGGACGATGAAGAGAGCGGCTTACTGAAGAAGCGCGATCAGGAGGCTAAGGCTACCGCCCATTTCGCCACGCTCACCATGCTCGTAGGCGGCGTGCTGGTGGTGGTGCTGGTCTCTGTTGTCGGCATTCTCATTCAACGATCGATCACGCGCCCGCTGGGTGTATTTATGCAGTTTGTCGCGCGCGTGGGCGAGGGGGACCTCCGGCAGGAAGCGAAGATCAAGACCGGAGACGAGTTGGGAGAGTTAGGGCGCTATCTTGACCAGATGGTGGCCGGGCTCAAGGACGTGGCGGCCCAGGCACGCTTCGCGACCGACAATCTTACTTCTGCGTCGGCCGAGATTCTGGCGTCTACCCAGCAGCAAGCCGCCAGCACGGGAGAGCAGGCCGCCGCCGTGCAACAGACCACCATCACCATGGAAGAAGTCACGCAGTCAGGAGCGCAGATCGCAGAACGGGCCAAGCAAGTGGCCGCCTCCGCCGAGGCCACCTCCGCCGCCAGCCATGCGGGCTTGCAGGCCATGCAAAACACGGCCAAGACCATGGAAGGTATTCGCGACCAGGCGGAAGCCGTGGCTGAGAATGTTGTATCGCTCAGCGAAAAGACACAGGCTATCGGCGAAATCATCTCCACTGTCAACGATCTGGCCGAGCAGTCGCACCTGCTGGCACTGAACGCCGCCATTGAAGCGGCAGCCGCCGGAGAGCAAGGCCGAAGCTTTTCCGTAATCGCGAGTGAAGTCAAGAATCTGGCGGACCAGTCGCGAGAAGCTACCGTACAAGTGCGCTCCATCTTGGGCGACATCCAAAAGGGGATTAACACCTCCGTCATGTTAACCGAGGAAGCCGTCAAGCGAGTGGAAACAGGTAAACAACAGGCGGACGTGGCGGACCGGACCATTCGCACCATGACGGAAAACATCCAGCAAAGCGTGCAAGCCTTCCAGCAAATCGTGGCGGGCTCCAACCAGCAGCAGATCGGGTTCACACAGGTAATGCAGGCGGTGCGAGATATCGGTCAAGCCAGCCAGCAGACCGCTGCCAGCACACAGCAGCTGGAAAAAGCCGCTCTCAACCTCACTGCTTTATCGCAGCAACTCCAAAAAGCAGTGGAGCGCTACCGGATCTAAGAGGTTTTCCTTGAAAGACATTCGCCAAAAGCTGCTGGCCACATTTCAGATCGAGCATCGCGATCACGTCGATCAGATTCGCTCGTTGCTGGCGATGATCGAAAAGACTGCCGCGCAGCCCACGGGTCCGGAGTTGGAAGAAGCCTTTCGTCGCGCCCATAGCCTGAAAGGCGCGGCGCGCGCCGTCGACCTGCGGCCGGTGGAGGGTCTGGCTCATCGCATGGAGACTTTGTTCTCCCGCGTTCGGCAAGGCGCCCTGGTCCTCGACGAAAGTGTTGCGTGCGTGCTGCAACAAGTGCTGGATGCGAGCGAAGATTGCGTGGCCACGCTCGGTGGAGACGCGCCCGGATCCGGTTATGCATCCGCTCTCCAGGCCATCGAGCGCGTTCTGGGAGTGGAACCGGAGAAAGCGGAGACGCAGCCGCCGGAAGCTCCCGCGCCAGTCCCGAGTTTTCAACCGGCCGAGATGGTTCGCATAACTGCCCAAAACTTTGACGGGATGCTGCGGTCCGCCGGAGGATTATTAACAGAGAGCCAGCGCCAGGAACAAGTAACGCTGCAATTGAACGGAATCGTCCGCGAGATGGCTCGCCTGGAGAAAGAAGGCGAAAGCGCGCGCCAGATTGCCGCGGCCGCACTTCGCCGTCCGGAACCACGGAACGAGATTTCCCGTTTGAACACCTGCCTGGATTCTCTGGATAAGCAGGTGCGGTCCGCTTCGCGCCAGGCGGCGGCCGTGCGCCGCTTGCAAAAGCGGAGTTCGTGGACCATAGGCCATCTCGGCAAGCAGCTCCAGCGCGATGTCTGGCAGGCGCGCATGGTCCCGGCCGAGAGCCTGCTGGAAGGCTACCGCAAGATGATGCGGGACCTGGCCCGCGATGAGTCGAAAGAAATTGAGTTCCGCGCCACCAGTGCGGGCGTGCATGCCGACCGTCGCGTCTTGGAGGCCTTGAAAGACCCACTCATGCACGCCTTGCGAAACGCCGTGAGCCATGGGATCGAAAGCCCTTCGGAGCGGGCCGCGAAAGGCAAGCCGCCGGGGGGGCTGGTGACGCTTCGAGTGGACACCAACGGGCAGCGTTTGACGGTGGAAATCCAAGACGATGGCCGCGGTATCGACTTCAGGCGCCTGGTTGAGGTCGCCGTGCGGCAGGGCATTCTCTCAGAATCGAAAGCTGCCAGCAGCTCAAAGCACGAACTCGCGCGAGTTCTCTTTCGCCCGGGCTTTTCCACGTCTCTCTCCGTCACCAACTTGTCGGGCCGGGGCATGGGATTGTCGGTCATGTATGAGGCGGTCCGCCGATTGCAAGGGGACTTGGATCTTCAACCTGTGGAGGGCGGTGGAACTCGTCTCCATCTCTCGGTTCCCCTTTCCATCGCCACGCACCGGCTGCTGCTCGTGAAATGTGGCGGCCAGCACTTCGCGATACCCATTCACGGTATTGAACGCTTACATCGCATCCAGATCGCCGGCATCGAAACCCTGGAAGGCAAGCCGGCGATTATCCTGGATCGCGAGGCGGCGCCGTTGCTCAGCTTGCGTCACTTGCTGGGCCTGGAGCAGGAGCAAATCCTTGATGATTCAGGGATCCTGCACGTGATGGCGCTGCGCTCCGGAAGCCGCCGCGTGGCAATAACAGTGGACAGCTTTCTCTCGGAGTGCGAAGCCGTGATTCAGGACCTCGGTCCGGCCGGACGCGCTGCAAAGGTTTCGTCCGGGATCGTGCTGGAAGATGGCTCCATCGCTTTCGTGCTCAACCTCATGCAATTGATGGAGAGCACCGTGCAATCGCAGCCCTCAGACTTCGCCAGGCTGGCCGAACCCAAGCGCAGCGAACCGGCGGCGCTCTCCGTCCTGGTGGTGGACGATTCGATGACTACCCGGATGCTGGAGAAAAGTATCCTTGAGGCCCACGGCTACCGGGTGCGCATCGCGGTGGATGGAATGGAAGCTCTGGAACTTTTGCGAAATGAAAAACCCGACCTGGTGATTGCCGATATCGAGATGCCCCGCTTGGATGGCTTCGGATTGATCGAAGCCATGAAGAAGGATCGCAACCTGCAGAAAATTCCGGTGATCGTGGTGAGCTCGGTGGAACGCCGGGAGGATCAGGAACGCGGCCTGGCGCTGGGCGCGGACGCATATATCGTGAAACGCAAATTCGATCAGGAGGAGCTGTTGTCCGCGATCCGGCAGATCATCTGACAGCGGCCTTTGTGAACAAGATTCGCGTCCTGATTGTCGAAGATTCCAAGGTAATCCGGGAATTCCTGGAGTACATCATTGGGCGCGATCCGCGGCTTGAAATTGTTGGATCGGTGGAAAGCGCGGAAGAAGCTCTGCGCATTCTCCCGCGTGTTTCCCCGGATGTTATCTCCATGGATATCCGGCTGCCTGGGATGAACGGCTTCGAGGCCACGCGGACGATCATGCGCGAAAGGCCCACGCCCGTGGTGGTGGTGTCCGCCAGCGTGGAGCAGGCCGATCTGCAGATCACCATGAACGCATTGCGGGCCGGCGCGCTGACGGTGTTGGAAAAGCCGGTGGGTACAACCTCCGCTGAATACGAAGCGCTGGCGCAACGCTTGTGTACGCAGCTCGCCATCATGAGCCAGGTCAAAGTGGTCCGCAGACACCGTGATGCCCGGCCCACCCAACGCTTGGTCCGGACCGCCGTCAGCCGGCCGTCCGATTACCGTGTTCTCGGAGTGGTCAGTTCAACCGGGGGGCCGAACGCTTTGATCCAACTCCTGAACGGCCTGGGTGCGGATTTTCCCCTGCCGATTCTGTTGGTCCAGCACATTACAAGCAGCTTCCTGGAAGGCTTCGCCGCATGGCTCGATGGCGTCTGTCCCTTTTCCGTCGAGATCGCAACGGATCGGCAAATCCCGGCGCGCGGAAAAGTGTACCTGGCGCCGCGCGACCGCCATCTGCGAATTGAAAAAGGCTATCTGAACATCGACAGCGGCGATCCGGTTTGCGCGCAACGGCCCTCGGGAACCGTGCTGTTTCAATCCATGGCGAGTGCGTTCGGCCCACAAGCGCTAGGTGTCCTGCTCACCGGCATGGGGGATGACGGAGCGGAGGGACTGCTGGAGCTTCGCAAGAGCGGAGGCTACACGATCGCGGAGGATGAGTCCACGGCCGTGGTGTATGGGATGCCTGCCGAAGCGCTACGCCGGGGTGCGGTTCTGGATTCCTTGCCGCTACCAGCCATTGCTCTCCGAATTCTGGAGCTGATGGCGTCGCGCCAGGAGGTGGCTTGATGCGAACTGGTTCTCAAATCCTGATTGTGGAGGACTCGGAAACTCAGGCGCTGCAGCTCGCTTATCTGCTCGAGCAAGAGGGCTGGGAGGTGGCTTGCGCTTCCACCGCCGAGGCCGCGCTCGAGGAATTGAATCGGCATCTGCCGGCCTTGATCATCGCAGACTATCATCTGCCCGGAATTCGCGGAGACGAGCTCTGCCGCCGCATCCGCATGAATGTTCGTACGCGCAGCATTCCGATCCTGATGCTGACCATGGAGGATGCGTCCGGCAGCGAGCCGGCCGGATTGGATAGCGGCGCCGATGACTACGTCTCCAAATCGATTGCTCCCGAGATTCTGATGTTGCGCGTGCGGGCGCTGCTGCGCAATTCGAGCACGGGCTCGGTGGTGCTGGCTTCGCACGAATCGCATTTTCGCCGCGCCCATCTGCTGGCAGTCGACGACAGCCCAACCTATCTGGAGTGTTTATCGGATGCCCTGATGGCGGACGGGTATGAAGTAACCCAGGCCACCGGCGGAGGCGAAGCGCTGGAACACCTGGCGCGGCAAACCTTCGATTGCGTGATCGTGGATCTGGTGATGCCGAAGATCGACGGAATTCAGTTGTGCCGCCTTATCAGCGAACAGGAAAGCGGGCGCATCGGCGGGCATTCCACGGCGGTTATCGTGCTCACTTCCAGGGAAACCAAGGAGGACATGACCCAGAGCCTGGAGGCTGGAGCGGACGACTTCGTCGGAAAGTCGAGCGACATGGCGGTGCTGAAAGCCCGCATTCGCGCCTTGCTGCGGCGCAAGTTCTTTCAGGAAGAAAACCGGCGCATTGTCGAGGAACTGAAGAACAAGGAGCTGGAAGCCGTTCGATCCCGGGCTGAAAGAGAAGCCGCCGAGGTCCGGGCAGCGCTGGCCGGGGAACTCGCCCAGACCAACCAGGAGCTGGAAGCGACCAATCGGAAACTAAAAGAGACGCATACTTACCTGATTCAGTCCGAGAAAATGGCTTCCTTGGGTCAGCTGGTCGCGGGCATCGCCCACGAAATCAACAATCCGCTGGCCTTCGTGATCAATAACATCTTCGTGGTGCAACAGTCGCTGGATCGTTTAATCTCGGAAACATCGGACATCTCCCCGAGCTCGCTTCCCCGGCTCGACAAGGTACGCAGGCAAGTCGGCGAGATGCTGGAAGGGGCCGAACGCGTTAAGGATCTGGTTTCAAAGCTGCGAACGTTCTCCAGGCTGGACGAGGGAGAATTCAAGACCGTCAACATCCATGAGAGCATCGAATCCGTGCTGCTATTCTTGCGTCACAAAATGCAGGACCGGATCGAAGTGGAGAGGAATTACGGTTCCGTGGACCATCTGTCCTGTTTTGCGGGAGAGCTCAACCAGGTGATCATGAACGTCATCGCTAACGCCATTGACTCCATTGAAGGGCGTGGAAAGATTACTCTCACCACCAAACAGCAAGACGGTTACTTCTGCATTTCGGTTCGTGACACGGGCAAGGGCATTCCTCCGGAAATCCGGAACAGGGTATTTGAGCCATTCTTCACCACCAAGCCAGTCGGTCATGGTACCGGACTGGGCCTGGCGATTTCCTACGGCATCCTGAAGGCCCACGATGGTTCGATTGAGCTAGTGAGCGAAGAGGGAAAAGGCACCGAGTTCACGTTGAAAATCCCCCTTTCCCTCGGCGCTTCGGGTAGGCCCGGCAGGCGGGACCCGCGGGATTAATCCGCTGCCATTACACTCATAATGACTCCAGCGGATTCCGCCGATTAAGAACATATTCGTCATGACTAACTTCGATATCCAGTCATCCTGCATTCTCATCGTCGATGACAAGGAATCGATCGTCGATCTGCTGCGGGGGATTTTGGAGAGCGACGGATATCACAATCTGGTCAGCACCACCGACCCGCGCGTGGTCAACGCGCTTTGCCAGGAGCATTCACCCGATCTGATTCTGCTGGATCTGCACATGCCGCACTTGAGCGGTATCGAGCTGTTGCAAAAGCTGGCCGGCGAAAGCTTGGGCGGGTATTTGCCGGTTCTGGTGCTGACTTCCGACATTACGCCCGAGGCAAAGCAAAGCGCGCTCAGGATTGGCGCCAAGGACTTCTTGCTGAAGCCTTTTGATACCACGGAGGTGCTGCTTCGCGTCCGGAACCTGCTGGAGATCCGGGCCCTCTACAAACAATTGACGCTGCACGGCGAGACCCTGGATCAGCGCGTCAGGGATCGCACCCGGCAACTAGCGGAAGCCCAGGTTGAAATCTTGAATCATCTGGCGGTGGTGTCTGAATATCAGGACGATGACACCAGCCAGCATACGAAGCGGATCGGAGCCATGGCCGGCATGGTGGCCCGCGCCTTGGGCCAGTCCGAAGAGCAAATCGAATTGATCAGGCTGGCCGCGCCCCTGCACGATATTGGTAAAGTTGGCGTACCCAATCACATTTTGTTAAGAGCCGACCAGCTCATGCCCAGCGAGTACGAGATCATGCGGTCGCACACCACCGTGGGTGGCGAGATTCTTGCAAAGAGCAAGTTCCCCATACTGCAACTCGCCCGGGAGATCGCGCTCTATCATCACGAACGGTGGGACGGAATGGGCTACCCGCAGCGGCTCAAGGGCGAGCATATTCCCTTGTCAGCGCGAATCGTGGCCGTGGCCGATACTTTCGACGCACTCACACAGGGAAGGCCTTACAAAAAGGCAATTTCGTTTCAAGAGGCCACGAAGGAGATCCGAGCCCAGGCGGGCCAGCAATTCGACCCGCAGGTGGTGCAGGCTTTCCTAAAAGTGGTCACGCCCCAGACGCTTCAAGAATTGATCAATCTTACAGAAGGCAGAGAGTTGAGTGTCGACGCCCTGGCCCGGGTTTGAACCTAGGCTTCGTTGCCGCCATTTTGTCGGGTATAAAAAGGACCCGTCGCCGACAATTGTTTCTGAGCCGGGGCCCGGCTGATGATGCGGTTCAACGCGAGTCGATCATGAATTGACTTGCTGTTTCTCCCGGCCGGAGCGATCACCATCGAGAAGAGTCAGGATCGCACGATGCATGGTCGGGCCCGCGGTGTACCAGGTGGGGCGGTATTCCCGTTTAAGACCTTCATCACCGGCGCGCCTGACGGTTCGGCAGGACCGCAAGAGTGAAGGGATCTAAGAGGGGTGGATCACCGCCGATTGCCGAATATAAGCCAAAGGATTAGGACTAAGAGAAGAAGTCCCCCAATGCCACCGCCCACTAGAGGTCCACCGTAATAGAAACCGCCTCCTCCTCCAAGGAGAAGTAGCAGGATCAGAATTATAAGAATCGTGCTCATGGGACTAAATCATATCACGAGGGCCTTTAGAGCGCACCTTGAAGCCTGGAGCAGTTCGCAAGTCCTGGAGCAACTCTTCGCCGTCCTTCCGGGTACGTGGGCGCGGCGGCGAACGGAGGGGTTGGTTTTGAACATCATGATCGCGGTAAGCCATGTGGGAGCGCGAGGCCATCGGCGAACGGACGCGCGATGCGCTCAACCACAAGCGCAGCAATGGCGAGCGGGTGGGCAATCTCGCCTACGGCTTCCGGCTCGCAGACGACGGCCAGCATTTGGAATCGGACCCGGCCGAGCAGGCCGCGGTAGCTGAAATCCGCCGCCTGCGCCCGTTCAGTTCCGTGTATTGTGTCGACTCCAAATGGTCTGGCCAAGTGGGTTCCAGCCCTTTTCCAGCTCAGAGTTTCAGCCAATCGTTGGACAAACTCAAGATGCACACGGATTAGCAAGGGTCCGGTAACCCCTGTGCCTGGCTCCAGACTGCCAGAAGTCACGCGATCGTAACCCTACGGGGCCTCGCGCTCGCCCAAGGTTAGACCTATAGGCTTGGTCGTTGCCGGTTTTCCAATGTCCGAACGACCACAACCAGACGGTTACATTTAGTCAGAAAGAATTCGAAGAGACGTTGAAATCCGGTGGGTTGGTGTTCCACTGCAATACATGCGACACGGACTGGCCTCCCCCCCCATGACGACATTGCCAAATTTCGAAGGCAGTTCTCGAAGAATTCAAGCTAGCGTGGTTGGGGAGGTTTCGTTTCGCGCGGCGAGTTGCCGTCTGCTCGCAAGCTAGTCGAGGGGGCGCCCGACAGCCGGACAGCTCGCGGCGGATGATTCTGCGAGCCTGTCAGGCAACACGCCACGCGGCGAGGTTGCCAATGCTTCGTTGTTTGTCACATCCGGTTTTATTACGAGTTCGAGGGCTGAAACGCCCTCCAAAAATCGGAGCCGGATTTGCGCTATTCACCCGGCCCGGCATCGGCGGGTCCTACTGGACGAAACCATTCGTCCGGACGGCGACGGCCCGATTCCGTCCCGCTTATTGACTTTCCACCGGACTCTCCGCTATCTGATACCATCCGAACAGCGATGACCAAATTCTCAGTTGTACTTTTGGTTTTGCTGCTGATTTTGTTAGGGATTCCATTCGCAATCCTGCAGCTGCTCTCATCCCATTCGGTTCTGTCGTTCACCCCTCTGCCCAAGGTGATCGGTATAGCCACCCCCGTTACGGTCCGAATCTCGAATCCCCACGGTGCACGGCGAATCACCGCAACTCTCGAACAAGACGGCGCTCAGACAACGTTGAAGGTGGCCAGCAACGGTTCGACGCGCCTGAGTTTCTGGCGCACTAAAAAGCCGGATCAGAACTTCCAATTCACGGCGGGCAAGGAGCCGGCGCCCAATCTAAAGGAAGGCAAGGCTCGGCTGATCGTGGAAGTCCAATCGAATGATTTGCGTGCTTCGACGGATGCCATCTCGGCACAAGTCAACGTGATCTTGCGTCCGCCTTCGGTGGCCACCGACGGTTTCCAGCATTACATTAATCAAGGCGGATCAGAGATGGTTCTGATCACGCCATCAGAGACGTGGAGCGAAGCCGGCGTCCGCGTCGGNNGAACTGAGGCCAAAGCGGGGTTCTGGTTCAAGGTGTTCCCTAAGAAATTCCGCATGCGGGATCTGGTCATCGATGATCAGTTCCTGACCAAGGTCGTGAATCAGATCGATCCCAACGGCAGCGGGGACCTCCTGGCACGGTTCCTTAAAATCAACGGCGAGACGCGGCGGCAAAACAACCAGACACTGGCAGATCTGCGCTGGAAAACGGCGGACAAGTTTCTGTGGACGAAGTCNNGTGCATCTGGGTTTCGACCTTGCGGTGTCGGCGCATTCGCCGGTTGTGGCTGCCAATGATGGCAAGGTGATCTGGGCCGCGCCACTGGGAATTTACGGTAACTGCATTGTCGTGGATCACGGCTGCGGGCTGCAGTCCATCTACGGGCACTTGAGCGAGATCAGCGTGAAGGAAGGCGACATGGTGACACGCGGCCAGGTGATGGGCAAGAGCGGCTCGACCGGTTTGGCCGGCGGCGATCACCTGCACTTCTCCATGCAAGTTGGCGGTGTGGAAGTGAATCCGGTGGAGTGGTGGGACGAGCACTGGATTAAGGACCACATCCAGAACCGGCTCAAGTAGGTTCTCCCGCAGCCCGGTGGCCTGAGGCGAGCTTTGTACTGAGTGCATTGTGATGTTTTGTCGGGACACATAAGAAAGGAAATCGGTTGACGATCGGTTTAGGAGGTAATCGAGGTAGACATCAATCGTCCGCGCCAGTGATGAAGTGCACTGTGCGAAGTTTACCGTCTGCCGGTATAGCTGAATCACTTGTGGGGCGTTTACTACTTCACCTGCTTCTTGCGCTTCGCCCAATACGCCTTCATGTGTTGGGAGCGCGCCCAAACGCTGTACTTGGCTCGAGGCAGATCGGGAATCAGGTAGCGACCCTGATCATCGGTTACAACTTCCTTGATGTAGTGCGTAGGCAGCTCTGTTGTTTCCGCGATTACCCAGACGCCTGCCTCTGGTCCTGTGCTGCTGGAAACCACGCCGCCGATATCGTCCGCGTCAATTGTGACCGGCGGCCTCTGCTGTGCGTAGAGGTGGGTACGCAGTGCGAAGAAACAGGCCGCGATTCCAATCAGCGCCATCCCGGCCAAGTTCAGAAATCGTGTCGTCCGCATGGCTGTCTCCCTTACCGGTACGACATTATATGCCCCGGCCTGGGTCATCCGAAACATCGATATTTGCCACTATGACCTTCCTGAGTTCCGCTCGGTATTTAAGGTATACTTCCTCCGCAGGAGTTTTCCGATGCATCATCCTATTCGAGCCACCTCCGTCCATAAAATTTCGGCTGCGGTCGCGTCCAGCGGACCGACCGCGCCGGCTTGGCCCAGTTACACCGGCACTTCTCAGTTTGTAGGCACCAGTCCTAGTGGAAGCGTGAGCGTGTACGTTGATCCCACGCTGGGCGCTCCTGGGCTCCAGAACGCGCAGGATCTGGTCAACGACGCCGATCGGGTGGTAACGGCCAACAACCAGATTTTTGGGACCACCGGCGGGTCTGTCAGTGTGATCATCTTCGCCATCGGCGGCGCCACCGATGGAACCGGGGGAGCCGATCATTTGGGTTGCGACTATACCACCGGAAACGCGATCGAGGTCTGTGCATCGTTTGGGAACTCCGCTCGTGTGTCAGCGCTTTTTGAAGCCGAACTCAGCGAGTGTTCCATGGGCGGGAACCTGTGTGGTGTCAGCACCGGCGAAGCCCTGTCCCGCTGGTGCGCGGCAGTCGTTGGCAACAATGTTTTGTCGGACTTCGCCACGGCGCCGCAGTGGGCCCAGGACGGGATGCCGGATTTCGTCGACCAGACCGATCCCACTGACCAAAACCCTGACAGCATCGGTGCCGGCATGGCGTTTTTATCCTGGCTGATGAGCCAGGGTTATAGCCTAGGACAAATAGCTCCGGCTATGGTGTCGCTCGGCACGTCGGGAACTCTGGCACAACTCTACGCCAATCTCACTGNNAAACGCGGCTTCCAATGCATGGCCTAATTTCCAAGCTGCTGTCCAGAACCTGCCTAACGGCGTTACCGACGACGATCCCTTTAATGCAATGTCTCAGGCCGCATAGATCGAGCAGTAGCGGAAGCGCGGCGCCGATTGGAAGCTGGAGAGGCTGTTACAGTCGATGCCGTCTGCCAGGGAACCGACCGGGGCAGCGCTAGAACCGAGGAAGGCCAAGATGCGCTTGTGTGGGGCATCAGGCAGCGGATTCGCAGTCGTAGGAAATACGCCGTCTTGTGCTATCTGTATTCACATGGCATCTGACGAAGATTTGAAAGCGGAAATCGAGCGGCTTCGTGCTGAGAACGAAGCGTTGAAGAAACCTGCGAGAGGGCAGATGTCGCTCAAGGTGAGCGAGAAGGGTGGGCTTTCGGTTTACGGGCTAGGGCGATTCCCGGTCACCCTGTACCGTGAACAATGGGAAAAGCTCCTCGGGATGGCCGACCAGATCCGCGCGTTCATACGTGAAAATGATCATGCCCTGAAGAAGAAGGAGTAGACGGTTAAAAGCTCAACCGAGCGGACGGCACGAAACAACACGTGAAGTGGATCGGGATCAGGAAGCCGGCCGCCAGTGTGACGAGACCAAGAGAACAGACCAAGAGTCGTGCATAAAGTTCCGGCTCGAACTGACGGCCGCGGGATTATGGCGACTCATCGTTCGTGTACGACTGCCGACGAATGTGGTCACGCATCTCTGTGGAGGCTCGGGATGAAAGCTGATGTCCTCGATTCGCTCGCGCCACAAGGAATATGCAAACGATGAGAGCAATGGCAACAGCAACGTACCACATTGGCCGATTGTATCAGGCTAACCAAGTAAGAGCTCAGCAAAACCTGATCCGGCCAGAACGCGACCCCGGTAAACGCTGGGCATTGATCAGTGTACCCTCAATTCAGTGCAGCCCCAGCGTGTAGAATGAAGTGGCACTCAATCCGTACAGGCGTCACCCTTCATTACCCCAGCCGTCACACTAAAATCCATGAGAAACAAGATCTTCGTCAGTATGCTGGCCATCGTTGGTATTACTGCCAGCGCCCAGGTCCCATCGCGGCAGGCCGTGTCAAGCTATGGCAAACTGCCTCTCAGCTTTGAGCCCAACCGGGGTCAAACTGCGCCAAGCGCGCAGTTCATCTCCCGCGGCCCTGGTTACACCATCTTCCTGAGCCCGGCCTCCGCCACCATTGCCCTCGAGCGCGATGCTTCCAAGGCCGGTGCCGTCTTACGCATGGACCTACTCGGCGTCCAGCCGGATCTCATCATCCAACCTCAGGAAAAACTGCCCGGCATCACCAACTACCTGATGGGCAGCACTCGCACCAAGTGGCCCACCAACCTTCCCACTTACGCGAAGACGCGGTCACGGAATGTCTATCCAGGGATCGATCTGGTCTACTACGGCACTGCGGGCCAGCTCGAATATGATTTCGTTCTCGCTCCCCACGCCGACCCGGCACAGATTCGCATGAAGTTCGCGGGCGCCACGCCACTCGTCGATGCGTCGGGCGACCTTGTTCTCTCCTTCGGCGTGAAGGCCGCGCAAACCGAGATTCGGCTCCACCAACCCGCGCTCTACCAGCAGCTCCACGGAGTTCGCCATGCTGTGAACGGAAGATTCACCGTCGCTAACAATGGTGAAGTCAGCTTCGAAGTCAGCCCCTATGACCGCAGCCGCGAATTGGTCATCGACCCGGTGCTCGCCTACTCCAGCTTCCTCGGCGGTTCCTCACAGCAATCGGTCATCAATGGCATGGCGATAAATGCCGCTGGCGATATCTACGTCACGGGAGTTACGAACGCACTCGACTACCCCCCTACCCCAGGCGTCATCCAGCCCACCTGCCCCGCTAGCAACGGAACTTTTGACACTAAGTGCGGTCCGTCGAGCTCGTCGGCAGCCTTTGTCTCCAAGATCAGCGCGGACGGCAAGTCCCTGATCTATTCCACCTACCTCGGCGGCGGAGGCGATGGTCCCGCGGTTGGCGGAAGCGCCGTAGGTGCAGGAGGTAGTGGCAACGATATAGGCACCGGTATCGCCGTGGATGCCAACGATAATGCCTGGGTTGTCGGCCAAACTAATTCGAACAACTTCCCCGTTACCGCGAATGCCTATAGCCTGTTCTGTGAGCCGGCATCCCAGGGTTTTAACTTCGGTACCGGCCAGAACTACGGTGAAGTCAACGGATGTGGCGGACCTAACGCTTCCGGATATGGCTACAGCGGTACCTATTCTCTATTCCTGGTGAAACTCAACCCCACCGGGACCAGCATTTTGTACGGTACATTCTTAGGCGGCACGCAAGGTGAACTCGCGCCGCAGATTGCTCTCGACTCATCCGGCGATGTCATTGTCGCCGGAACAGCCGATACGAATGGCCCGGTCGGAACCCCCGCTGCAACTGGACAATATGTCTTTCCCACCACCCCATCTGCGTTTCAAACCGCGGCGCCGGCGCCCAATCAGAATTATTCAGCGTTCGTCACCGAATTCTCTCCGGACGGAACTACCCTCCTCTACTCCACCATGTTCGGCGGCCCTCACGACAACACCTATAACAATGCGTTGGCCGTAAGCGCGGGGAAAATCTTCATCGGTGGCTACACGCAGGACCCGCATCTCCCAACCACCCCAGGAGCCATCTCCAGCACCTGCCCAGGCGGTCCAACGAATGCGGGCCCAGATACCATTTGTTTCGGCAACAA
>PMUN01000268.1:0-4443 GCA_003166875.1 Bryobacterales bacterium | reverse complement strand
AACGATGCCTGCGGCACCGGTTTTGTCACCAAGCTCAGCCTCACGGGCGCTCTGGTGTGGTCCACGTTTTATGGATCTCCCTCCGCCACCGGCCAATACGGTGTCTCAGCCATCGCCGTCGACGCAAAGAATAATGTCTACATCGCCAACCTTGCGGACGGCGCCGGCGATCTGCCGCTCGCCAACGGATTGCAGAATTACACCAGCGGCGTTGCCTACCTCACCGAATTGTCGAGCGATGGGTCACAAGTGATCTTCGGAACCTTCTACGGCACAGGCGCGAACGTCTTTCCCACGGGGTTAGCTGTGGATGCCGCGGGAAGCATCTACTTCGCCGGCTATACGGCGGGTGGCATTCCCCTGGTCAATGCCTTTCAAAGCACCAATGGCGGAGGATACAACGAAGGCTTCTTCGCCAAGATCGTTTCTCCCATCCCTACGGTAGGCGCGGTCACCAACGGAGCCAGCTTTGCCGCGGGCTCCATCACACCCGGCGAGATTGCAACGCTTTTTGGAACGAATCTCACTTCGGCCTCCGCGATCAACCTCTCGCCATCCCTCCCTCTGCCAACCAATTTCCTCGGAGTTACGGTGAAGGTGAATGGAACGGCAGCGCCCCTGTTTGCAATCGATAACGTGGACGGCCAGCAGCAGATCAACTTTCAGGTGCCTTGGAACGTCGCGAATCAAGCCACTATTCAAGTCGAAAACCAGGGCACACTCAGTGCCGGCATCGTAGTACCGGTGGTGGCCGCTCAGCCGGCCATCTTCAGCTATTCGACGGGCGGAAAAACGTTCGGCGCCATTCTTCACTCCAACTTCCAGCCGGTGGACACGAATCAACCGGCCGTGATCGGCGAAACAGTGCTCATCTATTCCAACGGCCTGGGCGCCGTTCAGTCGGAGCCGCCCGCCGGGACGGCTGCGAACGGTCAGGCCACGGTAGCGACGCCGGCTGTTTCGATCGGTGGAATCTCCGCCAAAGTTACTTTCAGCGGCCTGGCGCCAGGCTTCGCCGGCTTAAATCAGATCAACGCAGTTATTCCTGTCGGCGTCCCAGCCGGCAATCAACCGATTATCGTCAAAATCAACGGCGCAGCCAGCCCTCCGGTCCTTCTACCGATCCAGTAGCATTGACTGCCAGTGCCCGTCACACCCATCAGGATTGAGCCGTGACAAATGCCCGCACCGTTACTGGTTCGGGCCTTATTCCAAAAAGCCCGACGGCCCATGAGGGATTGCGGAAACCAGTCTGGTACAAGGGGAAAATCGTTGGGTACGAGACTGAATATTCCGACACGTTGCTGCTCGCTGTGCTGAAGGCGAACAACCCCGACAAGTTCCGGGACCGGCTCGAACAGACCAACGTTCTCGAGATGGACCCGGACAAGATGAGTCCAGAGCTTCTCGACAAGATCGCGAATCACTTGTTGAAGCAAGCGCTGGGGGATAACCCCGCGGTCATCGCGGAGGTAGACCGGCGCCTGGCTGCCGGCGAGAACCCGACGTTCGAAGAAGCGAAGGCCATTGAAGCGCCCAAGGAGCCTAGGAAATGAGCACGCTGGTGGTTCTCGAGAAAGGCAAGCGGGCCACCGGTGTGGTGCCGTGAGTGTTGATCCGCGCCATCAACCCCGACCAGCAATCCGCCAAACAGTTCGGCCTCAATTCCGTCTAATATCTGTAATAGGGAGGCCTCATGCGTCATCTCGCCCCCGCGATTCTCTGGTGCCTTACCGCGTCCGCCCAAACGCCTGTGCCGACCGCCGACTCGTCACCCAGCGTGAAGCCGGAAGACAAGTGTTCGGTGGAAGGCACTGTCTTGAGCGCAACAACCGGGGAACCGCTCAAAAAAGCGCGTCTGGTCCTCCAAACCGAAAAGCCTGCCAAGGTCTATCGGGCGATTAGCGACGGGTCAGGGCATTTTGTCCTAGTTGGCATTGATCCAGGGCGCTATCACTTGCACTCGGCTCGGAATGGGTATTTAATGCAGTTCTACCCAACTAGCAAAGGTCCCTGGCCGACGCTCACGCTCAGCCCGGGCCAGAAGCTAACGGAAATCATCTTCAGGCTCTCACCGCAAGGCGTTATAACTGGCCGCGTATTAGATGAAGACCGCGAGCCGGTACCGAGCGCTGTCGTTCAATGCCTCGCCCTCGTTTACGTGAACGGCAAACGGCAGTTCAGGATGGAACAGGGTAGAGCTGCAAATGACATTGGTGAGTTCCGCATAATTGACTTAAAGCCGGGCAGATATCTAGTCAGCGCCTGGGATCAGTTAGAACGTTATCAGGTAGAGACCGACCCGCGAGCGAATCCAACCTCATCCGCCGGGCCTCTCAAAGAGGGGCACATTTCAACGTATTACCCGAACACTGTAAGACCGGAGGCGGCAACGTTCATCGAAGTGGCGGCGGGCGCGCAGGTCAACGGTATTGAGATCACATTGGCTCACACGCGCACAGCGCGAGTTACGGGCAGGATCAGCCTCGTGGATTCCGCACGGCCCTTGCCATCGGACCGACTATACCAAATCGGTTTGGTGCTGCTTCCGCGGGCCGGGTCTCACTTCGCACTGGATCACTTTTCTGGTAGCGTTGAGGATACCGAAGGCAATTTCGAGATCTTCGGTGTCATCCCCGGCTCCTATGTCTTGCACGCTGATTTTATGGACGAGGACAAGCGGTACACGGCGCGGACGCCCGTCGAAGTCATCGATTCGAATGTTGCGGGCGTCGAACTGAAGCTTCAGGCGACCGCAGAAATCAACGGCCGTGTGATTCTCGAGGAAAACGGGGACTTGAGTGGAGCTGCGCTCTCGGTCGATCTTCAAGCGAGAGATTTCGAATTCAGGCCACCTATAGCGGAAGTGAAGGATCTGTCGTTCCGGTTGGACAACGTTGATCTGCACTCATATGACATCAACGTGAGGGCCATGCCGGAGGGGTTTTATATCAAGTCGATCCATCTCGGCCAGCTAGACGTTACAGAAACGGGGCTCGATTTCACGCAAGGAGTTCTTCCGGGAGACATGACAATCGTTTTGAACCCGAATGGCGGCCAAGTTAATGGCTCGGTGCATAACGCCAAGGACGAGCCAGCTACCGATGCGACAGTGACCTTGATTCCAGATGAGTCCCACCGTTCCCTAACCTGGATGTACAAAACCGCTCAAACCGACAAGAACGGCCATTTCAACATCAAGGGTGTACGGCCCGGCGAATACACGATCTACTCGTGGGAAGGGATTGAAAAGGGCGCATGCGAAGATCCCGATTTCATGAAACCGCACGAAGCTGACGGTGAATCGGTGAGCATCAAAGAAAGCAGCCACGAAAGCATACAGCTAAAAGTGATTCCGGCGGGAACCACCGGTAAAGAGTAACCCGATAGATAGAAAACTGCCTATCGCTTCTTGGAGGCGAACGCACGCCCATCCCTTTATCACTCACTCAGGGAGCCATTGAATCACTTTCGGATGGTGCGGGTTTCCCCGCGCTGTTCTCCCGGAACAAAACACCTTTCGCACGGCCACGTATAATCTGAAAGCGTACTCTTCCGCTCTGGAAGTTCACCAAGCGACGCTTGCTCGCGGCGCTCACTCTCTGCATTGCGCTCCTTTGTCCGGTTGCGCTCCCGGTTCGTGCTCAGCAAGGCACGTCGGCCCAGCAGGACAACAAAACCCAAACCGTCTACATCACCCGCAGCGGCAAGAAATATCATCTCGACGGATGCCGTTACCTCGCAGGGAGCAAGATCGGATCAGCTTGAAGGATGCCAAGGCGGAGGGGCACACTGCGTGCAAGGTGTGTTACCCGCCGGAATAGGTCGGATCGGTTATATCGCGCGCCAGAAACTCAAGAGTGAAACAATAGTCCCGGATTATCCGAAGCATCCGAGTACTGCCACCCGCCGCGCGCGTCTCCTTCAACCTCAGTAAAATGGTGTGCGTTCCCCCACTGTTCGAGGTGGACATTTGGCTTCCCAAAAAGGACTTCGTGATTTTTTGTTGTAGTTCTGGAAAGACGCGAAGGATGAACGGCAAATGCTCAAGGCGAATGCCGTTCCTCCTCCTCCTCCTCGGCGCTTCAACACTGCTTGCGCAGGGGCCTCCGTTTCAAACCGACGATCCAGTTCCGGTCGACCTGCATCACTACGAGTTCTATATCTTCGGCAGTGTCGATGGCACTCCGGCGGAATTCGATTCGACTGGGCCGGCCTTCGAGTTCAACTGGGGTGCGGTTCCGAGACTGCAACTGCACGCCATACTTCCCACGGGAGGTATCTTCCCGTCGAACAATCCCGTTTACCTGCCGGGCGGAACGGGACCGCGTGCATTCGGTCTCACCGACATGGAATTGGGCGCCAAGATCGCCTTGATCAAGGAATCGAAGTACGTTCCCCAGATTGGCACCTTTACTATGTTTGGCTCTGCGCAGGAATTAG
>PMUN01000443.1 GCA_003166875.1 Bryobacterales bacterium | reverse complement strand
AGAAACGAGAAACGAGAAACGACGCCTTAGTCTGCTACGTCCCTATTTGATAAGGCAGTGATGTGGGATACAATCACTCCAGGGGGAGCCGACCCATGCGCTATTTCGTCCTGTCAGTTCTTTTCCTGACCTTTCTGGGAACTGTGTTCGCACAGGGTAACCAGGGCCCTTACCACTCGTCGGGCGGATATGGTAACGTCGTATTCCCAGGAACGGGTCATGCTCCCGCAGGCGGATTTACCGGCCCCAATTACATGAGGGCCGGGGGCGTATACAACGGCGGAGGGGCGCCGGTGGCGCATCCTCAACACCGCCGCTCATCGGTGGTGCTGTATCCGGTGTTATACCCGACCGGGGGCTACGATCAGTCCTACTCTGGCGACCAGTCCCAGCCGGCCGCAGATCCGAATGGCACGCCGTCAGTGGTGATCAACCAGAACTTCGTCCCGCAGCAGGGGAATCCCGTGGTTCGCGAGTACGACGCCGACACACCGCCGGACCAGGCATCGGGAATGAGGATGTACCAGAATTCCAGCCATCCTTACGACGACTCCCAGAACACGGCATCGGCGCGCCGCATCGCCAACGATGATGAGCCGACGCTCTATCTGATCGCGTTCAAGGACCACAGCATCATCCAGGCACTGGGCTACTGGATGGAGGGTGGAGCGCTGCATTACGTCAGCGTGGAGCGCACTTTGAACCAGGTCAGCATGGACCTGATCGATCGCGATCTTTCGCAGCGCTTGAATGACGAGCGCGGCGTTCCGTTCAAGTTGCCGGCGCGGTAAAGTGACGGCGGACGAAATCCACGTCTCCCTCCAGAAAATCGAGATCGCGGAGTTGTTCCGGTAAGACCCAGTTGAGTTGGGCAAAGTCCAGGTTCTGTGGCTCGCCATCGAAATCTACTACGCGATAGAAGATCAGCAGAATTCGCGAACGTCCGGGGTACTGGTATTCGTAACGCGTAATCTCGCCTGCGACGCGTGCACGGATGCCAAGTTCTTCCATGAGCTCCCGCACCGCAGCGGCTTCGGGCGTCTCGCAGGCTTCCACTTTCCCGCCAGGGAATTCCCATTTGAGTGGGTGATTACCGCCCGGCTTTCGCTGGCCAACCAGCACGCGTCCCCCGCGCTCGATGACTGCGGCGACGACGGTGGTCACTGTGCGTAGGATCCGTTCCGTAGATCGTCCAGTAGGGCAAAACTCCGTTTTGCCCCTTCGCAAGCCGGAGGCTTGCGCCACGCGGACGAGACTAGCTGATCGAGAACCAGCGCGTCGGCATAAGCGCCGAGCGCTTGGCGAGCTTCTTCGAGTGGCCAGGATTCGGTGCGGCCTCCCGCGCCCGCGCCGAAACTGGCCGCCTCCGCGATCTCGCGAACACGATAGGCGGATCCATCGGTGGCATGAATCAGTGTGCCAGGCGTCGCATTTTCTAGAGCGCAGCAGTACAGGTCAGCCAGATCCTCCACATGAACTAGCGGCCAGTGGTTCTCGCCGGTTCCGACGTAGCGCGCTGCGCCAGTTTCGCGCGCGGACTTGACGAAATCAGCCGGGATACCGCCGCCATGTCCATAGACAATGCCCGGGCGGATGACAATCGATCGAATCCCTGATGGGGCCGCCGCAAGCACCAACTGCTCCACTTCTGGACGCCAGGCCACCAGCGCCGCGGGATTCGCGGGCCAGGTCTCGTCGGCGATCTTTCCGCCTGTATCGCCCAGCACCCAGATACCACTCGTATAAAGGAATGGCTTGCTGCTCCCGCGCAGAGCGTCCAGCATCGCGCGCACTGCTTCTTGATCGATGCGGCCATCGTTGGTGGTCCCGGCGTGGATCACGCCATCCGATTCCACGGCCGCCTTGGCCAGGTTCGCAGGCGAATTCAGATCTCCATGAAAGGGAATGATCCCCTTAGCCGTCAGCCTGCGCGCAGCCTCATCCGACCGAGCTAATCCGACCACGGAATGCCCAGCGGAGAGCAGTGCATCCGCCACCGCGCCGCCGATGTATCCCGTAGGGCCGGTCAAAAAGACTTTCAGTTGCATAATGAGAAAGAGACCGCGCCTTGTACAGCGAAGCCTTCCTCGATCATTTCAAAAATCCACGCAACGTGGGGGAGCTAGGTCTGCCCGCCCTGACGGTAGAGATCTCGAACCCGGCCTGCGGCGATATTCTGCGGTTGTCGGCACGCTTCCATAGCGGCAAGGTCGCCGAGGTGCGCTACAAAGTGCGCGGCTGCACGGCGTCCATCGCGAGCGGCTCCGCGCTCACCGAGTGGATGAAGGGAAAGACACGAGTGGATCTGGCGGCGCTGCGGCCTGAGATGGTTGAGGCGGAAGTGGGAGGCTTGATTCCCGAGTCGAAACACGCCGCGGTGCTGTGCGTGGATGGTGTGAAGAAATTGTTGTTGGAATCGCGGGAGTGATCAATGGATGATATCGAAACAGTTCTTGAATTTCTCAACCGCATCAACCAGCGCGAAGTGGACAAGCTGGCGGAGCTGATGACGGAAGATCACGTCTTCGTCGATTCGCTGGGAAACCAGGTGCGCGGCCGGGAAAAAATGCGCGGCGGCTGGCGCGGTTACTTCACCATGTGCCCGGATTACTGGGTCTCGCATGAAGAAGTTTTCCGGAACGCAAACATGGTTGCCGTGTTCGGAGCGGCGGGCGGCGCCATTCACGGGAAGCAGTGGCGGACGCCGTCGGCGTGGTTGGCCGTGGTGCAGAAGGGTCTGGTGAAAGAGTGGCGCGTTTACGCAGACAATAAGCCTGTGTACGATATCCTGGCAGCGAAATAGGGGCCGGCCAGGCGGCAGGAAGCAGGAGGCAGGCGGCAGAAAGCACCGGATTTTTGTAAAGTTGCGGTGTTCCTTGCAGCCTGCCACCTGCC
>PMUN01000449.1 GCA_003166875.1 Bryobacterales bacterium | reverse complement strand
CAGAATGACGCAATCCAAAATAGTCTCTTATGGCCTGGCCGCGCTGCTCTCCATCGCGCCGTCCGCCACGCCTCAGAACATCATCGTTGACGCCGATCCCTCCCACGCCCTGAATTCGTTCAGCCCCATTCGCGCTCTCGGCGCGGGTGTCGATCGACTGAAAACCGGAAGCACGGATCACCTGCTCGCCGATCCCATCCTCAAGCAGGTTCTCGACGCCGGTTGGCAACCCGTCACCTACCGCCAAAATACCGATCTGCAAGTCCAAGCCTGGCACTGGAATCCCCGCGGCACTTGGAGTAATCCGGAAAAGCAGGAAGGCTATTTCACCGGCAGTGCCGATCCCGCCGATCCGATCCGCCACTCCTGGGCCTACCCGCTGCCTCACCGCGGCTTCGCTCGCGGAGACGGAACCGAATATTCCCGCCTCACCGACGGCGACACGACCTCATACTGGAAAAGCAATCCGTATCTTACTCGCGACTTCACCGGTGAGGACGATTCGCTGCACCCGCAATGGGTGATCCTCGACCTCGGCGCCAAGCAGGATCTCAACGCCATCCGCATCGCTTGGGCCCAACCTTACGCTCGCCGCTACATCGTTCAGTTTTGGACCGGCGCCGGAGAGCCGTTCTATGACGGAACCACCAAAGGGATCTGGCAAACATTCCCGGCCGGCATTGTTACGGACGGCCAGGGCGGCACCGTCACCCTGAAACTCGTCTCCTGGAAAATCCCGGTGCAATACATCCGCATCTGGATGACTGAATCTTCCAACACCTGCGATACGCACGGCGATTCCGACAAACGCAACTGCGTCGGCTACGCCATCAACGAGCTGTATGCCGGCAACCTCGCGCCGGACGGCCAATTCACCGATGTCGTCAAGCATCTCAAGAGTCGCAACCAGACCGCCACCTGGCCGTCATCGGTGGACCCCTGGCATGCCGCCGCGGACCTGGATGAATCCAAGGGCGACCAGGTGGGATTCGATTTCTTCTTCTCGAGCGGCGTAACGCGCGGCCTTCCCGCTATTGTGCCAGTCGCGATGTTATATTCCACGCCCGACGAAGCGGCCGCCGAGATCGCATATCTCTACAAGCGCCACTTTCCGATTTCCCGGATTGAGATGGGAGAGGAGCCCGACGGCCAGAAAATGCTACCGGAAGACTACGGCGCGCTGTACCTTCAATTCGCTTCCGCCATTCACCGGCTGGTTCCGGAAGCCAAGCTGGGTGGGCCGTCTTTCGAGGGGACCAATGAAGACGTCGAGGTTTGGCCGGACGCGCAGGGTCGAGTCTCGTGGCTCGGCCGATTTCTCGATTACCTAAAGGCGCACAACCGGATGAACGATCTCACATTTTTCTCCTTCGAACATTATCCGTACGAAGCTTGTAAGAATCCCTGGAGCGATCTCTACCGCGAGCCGCAGATCGTTAGCCACATCCTCGAAGTCTGGAAAAATGACGGCTTGCCCGCCGATCTTCCGTTCTTCATGACGGAGGGCAACATGTCCTGGCAATCCGGACAAATGTATGTTGATATCATGGGCGGCCTCTGGCTGGCCGATTACGTCGGGTCCATGATGAGTGGCGGCGCGAGCGGCACCTATTTCTTTCACTACCTGCCTTGGGGGCTGTCGCCCGAATGCGGCGGCGGATCGTTCGGGTTTTTCGATATCGATAAGTACTACAAAATCACTGGATATTTCTCACAATATTTCGCCGCGCAGGTAATCAGCAAGGAATGGGTGCAACCGCTGGACGCCACGCATAAGCTCTTTCGCGCTTCGAGCGACGTACGCGACGCATCTGGCAACGTGTTGGTCACAGCCTACGCCGTCGAGCGCCCGGATGGACAATGGTCCGTCATGATCATTAACAAGGACCGGGACAACGCCCACTCGGTGAAGATTGCCTTCACGGGCCCTGACCGTTCGTTCTCTGGCCCGGTGGACCGCGTCACTTTCGGAGCCGCCGAATATCAATGGCATCCGGACGGCGTCAACGGTCACGCCGACCCCGACGGCCCTCCTCGAAAATCGAAAATCACCGGCGGCCGCGAAACGCTCTACCAGCTCCCGAAGGCCTCCATCGTAGTCTTACGCGGCAAGCTGTCTCCGTAGCGCACGCACTCCTGCGNNCGTGTGAACGCTTGGGATTCGGGCCCCATTGGATCGCGTCTTCAACGGAGTCGATTGGTGGGTATTGCAGCCGCGCTATCATGCGGGAGACGGCGCCCGAAATGTCGGCATGGACTTCCATCACTGATCTCGCCCAGGACGCTCGCTACGCGCTCCGCATGATGCGCCGCACTCCTGGATTCACAGCCGTTGCGGTATTCTCGCTGGCTCTCGGCATCGGCGCCAACACCGCGGTTTTCAGCCTGATCAATGCTCTGATGCTGCGCACGTTGCCGGTCGAGCATCCCGAGCAGCTTGTGGAACTCCTGCAAAAATATCCCGGCGAGCCTCGCGGAAACGGCTATTGGTCCCCGCAGAGTTACGCGCACTACCGGGATAACAACCACGTCTTCTCAGCCCTGATCGCAGCTTCGCCGCCGTCGCGCTTCAACGTCCGTGGTGAGGGCCTCGATCCAGAGATCGTGAATGGCGAATATGTGGCCGGCAATTTCTTTGCGGATCTTGGCGTGAAGCCTGCCATCGGCCGCTTGATTCGGGCCGACGACGACGCTGTTGCGGTGTTGAGCTGGTCCCGCTGGAAAAACTGGTTCAATTTGGATTCGGCCATTCTGGGCAAGCGGATCATCGTGCAAGATCAGCCTGTAACCGTCATTGGCGTAACGCCGCGTGCATTTTTTGGATTGCTGGTAGGATCCAGTACCGATGTTTGGTTACCTCGCGGCAGCAATTCCAAGAGCGGCGGCCTGATTCTGATGGGGCGCTTGAAAAACGGCGTATCCATCGAGCAGGCACGCGCGGAAATGACCGTGCTGTACCAGTTCACCATCGACGAAAGATCCAGAAACGACCAGGATCCTCTCAAGCGCCAATTAAAAATTGAAATCGAGCCGGCGGGCGCGGGGCTCTCTTTCCTGCGCGATCACTTCGCCCAACCGCTCCTGGTGCTAATGGCTCTGGTAGGCCTGCTTTTGCTGATCGCATGCACCAACGTGGCCAGTTTGTTGCTGGCGCGAGGAGCCGCTCGACGCGGTGAAATGGCAGTGAGGGTCTCGCTCGGCGCCAGCCGGCTTCGCCTGGTACGCCAGGTTTTGACCGAGTCTCTGATGCTTTCCGCCTCGGGCAGCCTGCTGGGTATCTGGCTGGCATACTTCGGCGCCCGCGCGCTGGTTCGCATCATGACATCCGGCCGCCAAATAATCGGATTACCGCAAGGTCTCGAGATCCCCCTACAGCCCGATGCGCGCATGTTGCTTTTCACCGCGGGAATCGCGTTGCTGACCGGCGTNNTGCGCGAAATCAGCGGAGCCGGCGAGACAACGTTCCGACGGTTTCTTGGAGAGAGTTTAGTGGTGGCGCAAGTAGCCTTGTCAGTGGCGCTGTTAAGCGCGGCTGGTTTGTTTGTTAGCAACTTGTCGAATCTCCGCCATCTCGATTTGGGCTTCCGGCGGGATCACGTATTGCTTGGGACTCTCGATCCATCTCGCAGCGGATACGATCCCGAAAAATTGTCCGGTGCATATCAGGAGCTGCTGCGACGTCTCGAACAGATTCCAGGCGTGCGTTCCGCCTCACTCAGCGCGCCAACTCCGCTCTCGGGAGCAGGGGCCAGCGGTTTTGCAAGTGCGGAAGGCTTCGAGGAAAAGCCCGAGGATCGCCGCTACATTTCGCTAAGCTGGATTGCGCCGAAGTACTTCGAGACTCTCGGAACGCCGCTCCTGGCCGGCCGCGATTTCAACCTGCGGGACTCCCACACCGCAATCGTCAACCTGGCCATGGCACGCTATTATTTCGCCGGCGGCAATCCCATTGGAAAGCATGTCACGCTCGAACATGTCACCGGCGGTGGCGACGCCAGATCCTATGAAATCGTGGGCCTGGTAGCCGACGCGAAGTACTATGAGATTCGCGAACCCACGCCGCGCACCATCTACCTGCCGGCATTCCAGGACGGGCGAGTGCTGGCCCAAAATTTCGTATTGCGGACCAATGTCGACCCCACCGCCATCGCGGGCGATGTGCGCCGCACGGTGCACGCTGTGCTGAAGGCCATTCCGCTAGCACGAATTACTGCCTTGTCCGATCAAGTGGATGCCACCATCGTCACGGAGCGGCTCATCGCTGCTTTGTCGGAACTGTTCGGCGGCTTAGGATCGCTGCTCGCGGCCATCGGTCTCTACGGTCTGCTCGCCTACACGGTGGCCCGGCGCATCACCGAGATCGGCATCCGTATGGCGCTTGGCGCGACGCGGGGCAACGTCATTCGAATGGTATTAGGAGACGCGCTTGGAATGGTCTTAGCTGGGCTGCTTCTCGGAGTGCCATTAGCGTTGTGGGGCAAAACCTTCGCCGCAACTTTCATGCAGGATCTTCCGCTATCGAGCGTTCAACCGATCGTCTTCGGTACGATAAGCATGATCGCAATTGCGCTCTTAGCTGCGTATCTGCCTGCCCGCCGCGCCGCTCGCGTAGATCCGATGGACGCTCTGCGGCACGAGTAACGTTGTACTACTAGACCTGAAAA
>PMUN01000189.1 GCA_003166875.1 Bryobacterales bacterium | reverse complement strand
CGGCCATCGACGAAGCGATTGCGCTGAAGCAAACTTACAACATCCGCATCATCAATCTTTCGCTCGGCCATCCCATCTACGAAAGCTTCATGCTGGATCCGCTGTGCCAAGCGGCGGAAGCGGCTTGGAAAGCAGGCATCACGGTGGTCGTAGCGGCGGGAAACATGGGCCGCAGTGGCTACGCAACTATCAACTCGCCCGGAAATGATCCGTTCGTCATCACCGTTGGTGCGATGAATGCAAATTATACGCCCTGGCGCGGCGACGACAAGATCGCAAGCTACAGCTCAAAGGGCCCCACGGCCGGGGATCACATCGTTAAGCCCGACCTGGTGGCCCCAGGTAACGGCATCGTATCCTTATTGGCATCGCGCGAGTGCACGCTGGCAACCGAGTATCCGGATACCTTGGTTTCCAATTCTTACTATCAGGCCGGCTCTTCGCTCGGTCCTGTGATGGGCACGTCGGCTGACTATTTCAAGTTGAGTGGAACCAGCATGGCCGTTCCGGTGGTGAGCGGCACGGTGGCGTTGATGCTGCAGCAAAATCCTGCGCTGACGCCCGATCAGGTAAAGGCGCGGTTGATGAAGACCGCCAGCAAGGGGCTGCCGCGCTTTACTACTGCGACCGATGTGCTCAGTTCCACAACGTACAGCACCCAGGAAGACATTTTCGCTGTAGGCGCCGGATATCTCGATGTTCAGGCAGCCATGTGGAACACCGACATCGCAAATTTCCAGGCTTTATCCCCGGTTGCGGTCTACAATTCCAGCACCAAGACGGTTTCTCTCGTATCGGCCCAGTCTGTGATGTGGGGTGACTCAGTGATGCNNGATGTGGGGCGATTCCGTGATGTGGGGCGACTCCGTCATGTGGGGCGATTCGGTGATGTGGGGCGATTCGGTGATGTGGGGTGATTCTGTGATGTGGGGAGACTCTACGATGAGTGGATTCTCAGCCATCTGGTCCAATAACGCGCTGACGGCTGGCGGACTGCAACCAGCCGCATTGAATAACGGCGATAAATAAGGAATCCCGCGAAGCTTGTCACCGGCGCGCGATGGTGATACCCTTCAGCCGTGGGGAACCTGCCGGAAGGCACTGAATCCGAGTGTCCGGTTTGTCTGGCCCATATGGAGCCTGAGGATAGGAGTGGAGTCGCCTGGCTGGTCTGCGCCAACGGCTGTCCAACGGAATTCGAAGCTCCCGCGCCAAAGCTTCCTGAAGCGCCTCTGCGAAAATCGGCTGCGGCGTAATTGTTGGATTTAGGACGTACCGGTACTGGCGAAGTATTTCTAGGCGCACGCCACCCGTTGATGATTAGGGTGGATGGTTGCTCTACGATCCCACCACACACTCAAACCGGTCTCCCGGCCCCGCCAGCCGATCTCGTGGATGCGGCTGTTAACCACGACTGCGTTATTCAGCATTGCAACCAGTGCAATCCTGGTGGCTTTGGACTCGAAGCACCCTGCGTCTGCGGCGCCGGCTCCTGTACAAACCACGGCCCCGTACCAGTCCCCCTTGGGACTGAGAGTCACCGCACGAAAGCAACAAGTGGAGATTCGTTGGGATCACGATTCGCTCGCAGCCTTGAAGCCCGTCAAAGGGCTTGTGAAAATCACCGAGGGCGAGATTACAAAGTTAATTCCTCTGGACTGGCGCGATCTTCAGGACGGATACGTTTCCTCCGCACCGCTTACAAATGACGTGGAAGTGCGTTTCGAGATCACTCGGGCCGACGGATCGAGTGTCACGGAGTCCGCGCGAGTGGTGGCGATTCCCTAGGGTTGTGGTATAACTTCGCTGAGGGATGAAACAAAAGGTTGTTCCCGCGCCCGCGGCCGTTAAGCCCGGCAAGGATGATGTAAATTGGCTGAATATCGGGCTGATGGTGGCCGCTTGTGGAGCGGCGATCGCCGCGCCCTTCCAGGTTTTTCTGTGCGCTTGGGCCATTCTTGGTCCTTTGCACTACCTCACCGAGATCTCGTGGCTGCACGACCGCAACTATTTCACACGCCCGAATATGGCGCGACGCTGGTGGCTCGGATTGGTCCTGTTCGCCGTTCTTACCATCGGCTTCGCCTATGCCGCCAATGGCCCGACATATCTCGCCGTCCCGGTAAAGTTCCAGCTGGCTCTCATCTATCTGGTATTTGCGGCCGCGGCAGTAGCGGTTTTTGTGCGCGGTTCGCTGAACGCCGTGGGCTTATTCCTGATCCTGTCGTTGGGGCTATTTTATTTCAGCGGCTTTGATATTTACGTCATCGCGGCCAACCTGCTAGTGACCATCGTGCATGTGTTTTTGTTCACCGGTGCATTCATCCTGCTGGGCGCGCTGAAGAGCAAGAGCTGGGTGGGACTACTTTCTCTAGCGGTTTTTGTTGGCTGTGCAATCGCCACCATGACAGTGGCCGCACCATACGCCATGCCGGGCGATCGAATTCGGCAACTGTATTCGACTTTCGAATTCCTGAACAAGGAAATGCTATGGCTCACGGGAAGGCCATTGGGCGCCGTGTATGAAGCGGCCGGCGTTGGCGTGATGCGATTGATTGCGTTCGCGTACCTTTATCATTACCTAAACTGGTTCTCGAAGACCTCCATCATCAAATGGCATGAGATTACCAGAACGCGTGCGGTGGTGATCGCCGGAGTTTGGCTTGCCGGCGGACTGGCGTACTTGTTTGACTACCGTCTCGGCTTTGGAATTTTGTACATAATGAGCATGCTCCACGTATTTCTGGAGTTCCCGCTCAATCACCAGACCATGGTCGAAATCGGAAGATCGCTCAAAACTGGACGCTGGTGGGCGATCGGATCGCAGCGCGGGCTCAGCCCTGGTTGAACTCAAAAAGTCAAAACAGGATCGGCTGGGGAAACGTATTTTCGATCAGGTCGCGGTACTTCGCCAGCTGGACCTTCGGAAGATGGTTGTAGGATTTGGTATTGACGTCGTATTTGTGGAACGGGATCAGATAGCGATCGCGGTATTGGCGATCCTTCTCGCTCAGGAACGGTTCCAGATCGGCCATGTCTGTTCCGTGATAGCGGAGGAGCCACGCCAGATGCTCCGGCACATGATCCTTGAAACGGGAGTAGACCATTTCGCCGTGGCCGAATTGGAACACCACTTGATCGAGGCCGGCGTTGTGTGGAGCTTCACTGATCCGCGCGGTTGCGCCAACGATGTTCTCGGGCAATTCGTCGGTAAGCAGCAGGATTTTTCCAACATCGTGGATTAGTGCAGCGATGAGCAGGTCATGATCCTGAATGCCATCGCGATCCATGCCTTCGAGTACCTGCTGGACGTGGATGAGCTGGCTGGTGCAATACAAGCTGGAATCGGTCTCGTCGACGCAGAGGGCGAGTTTCTCGATCAGGTCCCAAACACGGGCCTTGCCGAACACGGCGGTCTCGTATTTGGCCTTCAGCGCGGCTACGGTTGCAGTCGACTGCTGATAGTGTTTTTCAATAATCGAGTTCCCGTGATGCACAAACTCCCGGGCACGCCTTTTCTCGGGAGGAACGAGTTCCCGATATGCCAGCGCGCCGGCAGCGGCTCCGCCCAACGCTGCGATGCTACCGATGAGAAAGTCTCGGCGGCGCCGCCCGGTGAGAACGGGCTTGCCGGGCGTGGCTGCTTGTTCCTCGATTTCCATGGGCTCTAATGTAATAGACTACCAACATGCGAATGTTTATTGGCGGTCTTATAGCTGTTTCCGCGTTTCTGGCGCCGGCTCGCGCTCAGACGCAAAACCCGTTCGTCGGCCGTTGGGATTTCAACATCACCACTGGGACCACTACGCGTGCCACGTGGCTGGGTATAACCGAGAAGGACGGCAAGCTGGACGTTTGGTTCCAGCCAACCGGAGGCAACGTTTACGAAGTGAAGGACGTAAAAACGGAAGGATCGCATCTGATTCTCGGACTGTCGGGAATGACATGGGATCTCGAGGCCAGCGGCGGGAAGTTGACGGGAGTTCAGAAGCGCGGCAGTAACACGGTTGCGTTGACCGGTTTATCATCTCCACCTCTAAAGCGCAGCGCTCCGAAGGCATGGACAACGCCGGAGCCGCTGTTCAATGGAAAAGATCTGGAAGGCTGGGAGCCCCTAGGAAATCCGGCCAACAGTCATTGGACGGTACAAGACGGTTTGCTGGTCAACCAGTCTCGAGGCGCCAACTTGAAATCGACGCGGAAGTTTGAAGATTTCAAGGTGCACTACGAAGTGAACTGTCCCGAGGGCGGCAACAGCGGATTCTACCTGCGTGGCCGGTACGAGGTCCAGATTGAATACGAACCTCTCAGCGACAATCCGGTAGAGCGCCGGATCGGGTCGGTGTATGGGCGCATCGCACCCAACCCCGAATTGCCGCGAACGCCGGGGCAGTGGGAGACATTCGATGTTACGTTAGTGGGCCGCATCGTAACCGTGGTCCGCAACGGGGTCACAATCATCGACCACAAGGAAATCGAGGGAATCACGGGCGGCGCATTGGATGCTAATGAAGGCGAACCGGGCCCATTCTACATTCAGGGTGACCACACTGGTGGTTTGAAACTCCGCAACATCACGGTTTCCGTCCCGAAGGGTTAAGCGCTACTATGCCGTCCCGCCCATGGTAGCTTGCCATCGGAACAGAAAAAAGTGGTGACCGCATAACGAGCAGCGGTACGGTTGAAGAAGCCAGTGGATAGCTTTCTCCATGGCGTTGCGGACGCCTACACTTCTAAAATCGACAGATTTGCAGTATGGACAGTGCGAGAAGTTTTCTGGTCGGGCGCGGATCATGACATTCCTTAAGCGNNGTTATCTGCTCCGGCGTTCGCAAGTCGGGCTCCGATAGTTTCACATGTTCCTTGGCGCGCGCGACCTGGCGCTTGTGGCGCTTTAGTAATCGCTTGTTCAATCGTCTACCTCCACCACACTCGAGACCATGGCCTCGGTGGTGAGCATGAGCGATGCGATGGAAGCTGCGTTCTGCAGAGCAGTGCGAGTTACCTTGGTGGGATCGATTACGCCGGCCTTCACCAGGTCTT
>PMUN01000426.1 GCA_003166875.1 Bryobacterales bacterium | reverse complement strand
ATGATTGTCGCTGAACCTGCTCCAAGCGCCGGCCCGACCAGGATACGCCATCACGCGTGTTGACGTATGGGATTCCGTTGAACGTGCTGCCGAGAACCGTCTCCTGATAGGGAAGATCAAGCCAATCGGAGAGATCGCGCATGATCGCGGCAGGATCAGAGTGAAGATCTTCGAGGCGTACTGTCCGCGTTCGGGATTCCATCCCACAATGAGGTCGATCCGTGTCAATCAAACAATTCAGTGCAGAATAGGGGGCCCGGATATAAGTAAGTGGAAAAGATCCGCCTAGTGTACTAAAAAGGTAATGAAACATTCCGTTACTGGAAGAGATGGGATCGCGAATGGTGTGGACAAATTTGGCCTTCCGAAAGTCCTCAACCAAGTACGTTGCCACTGTGTCACCCCACGCGTGTTGGGCGTAAACTATCAATGGGTTTGAGCTTCCCGGCCGCCGCCCAAGCGCCAGATTGTACGCGATGTGTACGAATAGAAAGAAAGCCCTGCGCGACTCCAAGAACTCCGGTGGCCACTCACCGTAGAACTCAACAATAGCTTGTACCGCCGCATAATACTGGGCGCACGAGATCGCGAAGGCGCCTTCGAAAAAGCGCGGATAGTCCGGCTCGAAAGCGGCGTATGCCAGTAATTTGTCTCTTAAGGGCAAGGGCCGGTAGTGGTCGAAGAACTCGTACAGTCTCCAGCCGCGAAGTTCAGGAAGCATGATGACGTCGTCATGTCCATCGAGATAACTGGACAGAAGAAGCGAACCACTTCTACCCCAACTCAATATCGCCACGACTCTATCCATCGCGTCGACATCGTAGTGCCGAAGGCCCTCGATTTTCTCCGCAATGACGCCCCGTAAGTCCTTCGACTGTTCTGCGCCAAATAGAGCGTTGGCGCGCGGCAGGATTTCTTCCGGGTTGAAAGCCGGCTGCACCGGCTTTACTCCTCGTTCTACCAGCACTGAATGTTATTCCTCCCGAGGTATCGCCTTTCGTGTATCGTTAGGTGCGCCGCGCTGCCCAAGCGCGGGTCAGGAAGGTGGTTTCGATTCCCGCGAGACCGGCGGTCTTGCGCTCCACGAAATCCATAAACCTGTTGAACAGATCCGGCTCCAAGCTGTACCCGCAAATCGTTGACCGAGCGCCAGGCGCCCATATATTGCTGCGACAGTTTGAGTGGCTACATGCCGCCCTTCCAGATAGACCACGTCGTCGAAGCCGGGCTTGGCCCATAACATACCGGTCAGCTTCTCGGTAAGGCCGGAGCGTCCCGAGGAAACCCGTTTCACTTCCGGGTTCAGCCGCGTGATTTCCTGTTCGATTTCCACCAGCAGCGGGTTGAGTTCGATCATTCGCGGATTCCACAGCGCGACGAAACGTCCGCCTGGCCGCAATATTCGCTGGAACTCCGCGCAGGCCTTGTCGAAATCGGTCCAATGAAAAGACGAGGCCATTGAGACCAGATCGTAGGAGCCTGAGGGCAGCCCGGTTTCCTCAGCCTTGCCGCCGTGCCACACGATGCCAAGCTCTTGGCCTCGCTGGGCGCCATGCCGGCGCATCTCGTCGCTCGGCTCTATCGCGGTGACCGAATGCAGGTGTTGCGCGGCCAGCATCCTGGTCCAGATGCCGGTTCCAGCACCGACGTCGACAGCATCCACTTCGCGGGCCGGCCGCCCAACCAGCGAAAGGACCGCTGGAACGATGCTCGGGGCATAGCCGGGACGAAACTGGGCATAGTCGCCCGCCAGGCTGTCAAAATCGCCGTGCTTGATCACTGTTTCAGTCATTGAGTAAGACTCCGTTTGAATCGATTTTGCCAGACGCTATTTGTAAGCTGCCCCCAATAGGTATTCGGCCAACGACCGGATAAACTTCAGTTCTCGAGGCAAAGGTCGCCCTCCCGGATCATTTTTTCGTAGAGTTCCAAGTCGTCCGAGCTGTCAATCTCGCCCCATTGCCCGGCAATACCGACGGTTTTGATCTGAAAGCCGGAGTCAAGCAATGCGCGGAGCAGTGTAGTCATGTCCATGGCGTCGCGAGTCTTCGCATCCACGGCCGCCAGCACGGCCTCCACCGCATGCCATGCCTGGGGCGTGAATTTTAGCAACCCCATATACTGCCCTTCGACATCGTCGAGGTGCTTTGCCCGTCTTCCGATCTCGATCAGGTTCCCGCGCGCATCCGTCCGAAAGGTCTCCGCGTCACTCAACGGATCGGCAAAACGCCGGGTCCACAAGCCTCGCCAATTGCGATCATAGGCTACCACCAGATCGCCGGATGAGTCTGCCAGAGCCCGCACAACGTCGCGCCCATAAAAAATATCGGCATAGCTGACGACAACAGAGTCGGATTGTAGCCAGGTTGCCGCCGCCCGGAGCGACATGACCATATTCGTTTCCGCCCAGCGGGGGTTTTCAAAATACGTGGCGTCCTCGATGTTTATCGTAGTTCCGAGATAACCGCGCACGATTCCGATGGTGGAAACGCCGCCGCCGCGGAGCGCCGCAATTTGACGCCGGATGAGCGGCTTACGGGCCAGTTCGACCATGCATTTCGGCCGATCCTCGGTCAAAGCGCTCATGCGGCTACCGCGTCCAGCGGCGAGTATGACAGCGTGCATAATTTTAGGCCTCGAAAAACCCCGAAAACAGCGCCACGTCATCCGCGGCGAATGGTTCGAGACGTTCGGGATGCCACATCACGCCGATTATACGGCGGCCGGTGTGCTTGACCGCCTCAATTACTCCATCGTCGGCAATTGCCCACGTCCGGAGGGGTGGGTGAACCTCCATCGCTCCGAAATTATGAAAGCTATTTACTTCCACGCGCCGGCCATCCATCGAAATCGACTGGCGGGGAGCCACATGGCCGTGAACCTGTTCTAGCCGGCTGCCAAAGCGGTGCAGAATCATTTGCATGCCCCGGCAAACGCCCAAAACGGGCAAGTCCCGCCGCTCGGCCAGATCCAGAAGCGCAGTCTCGGTTTCGTCGCGTTCCGGAGCATCGCCGCCACAGGCCGTCAAATCGTTTCCCCCGGTAAGAACGATGCCGCTCACTTTTTCGCAGATCGGCAAGGCGGCGTCCACGGAATTGGGAATCGGAATTGGAATCAACCCGCACCCGAGGAGGAATTTTACCCAGACCTGATCCAGACAGTCGCGGCGCGTTCCATGCGGGGGATCCACTACCACCCGCTGCGTGACCGCAACCGTCTTCATGATATGACCTGAACTTGCTGGTTACCGCAGTCGAGGCAAATCTTGTCCGCCCTCTTCCAGTGCCCGAATAACGTTTCTCCGGCGCCGATAACCGCCGGCATGGCTAGTTCATTGGCGCGGATCGCCATGTGAGAATTAACGCCGCCGAATTGGGTGACAAACCCGGCAATGCCGCGGCTGAAGATCCAATCGAATCCGGGATCGGCGCTCGGAACGAATAAAATCGTATCTTTCAGCTCTTCCGGTGCATCGTCGATGGTGCTGACTGGCGCCGTTACACACTGTTTGGTTATGAAATTAGGATGAATGGACGGCAGATGGAATGCCAAGGCATCCTCTGGTGAAGAGATCAGAGGCGGCAGCACGATCCGGCGCGTGAGTTCATACCGGCGCCTGCCCTCCGCGACACTGGCTTTGAGCCGGGCCGCTACGTTGCCACTCTCCGAATACAGCGCACGGACATCGGCGATGTCCAGGAAAGAGCAATCCTCGGTCGACAGTCCATTCTCCTCTCCGATCTGCTTGACCAGCGAGAGAGCATCACTCAGGCTCCGGGTAAAGACGAACTTGGCGTATTCGCGCCCCTCGATTCCACCCTTGATAAACTGAATCAGGCTCAGGATATCGTGCTCTATGCCGTGTTCCTTCAGGAGACGTTCAATTAAATGCAATTGGCTCACGGACAACAAGAAGCGCGACCCGTTTGCCGGGTGCTGGCGGCGAGTCGACCAATCGAAGTACAGATCGGGCGCCTCGTCATAACGCGGCGAGAGAATATCATAGGTTCCGGGACGAAGATGTCCGTAGCGCGCTAGGAAATCGTCTTTGGTTTGGTGGGCGAAGTCCCGGCCGATCTGTGAGCCGACCGTTTCCAGATCTGACATGAACGCTGCGTGCCCGGCGCGGTCTAATACTCCCGTCGCTACCAGCGAGTTCAGAAACTGCGTCGCAATAAAGCCCGCTCGCGCCAATCCGGCGAACGGAAGAGTCCCGTACCGCTTGCAGTCTTCCAGCAGCCAATATACGCGTGAAATCTTGTCGAGCGGAGCGTCCCGGATGGTTGGAAGGCGCTCAACAAGTCTATCCACCTTTTCGCGATCGTGACGCCAAAGGCCATTCTGACTATTTATGATCTTGTTGGTCAGGTTCCGGAGCAAAGTGGTGATGTCGCCAATGTCATCCTGGGAAAAGCCGTGCTTCTTCAGCGCCTGAAGCCGCTCCGGAAGATCCAGCGTATAGCATGAAAAAATGATCTCGAATTCAACCTTGTCGTGCAGGGTGGGTTGCTCGAGCAACCGCTCAATGTAATAGTTGGCCAGCCGCTCCGCCAACTCCGGCTTCGTGTCGCCGGGTATGAATGAATTGAAGCTCACCCGGACGTCTATGTATGGCAATCCGTGAAAACTCACCAGCAGAGGAAAGCTCCGCAGATTTTTGTATCCGTAATTGTCCCGCTGGTAAGCCCAGATCGAATCAGTGATCAGTTCTCTATACAGTGAGAGCGCCAAAGGCCGTGGCTTCAGTCCAACTATTTCGGCGGGATTCCAGTCGGGCATCACCCCAAACACCGATCGATTGCCATGCAGGTAGGGGTGCGGCTTGGTTAAGAGCGCCACTTTCTGCGCAATCTCGGTAGTGGCCTCATTAGTCGCTTCGGCATCTGTCAATGGCTGGTTGTGTGCAAGCGGGCGCACCTGTAGAAGATACAGAGCGCCGTTCTTGTCAACCGCGAATTCCACGTCAATGCCATCCGAGCCCAGTAGAGACTCCAGTTCTTGTAACAGATCCAGAACCGGCAGGAGCTGGCTCGGAATTCCCTCCCGGTGTGACTTGAGACAGATAAAAGTCTTGAGCTTTCCAGCGGCTCCGGACGTGACCAGATCCGAGCGGCCGGAGAAATCGTCATAATTGAGGACGAAGTAGGGCCCGCCGCCATGTGGTTCCCTCGTAACGGCCACGCCGGCCATTGCCACTTCATCCAACATCGGCTGCACGAAAACCTGATCGTCCTGGCTATCGTTGCCTGCGTATGACGCTATAACCCGCTCGACAGCGGGCGCGATTGCGGCGACACCTTCCACGCCGGCGACCGATGTGAATTTTCCAGCCTGCGACTCGGAGCTTGAATCCTCGCACTTGGCGCTGCTACGGACGATTAGCGCTTCCGATCCCCACTGGGATTTGGAGATGCGCTCGAGCACGCCTTGCGGATCGCTCCTCCATTCGGCAACCGAAAAGCGGACCTGGGGCAGAATTACCGCGCTACGCAATAATGGAGCCAGCCGCTCCAGTGTTTCAGCCTTCGTCCCAAACTGGACCACCTTCCGATTCGCGGACCCCCGCTGGCGCTCCACCACCGATGCCCGATCCAGAATCAGCCGCACTGCCTCCTCGGGCTCGAGCGAGTCGTGATTGTCCAGGATGAGGTCGGGCGCCTCTGGAGTCTCCGCCGGAATGTCGACCCCGACAACATTTGCCGCCCGCCGGTCATCCCCGTATATTCCTTTGATATCGCGACGCTTGAGCTCTTCCAATGGAACACGGACGAAAATCTCGTTGTACCGGGCTATGTTCTCGCGATTCCAACGTTGCACCTCGTGGAACAGAGAAATCGTGGAGCAAACAATATCGAACCCCTGCTCCGCCAACATACGGCAGAGCATGCCGTTCCGCATCGCAACTGATCGCCGGTCCTCGGCACTGTAGCCTAAATCGCTCGAGACGGCCGCGCGCAGCGTATCTCCGTCAAGAAAAATTACCCGCCCACCCGAAGCCCGCAGGTGCGATGCCAAGGCCCGGCCGATGCTGGTCTTCCCCGATCCAGATAGTCCCGTAATCCAAAATACCCGCCCCGGCACATGCATTTACCAAATTGTAACCTCAAAGTTAGAATCGTCCAAATGGGGCTTTAGTACCATAAGTACTGTGAATACCCCGACGCCGAACCCTCGCTAACTCAATGTGTTCCGAAGATGGGCCTAAATCGCGATCGCTTTCCCCCTCACCTCACCGGTAGCGCCCAACTTCACTAATTACTTCATAATAACCGAATCTTGATTCCTCACAGAGGCGGAGTTTCGGAGGCTCTCTCCGAGTTGTTGAAGTGATGACAGATCGCTCGGCCGGAGCACGAGCCACTGCTGGAAGCCCCTATACTCGGCCGACATCCGCTCCGCATCTGGACCCAAAATAGTAAGGCTCGACGCGCCGGCGGGCTCCTT
>PMUN01000480.1 GCA_003166875.1 Bryobacterales bacterium | reverse complement strand
AGAAGCTGAAACCGCCGAGCGACCGTTCGCCTTTTGTGATTTGTTCCACGCGTCCGCCCGATGCCGGCTCACGAAACAGATGCACGTCGCCGCTGATATCGGCGCTGAAGTAGATGAACTGGCCCCTCGAAATAGGAGCTTCGGGGATCAGGTCCCAATCCGCCGTCAGGTTCGTCATTTGGCCTCCCGCAGCGGGCATGCGATAGAGGTCCACTGCCGAGCCGTGGTTCTGTCGGGCCTGGATAATCTGATTCAGGCTCTGCTGGCGGCGGAAGATCAACGATCCGCCATCCTCAGCCCAAACCGGCGAATCGTACTCAAAGCCGTCGTCCGTCAGGCGGCGGATTTTGCCATCGAGCGCGACTATCCACAAATCGGCGCGTTCGTAGGAATATTCGTCGCGCTGGTGTGAATCCGCCACCAGCGCAAGCGCGCCCGAGTCGGGTCTCCATGCGGCCGATCGTACATCCACGCCGAGCTCGGTCAACTGCTTCGGTGTCCCGCCTTCGCGCGCCACGATGTACAGCTCGAGCGGCGGCGTGGCGGCGGGATCGCGCGGATCGGGAAGATAGCCGCGCCCATCGAAACGAATGTTCATCCAGTCGTACATGCGCCCTTTGAAGCGCTGATCGAGCTGCTTTTCGAGCTGGGGCAATTCGAATTGCTTCGATGCGGGAGTCGTTTTCTTGGTAAACGCAATCCAGTGGTTGTCCGGGCTGAAGATAGGCGTCCCACCAACGCCGGGAATCTGAAATGCTTCGCCGCCCGCCTGGTCCATGCGCAGAAACCAGATATCGCCATCAATGCCGGGCGCCTTGCGCGTGGAATGAAACGCAAGCAGTTTGCCGTCTGGGCTCCACTGCGGCGCCGACGCGCTGAAGGCGGGATTGGTGAGACGAACCGGTGGCGTGGAGCCATCTGAGTGGCTCATCCAGATTTCGGTGTGGCGTTCGTTCTCAGCCTCGATGATCGAATTGCGGACGAAGACCACCCAGCGGCCGTCGGGCGAAATCGCGGGAGCGGAAGCGCTCTCGATGCGGTAATAATCTTCGAGCCGGAGGATTCGTGCGGGGGCAACGCGCGTGACTGAAACAGATAGCAGGAGGAAGACGGCCGATCGGTGCATGGCGGGCATTATATCGCTTCGTGGCAGAATGGTGGACATGAAAATTGGAGTGCTTGGATCAGGAATTGTCGGCCGCACATTGGGTGCGGGTTTTCTCAAACATGGGCATCAGGTGAAGTTGGGCACGCGGGACCCGTTGGACAAAGACGTTGCGGCTTGGCTGGCTGCGAACTCCCCGGCAACGGCCGGAACATTCGCCGATGCCGCCAGCTACGGCGAACTATTGCTGGTTGCAGTCAAAGGCCAGATTGTGGACAAGGTCATCGAACTCGCCAAGGCGGAGAACTTCACCGGCAAGACGGTGATCGACGCCAACAATCCCATTGCGGATGCGCCGCCGGTGAAAGGCGTTGTGCCGTTCACTACCGGCCCCAATGAATCATTGGGAGAAAAAGTTCAGGCGCTGATTCCCAAGGCTCACGTGGTGAAAGCATTCAACAGCGTCGGGAGCGCGCTGATGGTGAATCCACATTTTGAACAGGGCACGCCCAGCATGTTTTTATGTGGTGATGACGACGGCGCGAAGGACCAGGTCTCCCAGATCATTCGCCAGTTCGGTTGGGAGCCTGTCGATTGCGGTGGAATCATCGCATCGCGCGCGATCGAGCCGCTGTGCATGCTCTGGCTCATCCCTGGATTCCTGAAAAACCAGTGGACTCATGCGTTCAAGCTGCTGACCCGATAAGGTGAAAATCACCGACTCCCTTACGGTCGCGGTTCAGTAACACTTTACGGAAGCCACCTGTTCAAGGAATCTGACGAGGCGGCGGAAAACTCGGCCGATGATTTCGGATTCGGTTTGTATTGCGGATCGTGATACACCCAAAGCTGGCCTTGCTCGGATTGCATGAGGATGTTTGCCGCCGAGGTGCAGTCGTAATCTTCCTGGTCGATGGTGAATCTCAGCTTGTTACGATCCACGTTGCCCACCTGGACGAAAGGCCGCGATGTCACGGGTTGCGTCGAGAAGAAGTATCCGCCGCGTTTGGGAATGTAGAACATCGCATACGGACCATAAACCATGGCGCCTAGACCCGTGGCCCTTATTGCCTTGCCGTTGATGGAAACTATGAGATCGGCAAATCGGATCAGAGGCGCGGCCTGCTTGCCAGATTGGGATCCCGAACGGCCCAGCGGATCGGGCTGCACCTCGACCGTGTCCGTGCGATGCTCGAACAAGCCGGGATTGGTAGGGATATCGATGGTGAATGTGCCCCCTACGCCGAGGGGTTGCGATTCGATTGGAATGGTGAACGTGGGCGTCGGCTTTCCGCCGTCCGCGTTGGGGAACTTGGCCGCGAACTCCTGGCCGGCCGGTTTCACGATCATTTGAAAATGATCGCCGTCGGGCAGCCGCTCCACAACCAGTTCATAGGCCCACACCGCCAGGCCGCTGTCGTCGTGGAGAATGCGGTAAATGCTGTTGCCGGTGGCCGCCGTCATTTCGACCTTCAGTGGATCTGGAGTGTCGTTCCCGGTTCCTACCGTGACCTTCAGCCGGATGCCATTGCCCACCGAGATGGTGGACGAATTCTGGGCGAAGCAAGTGGTGAGCTGCAGGGCGAGAAGCGTCGCAAAGATCCGCATGACAATTAGACGCCGGCCAGAGCTGAAACGTTCAAGCTGGGATATCGCTATTCGCGATGCGGCGGCGGGTCAGTTTGGTGGGGCAGATTGCTAACCTGCGCGCCGATTGCCAATCGGAGCGGGTTAACAACCCGCCGCAGGATGGCATCCTGCCCCACAGTCAAACTGACCCACGGCTGGATGGGGGCAGTTCGTTGGGTTTCCGTATAATGTCTGGAGTGGGAGATCACTCATGAAGAAGATTCTATACGGATTTGGCGCCTTGGTTGTTGTAGGAGCATTCGCGGCGGACGCGCCCGCCCCCAGCATCGGGAAAGCCGTCGACATGGAAGTTCAGATAGCGGAGTCCGAAGTGGTGCCGCTGGCGGAGGCCATGCCCGCTGACAAATATGACTTCGCGCCGTCCCAGGGGGAGTTCAAAGGGGTGCGCACTTTCTCGCAGCAAATGATGCACATAGCGGCGGTGAATTACCAAGTGGCGTCCGCTGCATTGGGCGAGAAGAATCCGAGCGAGATAGGAGTTGGTGAAAACGGTCCGGCATCCATCAAGGGCAAGGACGCCGTGGTGAAATTCCTGAAGGATTCCTACGCCTATGCGCACAAAGCCACGGCTTCGTTGACCGCAGCCAATGCCATGGACATGGTTCCATCGCCGTTTGGCGACGGGAAAATCGCTCGGATATCCATTGCAGCCATCCCGGGTTGGCACAGCTTCGATCATTACGGTCAAGCGGTGGTTTACGCGCGAATGAACGGGATCGTGCCGCCGGCCAGCCGTCCAAGGTAGTGACTGCCCGATCCGCCACGCCCGCGGATGCGGACGCCATCGCACGCATCTACAACGAAGGGATCGAGGATCGCGTTGCTACTTTCGAGACCAGGCCTCGTTCGGGCGCAGATGTGCATTTGTGGTTCGACGGTGTTCATCCCATCGTTGCGGTTGAGGATGGCGATTCGGTGGTTGCGTTCGCCGCCGCGGTGCAGGCCGAATTGCGCTCGAAGCGTTAATTCAGGCGGCTAAGGAGGCGGGTTTCTGGAAACTGCTGTCGCGCATCTTTCCGGAAAATGCCGCGAGCCGGGGCCTGGTCCACCAGCTCGGATTTCGCGAAGTCGGAGTTTATGAAAGGCACGGCCGGTTAGATGGTCAATGGCGCGATGTGGTGATTGTGGAGCGGCTGATCGGGTGAAAACCGTTTCTCGTTTCTCGTTTCTCGTTCTGCCCCTGTGACGTGAGATCGTCCTGGGACCAAACGAAAAACGAGAAACGAGAAACGGAACAACGAGAGCCGTTTTTCTGGGATAATTGATGCGTGAGCGAGCGAAGCGCACTTGCGGATTTGATCCGTGGCGGACGGCGGCGGCAGGTTCGTCATTTGCTTGTTCAGGAAGCATCGTTCGCGGCGGCGCTGGCGCTTGGGGGCGCAATTCTGCTGCTCGTCACCGGGACGCAAATCCTCAACTGGTACTGGCCGGTCTTGCTCTTTGCCGGGAGCCTCGCAGTAGGAGCCTATCGTGCCCGCGCCAAAATGCTCTCCACCTACCAGGTGGCGCAGCGTATTGACGATCGGCTGGGATTTCACGACGCGCTTTCCACTGCCTACTATTTTGGCGAACATCCGGACCGCACGGGCGCTCCGCCGGAGTTTATCGAGCGTCAGAGGTTGGCCGCGGAGGATCTGGCGCGCACAGCCGACGTCCGATATGGCCTGCCTTTCCTCGCGCCCAGGACCTTTTACGTGAACGCCGGCCTGGTGCTGATCGTCGCCGCGATGTTCGGGCTGCGCTATGGAATCAACCGGAGCCTCGACCTGAGGCCGCCGCTGGTGCGCATCGCTTTCGACGGATTTCTGGGATCACCCAGCAAGATTGCGGACGCTAAGAGGATCAAGCGCGAGCGGCCGTTCGATCAGGACGGCCATCGCGAGCAAGGCCAAGCCGTCGATCCATGGGAATCGAAGGCCGCCGATCTTGATCCCGCTCCCGAAAGCGCGCTCCAAACCGTGGAGACTCCGGAACCGAATAATCCTGACGGCGGCTCGGATGCGAAAGCCAAGGCCACGGGAAAAGAGTCTGAGCCCGCGGGCAATGATCCACTCGAGGCCGGCGAGAAAGGCCAAGGATCGCAAGCCGGAAATGACGCGATGAGCGACGCCAATCAATCGCCGGACGGCGGTTCGCAGGCAGGAAAGCAGTCGTCGCAGAAGGATTCCAATCAATCGGCGAATTCGGGCGAAAATTCCAGCCTCACCGACAAGATGCGCGATGCACTGGCCAATCTGATGGCGAAGCTGAAAATGCAATCCAAAACCGGCGACGGCAAGCCGGGTGGTTCATCCAAACAGAGTGGTTCGCAATCGGCGCAGCGGCAGAATCAGAGCCAGGACCCGAACGGATCGTCATCCAGCCAGCAGCAAGCGGATGCGGCCGCCAGCTCACAATCCGAGGCGCAGCAGCAATCCCAGAGCGGAGCGCAACAGGCCGCGCAGGGCAAGAGCGATAGCCGCAGCGCGGACCGGCCCAACTCGCCGGACGGCAAGAGCGGCATCGGAAAACAGGATGGCGACAAGACTGCGCGCGAAGCTGAGCAACTGCGAGCCATGGGCAAGATCAGCGAGATCATCGGCAAGCGCGCGGCCAACGTCACGGGCGAGGTGATGGTGGAGGTGGCGTCCGGCAAGCAGCAGTTAAAAACGCAGTACTCGGACCGCAAGGCGACGCACGGCGAGGCTGGTGGCGAGATCAACCGCGACGAAGTTCCGCTGGCCTACCAACAATACGTGCAGCAGTATTTCGAAGAGATCCGGAAGCTGCCGGCCAAGAGCAAGTCCGAGCCTAAGCCGAAGACTTCCGGAAACTAATTCTTGGCCGCGAATGAACGCAAATAAACGCGAATAAAACATTTGCGTGCATTGGCGTTCATTCGCGGCCCTTACTTTTTGTTGTCTTTGGTTTGCGCGATCGAGAGGGCGAGATAATTTACAACTTTGGCCTCATCGCGCGCTACTTCGTAATAGGCGGCGCGCAGCAATTGGTCCTTGCGGTTGAGGAGGGTTTCCCGAATGTTTTGCTGGACGCGCGGGTCCGTCAACTCCCGCTGGCCGGCCGGTTCTTTTGAATAAATTTTGAACACCCGGTAGCCTTCCGCCGTGCGAACCACGCTGGTAATTTGGCCGGGTGAAACTGCCTGGATCGCTTTACGGAGTTCCGGATTGACCTTCTCGAGCGCGGACTCGGGCACGAAACCCAGGTCGCCGCCGTTGGGCGCCGATTGTGGGTCCTCCGAAAAATTCTGGGCGAGTTGAGCGTAGTCTTCTCCCTGCTTCAGACGTGTTAGCAGCATGTCGATTTTCTTGCGGGCCTGCTCTTCGTTCTGCGCCTTGTCGCTCTTGAGATTCCTGATGTTCGGATCCGGATTCGGAGTGACCAGAATCTGAGCCAGGTGAATCTGCGGCTCCGGAAAATTGAAGCTGCTCTTGTTGGTGTTGTAGAAATCGGTGACGTCGCGATCCGAAATTGAGATATGGGAAGTGATCTCTTTATTGAAAAGCTTTTGAACGCTGAGGTCGCGCTTGAGCTGCTGCTTCATGTCTTCCACGGTCATCTTGGTGGAAGCCAGTTGCCTTTGAAATTCTTCCTGCGTGTAGGGCGCTTTGAGCTCCGCGAATTTCGATTCCACGTCGGCGTCGGTAGCCATCAATCCCAGTTTTTCGGCGCGCTGCAGCATGATCTCGTTGTCCACCAGGCTGCGCAGCACTTCCAGCTTTTGAATCGCCATCTGGTCGTCGCTGGGGCGCTCAGTAGACGACATGAATGTCGACTGGTATTTCTTGTCGAGTTCCGCGTAGGTAATGGTACGTCCATTGACAGTGGCGGCGACGTTATCAGGCGTGGCGCGTTTGCATCCACAGATGAAAAGAACCGTTACCGTTGCGAGAGTTGCGGGGAGAGCACGAAGCATTCAAGTGATAAGAACCATTCTACAGAAGCGGAACGCGGGCGGCAGGCGGCAGGAGGCAGGCGGCAGGCGGCAGGCGGCAGAAACCAGAAACCAGAAACCAGAAACCAGGCCCACCCCTGGCTTGCTAGAATCGCGCGCATGGGGTGCCTTAACCGTTGGCTGCTAGCGTGCGTCGTCGTGCTCGCGGGATTTATAGCCGTTCGAGCCGTCAGCCAGCCGCGCAACGATTTTCGCTTCTGCATTCTGGGAGACCGTACTGGTGACGCGCAACCCGGTGTTTACGAACGCGTCTGGCACGATCTGGATTCTCTGCATCCAGATTTCGTGATCAACGTGGGAGATACCATTCAGGGAGGAAACGACGCCACCGCGGAAGCGGAATGGGCCGCGTTACGGCCTTTGTGGGAGCGCTACAAGTATCCGCAGTACTTCACGCCAGGCAATCACGACATCTGGTCGCCTGCGTCGCGTAAGGTCTACGAAAAAGAGACCGGCCGGCCGGCTCATCACGGGTTCGATTACCAGAATGCGCATTTTACGGTGCTCGATAACAGCCAGACCGAGGACCTGAGTGACGGCGAGATGGAGTTTCTCGCCCGCGACCTCGCGGCTCATAAGGATCGCGATCCCAAGTTCGTGCTTTTCCACAAACCGTTTTGGCTAATCCCGGTGAAGTTTCGGAGCAGCCAGTTTCCATTCCATCAGCTCGTCAAGAAATACGGCGTGCGCTACGTGATCAGTGGGCATGGCCATCAGTTTGTGCACTTGGTTGAAGACGGCATCGAGTATCTGGAAGCGGGCAGTTCGGGAGGAAAGCTCAAAGGAGAAGGCTTCGAGCATGGCTGGTTCTTCGGTCAGGTGTTCGTGCGCGTCACGGGTACGAGGGTGGAGATGACGGTGAGGGAGATTGACGGGCCGTTGGGCAAGGGACGGACGATTCAATGGGCCGCTGATGAACGCCGATGAACGCAAAGACTCTTATTCGCGTTTATTTGCGTTTATTTGCGGCTAAGCCTTTTCTCTGAAACAAGCCGCATGCAGCAACGAGCGTCTTACGATTGTGACCACTCCTGTCCGATCCGCGTCGTCACTACGCGCTCCGGACGGCTGCCTGCGGCGGCGACAAAGCGCTCCACCGGCTCGTAGTAGGGTTCGCGGCTTAGCCGGAAGGTCTGGTGATGCACGGGCATCAGGTGCTCCGCGCCACAATCGTCGCCCATGCGCCAGGCCTGCTCGGGACTGCAGTGCACATGTATCCAAGGATCATACGCGCCGATGGGCAGAATCGCCAGATCCACCGGCCGCGCGCCACGCGCCGCGCGAAACGTGTCGGTGAAAGCCGTGTCTCCGCCGAACACGATGCGATGTTTCTTGGTCTCTATCAAATAACCATTAAATCCGCGGTAGGTATCGGTGCGCATCCGCGCGCCCCAATGTTTCACTCGAAGACCAAGAATGGTGAGGGGTCCCACGCGCAACCGCTCGCCCCAACCGATTTCCTGGACGCTTTTGTAGCGCCGTACGCGTAGCAGGTCGCTGGTGTTGGAGGCCGTCACCACCATTGCGCCCGAGCGTTCCAAGCTGCGCAATGTAGCCATGTCGAAGTGATCGAAATGCGCATGCGACAACAGGATCAGGTCAATGTGCGGCAGTTGCGACCGAAGCAGCGCCGGCGCCACCATTCGTTTTAAACCCACCGTCACCGGACCCATACGGACGCCGCAGCGATCGCCGAGCACCGGATCCGTCAGGATCGTAAATCCGTCCAGCTTGAGCAGCACGGTGCTATGGCCAAGCCACGCTGCGTGCAACCCATGGTCCGGCCACTTCTTCGGATGCGGTGTGAACGGCGCTGGAGCTACCGGGCGCCTGCGTTTCCGCCGGGTGGCGCACACAGTCGTATCCATCTGGGTTATAGGGTGATTCCTTGCGAACATCGGTGAGAGTTTCAGCGGGATGCCACTACTAATTTCATTATGACATCGAAGAGACTCGCTGTGTTAGGTCTTGTAGTTTATTCACTCTTGTCAGCCCACAGCAGTGGCGGGCATGCGGAATACGTCGGCGGAACGATTTCGCAGATTCCAGACGGCTGTTCGGGAACCGTGACTGCTGTAGATGAGCAATATTTCGTTTTTTATGCCAAGAAGGCAAGTTGGCGCGTTCCCTACGACAAGATAAACCTGCTGGAGTACGGGCAGCGAGTGGACCGCCGGTATGTCGCGGCGGCGCTCCTCTCTCCGCTGTTTCTGTTGGCCAAGAAGCGAACCCATTTCCTGACAGTCGGCTATTCGGACGACGAAAACCGCCAGCAGGCCATGGTCTTCCGCGTTAGCAAAGACGACATCCGCATGATGCTGGTGAGCCTGGAGGCGCGTACCGGCCGCAAGGTGGAGTTCCAGGACGACGATGCGCGTAAAGCCGGAAAGGGGTAAGCATGGCGCCGCTCCTCTACATTCTGATGTTGCTGGTTCCCTTTGCTGCGGCGGACGATGAACAGGCTCCGGAGGAAGAAACGGCCGGCCAGCTCGCTAAGGTCCGCAGAATTTATGTGGACATCCTCACTGGGGGAGACACCGCTCTTCAGATTCGCGAACTGCTTATGACCAGCCTGCAGCGGTCCAAGCAGTTTATCATCACGGAGAATGAAGACAAGGCCGACGCGGTGTTGAAGGGAGCGGGCGAGGACGAGGTTTTCACGGACACCTTCCAGGCCTCGGAAGGGATAAACGCGCATAGCCAGCTCGGCGAAGGCGGCAGCGCGAGCACCCGAAACTATGCCAGCAGCACCAACAACCATAGCGCGGGATTGACTATCGGCGAAAACTCGAGCCGGCATACCGAGGAACGCAAGCACGAGGCGATCGCCACGGTGCGTTTGGTTGGTAAGAATGGCGATGTAATCTGGTCGGCTACCGCGGAGAGCCTGGGCGGTAAGTTCCTGGGCGCCAGCGCAGACGTGGCCGACAAAATTGCCAAGCGCCTGGTAGCTGATTTCAAGACTGCAAAAGCAAGCAAGTAAGCGTCAAAAACGTCGTTTCTCGTTTCTCGTTTCTCGTTAGGAACTATCGAGCGCACTTAACGAGAAACGACGCTTCGTACCGCATTGAAACAAATGTGTTACTAAGTAGTCTTATTCGTACGGCGGAGTCCAATCACCGACGAAGCCGTCGACGCCCATGCAGCGCAGGAAAACTGAACCGGTCTATACGCCCGCGGCCACTTATCGCCTGCAATTCAACCGTTCTTTTACCTTTGAGCAAGCGGCGGATATAGTCGACTACCTGGATGAACTGGGGATTTCCGATCTCTACGCTTCGCCTTTTCTGATGGCTCGACCGGGCAGCTTGCACGGCTATGACGTCACCGATCACAGCCGGTTCAATCCTGAGATCGGGGATGAAGAGTCATTCCTCAGTCTCTCGGAAAAGCTGCAGCAGCGTGGCATGGGCCTGATAGTCGACGTAGTGCCGAATCACATGTGCATCTCGCACTCCTCCAATCGCTGGTGGTGGGATGTGCTGGAGAACGGACCCAGCAGCCCGTTCGCCCGCTTCTTCGATATCGAATGGCATCCTCCGAAGGCCGAGCTTGCCAACAAAGTATTGCTGCCGGTGCTGGGCGATCAATATGGTCGCGCGCTTGAGAATCAGGAAATCCGTGTTGTCTACGCGGAGGACGAACTCAGAGTAGCCTTCTACGAAACGCCGCTGCCGCTGGCGCCGCGCACGTGGACCATGATCCTGGAACCGGCGGCCGCCAAACTACGGGACAGGCTGGATCCTTCGCACGAACACGTGGGTGAACTTGAAAGCATCATCACCGCCTTGAGCCATCTGGCGGAGAACACGGAAACCGACGACGCCAGGATACGGGAGCGTCAACGCGAGAAAGAGATCGTAAAGAAGCGGCTCTCTACTCTTTTCGACTCAAGCCCTGAAGCTCGCCAGGCGATTGATGAGACGCTGGCGGAAATAAACGGCGAACGTGGCAATCCCCGGAGCTTCGACCGCCTGGAACGACTCCTCGACAGCGAAGCCTACCGTCTCAGCTTCTGGCGCGTGGCGATGGATGAGATCAACTACCGCAGATTTTTTGACATCAACGACCTCGCGGCGATTCGCGTGGAAGACCCCGAGGTGTTCTCGCCGGTCCACGCCAAGATTTTCGAGTTAGTCAGCCAGGGACATGTTACCGGTCTTCGAGTGGATCATCCGGACGGGCTGTATGAGCCTGAGAAATACTTTCGATACTTGCAGGATTTGTCTAGAGCGCAGAGCGGGTTGGCAAAGCGAAATGGCAACGGCAAGCGCAATGGCCCGGAGCGAACATTTTACATCGTTGCTGAAAAGATCCTGGCGGGAAACGAGCCGCTGCGCACCTCCTGGGCCGTGGAAGGCACTACCGGCTATCGCTTTCTGAACCTGGTCAACGGCCTTTTCGTGGATCATTCCAAGGAGAAAGCATTTCAGCAACTTTACCAGAGGTTTACTGGCCGGGTGCGCGACTTCGCCGATCTGGTGTGCGACACCAAGCGGCTCATCTTGCAAGTTTCCATGTCGAGCGAGCTGAACGTGCTGGCACGAAAACTAGATCGGCTCTCCGAGCAGCATCGCTGGTATCGCGACTTTACGCTCGAGAACCTGCGTGACGCCCTACGCGAAGTGGTGGCCACATTCCCTGTCTATCGGACGTACATCCGTACTGATGACAAGGAAGCGGATACGGAAGATCGCCGTCAAATCAGCATCGCAATTCGAGAGGCCAAGCGCCGTAACCCCGCGGTGAACGAATCGGTTTTCGATTTCATTCAAAGCCTGCTGCTGCTCGAACATCCGGAGGGGATTGACGACGCGCAACGCGCCGAACGGCATTCGTTCACCATGCGGTTTCAGCAATTGACCTCGCCCGTGATGGCCAAGGGCGTGGAGGACACCGCTTTCTATCGCTATTACCCGCTGGCTTCGTTGAACGAAGTGGGCGGAAGCCCGGAACGATTTGGAGTTTCGGTGAGCGCCTTCCATCGCAGAAACCTGATCCGCGGCGAGCTGTGGCCGAATAGCATGAATGCCACTTCCACGCACGATACCAAGCGCGGAGAGGACGTCCGGGCGCGAATCAATGTGCTTTCGGAGATGCCTGTGGAATGGCGCCGCGCCATTCGCCGCTGGCATGAGATGAACCGGCGCTGGAAAACGAAGGTTAACGAACGGATGTCCCCCGGCGCCAACGAAGAATATCTTCTTTATCAGACGCTGGTGGGAACCTGGCCGCTGCTGCCAATGAACACCGAGGAGCATGCAGGCTATGTCGATCGAATTCAGCGCTACATGGAAAAGGCATCGCACGAGGCGAAAGTCCACACCAGTTGGATCAACCCCAATGTCGAATATGATCAAGCTGTGCACCAGTTCATCGCAAATATCCTGGATCTTTCGCCCGCCAACGTTTTCCTCGATGACTTCCGCCAGTTTCAAGCGCCTATCGCGAAGGCCGGCATCTGGAACTCCATTTCGCAAGTGGTGCTGAAAGTCGCGTCGCCCGGCATGCCCGACTTCTATCAGGGAAATGAGTTGTGGTGTTTCGATTTGGTGGACCCGGATAACCGGCGCCCGGTAGATTTTGAGCTGCGGCGCCGGATGCTGACGAAACTGCATGAGCAGGGCGGTCAGGACCAGTCGGTGTTAGTGGAGCGGCTGGCTGCGGATCCGTGTGACGGGGCAATCAAGCTGTATACCACCAGCGTCGCGTTACGATTGCGCAGAGATAACCGAGACCTGTTCGGCCAGGGTTCCTATGTTCCAGTAACCGCAAGCGGGAGCCGCGCCAACCATGTGGTAGGATTCTCACGCAGTCTCGCTGGCAAGACTGTAATCGCGCTGGCTGGCAGATTTTTTCTGCGGCTGTTCAACTCGCACCCTGTGCCCACGGGCGACGTCTGGGGGGACACCGCTGCGGTTCTGCCGAAAAAAATCGGGCAGCCGCATTTTCAAGATGTACTCACGGGCCGGAACATAGCGATTGACCAGCGTGAGAATGGCGCGGGCATCCCTCTCGCGCAGGCTTTCTCCCATTGTCCGGTCGCTCTGTTGGTGAGCCAGGAGACCAATTAATTCCGGATGGCACCCTGGCGGATGTCCTATGGCGCAAGGCCGCTTCCAACCGGAGGCGTCCAATTCCGGGTCTGGGCGCCGAATGTCCAGACTCTCGCCGTGCGTGTGGGTGATCGCTTAATTCCGATGATCCGTGAAGGAGAAGATTGTCAGGTTGTGGCGGCCCACGCCCAGCCCGGCCAAACTTATTCGCTGGTTATTGACGATGCTAAAGAACGGCCCGATCCCGTCTCCCGATCGCAGCCGCAAGGTGTCCATGGCCCGTCCGAAATTATCGATCCCGAATCGTTTGTCTGGTCTGACCAGGATTGGAAGGGGATTGATCTCGATCAGTTCATAATCTATGAACTGCACACGGGAACTTTTACACCCGAAGGAACTTTCGAGGCGGTGATTGCGAAAGTCCCGTATCTGAAGGACCTCGGCATCACCGCGATCGAGCTGATGCCGGTTGCCGAGTTTCCCGGGTGCCGGAACTGGGGTTACGACGGTGTCGATCTTTTCGCTCCCCACTCTTTCTACGGCGGGCCCGAGGGATTGAAAAAGTTGGTGGATGCCTGCCACCGCGCGGGCCTGGCCGTCGTGCTGGACGTCGTATACAATCACGTGGGGCCGGAAGGCAACTATCTGGCTGAATTCGGTCCTTACTTCACGGATCATTACCGGACGCCCTGGGGACCGGCGATCAATTTCGATGGGCCGGGAAGTGACGGCGTGCGGCAATTCTTCATCGACAATGCCTTGTATTGGCTGACTGAATATCACATTGATGCTTTGCGGCTGGATGCGATTCACAGCATTTATGATTTGGGCGCTCGCCACGTCCTGGCGGAGTTGGCGGAGCGTGTCCATCAGCAGGCAGAGCAGCTCGGACGGCGCGCCTGGCTGATCGCGGAGAGCGATCTCAACGACGTTCGAGTGATCCAGCCGCGCTCGGCCGGAGGGTACGGTCTGGATGCGCAATGGAACGATGAATTCCATCACGCGCTGATCAGCTTCCTGACCAACGCGAAGCGCGGGTTTCTGGGGAGTTTCGGAAGGCTGGCGGATATTCAGAAGGCTCTTTCAGAAGGCTTCGTCCATGACGGAATTTATTCGCCTTATCGCCGGCGCCGGTTTGGGAGCTCCTCCAAAGATCTGCCCGGGAACAAATTCGTAGTTTTTATTCAGAACCACGACCAGGTAGCCAATACCAATCAAGGAATGCGATTGTCGGAGCTGGTTTCGCTAAACCAGTTCAAACTGGCTGCCACGCTGCTGCTCTGTTCGCCCTATCTTCCGCTGCTGTTCATGGGCGAGGAGTTTGCCGACAGCGCGCCATTCCTTTATTTCACCAGCCATCTCGATCCATTGCTCGCCAAGCTGGTGACCGAGGGGCGACGGAGAGAATATGCCGAGTTCGCGACATCGGTGGAATTCTTCGACCCTCAGGCGCCCGCTACGTTTGAAAAATCCAAAATTACCTGGCGGCTGCTCGAAGACGCGCGCCATCGGGCGATTTTTAGCTTCTATCGCGAATTGATCGCTCTGCGAAAGCGTTGGCCGTGCCTATCGAACTGCCGCAAAGATCTCACGCGGGTGGAAATCGATGAAGCTAAGCAATTGCTTCGAATGGAGCGAGGTGATCCCGCAGGCACACGCGCGTTGCTGGTATGCAACTTCGGGCCAACCAACGCGCCACTCGATGAGTACGGGCAGCCCTCGCTTCAAACAACGCCGGCGGAAAGAGGGGCTATCGCAGGCTACAGCGCCATTTTATATTTGGCCACGGATGCACACGGATAAGAATACGTCTCTTATCTGTGTCTATCCGTGTGCATCCGTGGCTAAAAAGCGTTCAGTGCCGCGACGACAACGAATACGTACGGTCCCACAGAGCCATGCCGCCAATGCTCGGCCCCGAGATCACAATCTCCACTCGACGGTTCTGCTCGCGTCCGCCCGCGCTCGCATTTGACACTAGGGGTCGATTCCCGCCAAAGCCAGCGGCCTGAACCGAAACGGCCGTGATCCCCTTCCCCACCAGCGTGGCACGAACTGCGCGTGCGCGCCGTTCCGAGAGGTCGCGTTGCTCCGCATTGCTGCCGCGGTCATCTGTGAACCCTTCTATAGAAACCGTCAGATCGTGCCGTGCGGAGAGCATGCCGGCAACCAACGCGAGCCTTTCAGAAGCGTTTCGCCTCAGTGCGCCGCCGCTTTCAAACGATGCATCCGGCAGCGTGACCACCAAGCCGCGCGGCGTGTCCCGGGCTGTTAGGACGCCATTCAACCGCGCCAACAGTTCCGCCCGGGCTTGCCGCTGTGCTCCGGTGGGCTGCGGCGCCACCACTGCTACAGGCTGAGCTTCGATCGCGGGACGTGCCTCCAGTTGGGCCGCCGTTGCCCGGCCTCGCTCGGCTTGAGCTTCAGCCCGTTCAGCCGCCGCTCGTTCTGCGTCGGCAGACTGCGCCTGCTGCGCTTCTGCTTCCGCTCTCGTGCGCGCCCGGCCCTCTTCCAACCGCCGCTCGCGTTCGCCCGACACGCGCTCCTCATCGCCGCGCTTGATCGCGATGGCTCGTGCGTCCTCCGCGATCTCGGCCGCTTCGCGCGCCCGCGAAACTATTATGTGCGTGTCCTGTTTGCGGAGCTCCATGTTCTGCGCGTCCGCTAACAGCGCATCTGCTTTGCTGATCGTATCCGCCGCGAAACGATCCGCGCCCACGGATCGCGCGATCTGGATCGCGTTCTGTGCCTGGTAGAGTTCCAGCACCGCTTCGTAGCGATCGTACGGCAGCTTTTCTTGCTCCACTTCCATCGTCCGCAGCCCAGCTGGGTTCATGGTCAGCGTGTATTGGCCGCGAGGCAGAAGCTCGTACTTGGCAAGCACCGGCTCAATCCGTCCTACCGTATCCGGCCGGATGACATTCTCCAAGACAACCACATCGCTGGGCGTTGTCACGGCATAATAAGGCTCGGCGGTCACCATCAGCCCCAAGGCCTGCAGGTCCGTGGTGACGATGGTCTTGGCCTTGTCTGAGGATCCCACCAGAAGTTCCCCAAGATTTTTCGGACGCCCCTCTGGCGTGATCGCCCATAACACATACGTCAGATACTCGCGGCCATAGCGGGTGGGCGGCTCCAGGTGCTCGAATTTTGCGTCAATCACCACACGTCCGCGCTTGCTTTCTACAGTCGCTACGCCTTTTGCCTTGGGAAGCAATACCGTGCCCTGAAAGTCGATCATGGTTGGTCCACCGCGGTGCTCGTAGTTAACGGCCGACAGGGTGCGCGAAACCACCGTGACACGGTAAATAGGTTGCGGATCCTGCTGGATGCTGCCTGGGGTAGGCTGGCACCACATCGGTCCGCCAACTGTCAGTAGCAAGGCGGCGCTTTCCAATAGTACGGCTTTCATTGTTACACCTCCTTTTCATTACCAGTTGCACCTCGACTGCCGTTTAGATTTGCTTGCGAATTCATTGTGTTGGCATCGCGTTACAGAGTGTGACAACCGGTTGAGGCCGGAAATATTGACAGGCGGCAAAGGAAAACCAGGCCGTGCCGATAAGTAACAGCGGAGAATGTCATGGGCAAAGAAGTGGGGTTGAACGATTCATTCACTCAAGATATCGCCGCGCTTTTGGAATCGTTCTCCGAGAAGGACACGGCCGGCAAACAGTCTTTGTCGCAACTACTAGTCTCCGATCCACGGGCTTTTGGAGCTTCTGCAGTAGCTGTATTAGCGAAGAGTCAACCCTCAGCGGGGGCTCGTTATCTGGTGCAATTGCTCATGAAGGGGAAATTGCTGCCAGCCACCTTGTTGGACCCTCGAATTGCCGAGTCACGGGAAGCGCGGACAGCGCTCCAGGCTGTGGCAGCGAACGGAACCAATCTGCAACCAATGTTGGAATTGGCGCTCAACAAGACCCTGCAGGACCAGTCCAGCGCTGAAAATAGCCAACGAATCATGAGGCTCCTCGAACTGCTCGCAGCAATTGCGCCGGCCAGTTTCTGGAACTCATTTCAGTTGGAGCTTATGGCGCATCCGGACCGGATGGTTCGATCCAAAGCAGCATTGATAATCGGTCGGAGCTCTAAGAACGCCGCTTGGATCGGAAGGCGTTTTATGGACCGCGACGCCCGCGTGCAGGCCAGCGCAGTCGAAGCGCTTTGGTCGCTCGAACCAGGGGATTCGCGCGCACTGCTCCTCGCGGCCTCCAAGTCGCAGTTCAACCGGGTGGCCGCGAATGCAGTACTGGGTCTGTACCGAATAGCGGAAACGAAGGCGGTCCGGATGTTGCTCGACATGGTCCGCCAGAGGGAAGCTCCAGCCTTCCGGATTTCCGCCCTCTGGGCCATCGGGGAAACACAAGATCCACGTTTTCTCCCGTTCCTGATGGGGCAGTTCAAATTGTCGGAAGGAAAAATACGTCTGGCAGTTACACGTGCGATGGCATCCATCAAGCGACGTGAAAAGCTCAATGCGGAGGCCGGCACAATGCGATTCCGTGTGTCGCACGCTCGCGTCAGCCAGGACGGCAAACGAAAGTGCGCGCTGGTGCTTTCATCTCAGCCCGCACATGACCTCAGCACCCTCACGCCGATGGATTTCGCCCTTTGGGAAGCGGGCGAGTTGATAGAACAGTACGAAGTGAAGTTGTCCGCAGCCCCGGCGGCACTCGCGGCCGGCTTCGTTGCGCCCCAATTTAAGTCCAGCGAAGATCTCTATGGCCAGGCTATCACGTTGGCACTGAATCGATGCAGCGCCGCAAAGCGCGCCGACGACGAGTGGCGAATTGACCGGCATTCCAACGAGCCGGAAAAAGATGCGGCAGAGGCGCCCCACGAACAGTCTTTTTTGCCGTACGAGGACGCCATCGCGACCCCGGAAGTGAAGATGCGGCACTGCTTCATTGCGGCGCCCGACATTTTGAGTAAAGCGATTGCAGCCGAGGTGCCTCCGGGGAGGGTCGCGCCGGACCCGTTGGCGGCAATCCAACGGCAATGTGAAGCCATCGGCAAACGTTCCGGGAAGCGGCACATGTTCGTGTTCCTGCACGAGAGCTCGGCCGCCCATCTCGCCGACCGGGACCACGTGGCCTCTCTCAAGACGCTGTTCACCAATGAGCGGATCGTCTTGCACGGTTTTGCGCCCGGCCTCTCTTCAACTTGCGCGGCGTTCCGTGACATATGCCTGTCCACACCGGACGGCACTTTTAGCGATGGCCCTATGGATGCTCTGCCGGACGCGCTCGCGGAGACCTACTCGCTATTGATGAATGGATGCGAAATCAGCTATCAGCTCCCGGGCGGGGAACCTGGGACCACGACGCTGAAAGTGTCAAGTAGCTTCGGATCCGGCCATGTGGACATTCCCTGGCAGTCGGATTCAGCGGTTTGATGGCGGCACCCGTAGCTGCTACTTCGAGTTGGCTTCGCGCTTGAGCTTTTCGCCGTCCTTCTTGATCTCGCGCGAGGCCGCGGCAGCATCGCGACGTACTTCCTGGGCAGCTTCGTGTGCGCCCTGCTTCAGTTTCTGACTGGCTTCCTGGGTTTCGTGCTTCAATTCCAGTTGGGTTTCGCGCAATTTACGCTTGGCCTCTTCGTTGTCTCGCCGCGAACACCCAACGTCAAGCGCATACGACATTGCCGTTAGCGCGACCGCTAGTTGGCGTTTGTTCACGTACGTAGGACGCTACAGCATGCAACGTTGTTACCGTGATTTCTCGACTCCGATCAGCCCTGTTCGTGCGGAGCCATGTCCTAGTTCCTTGCTGGAACCCGTCCGACCTCGCAGTGTGCCCGGCAGGAATCCAAGTGGGGTTACACCGGACGGCGGTTCGGTGCGGCGGCATGTTAAGGTTCAACCGGTGGTTAATCGGCCGCCTAACCGGAATTAATGGCTTGATTGGTAGGCGCGGCTGGACTCGAACCAGCGACCCTCAGCTTAGAAGGCTGA
>PMUN01000126.1 GCA_003166875.1 Bryobacterales bacterium | reverse complement strand
AAAGGAAAACGCTTGAATTCAACGATCTACAAACGAGTTTCTGGAGAGTGTGAACGCGGCACGCAAAAGTGCGTGCGCTACGTCCTGCTGCTGGTTGCGATGCAGGCAGGCGCATTCCAGCAAGAAGTGGCGCACACCTTCACCACACGCGATGGGCTGCCTTCCAACGACGTAATCTCCGTGGCTGTCGTGAATGGACAGGTCTTTGCCAAAACCACATCTGGAATCGCGCGGTTTTCCGGCGGTCGATGGTCGCGAGATGCTGCGCAGTTTCCCGACGCGGGAGCTGCGATCACGACCTATCCCCCCGCCGACGGATTGCCCTATGACAAAATCACCTCCATCGCTGCCGGTGAAGACGGAGTGATCTGGCTGGCAACTCCGAAGGGAGCCATTCGATTCGATGGCAAGAACTGGGAGTATCGCCAGGGCCTGCGCTGGCTGCCGGATGACGACGTCCGCGCGATTGCTGTGGAAGCGAACGGCAACGCTTGGTTCGCGACCAAGAAAGGCGTCGGATTGATTGAACGGCGTCGAATCACGCTGGCGGAGAAAGCCAAGTTTTTCGAGGATGAAATTGATCTGCGGCACCGGCGGACACCCTACGGCTACGTGCTGGGAGTGAGGCTAAAACGTCCCGGCGACAAAACCGAGTGGACGCAACAGGACAGCGATAACGACGGCTTGTGGACATCCATGTATGGCTCGGGCGAGTGTTTCGCATATGCAGCAACGGGGAGCGAACTGGCGAAGAAACGAGCGAAAGCTGCTTTCGAAGCGCTCCGATTCTTGAGAATTGTAACCGAGGGCGGCAGCCATCCGGCGCCGCGCGGATTCGTGGCGCGGAGCATTCTGCCCACCAGCGGTCCCGACCCCAACAGGATCGATACTCGCGAGCATGACGAACAGAAGCGTCTTAATGAAGATCGATTGTGGAAGGTCCTATCGCCGCGCTGGCCCGTGAGCGCCGATGGCAAGTGGTACTGGAAAACCGATACCAGCTCGGATGAGCTGGACGGCCATTTCTTCTTCTACGCTTTGTACTACGACCTGGTGGCTTCAACCGACGATGAAAAAGGCCGCGTCCGCGAACAAGTGAGCGCGATCGTAGATCACCTGTTGGATCACAATTTCCATTTTGTGGATTTCGACGGCCAACCCACGCGCTGGGGCGTTTTCAATCCCGAGAGCCTGAATCACGATTCCAATTGGTGGGAAGAGCGCGGTCTGAATTCGCTCTCCATCCTGACGTACCTGAAGATCGCCGGACACGTTACGGGCAACGCAAAATATTCCGAAGCTGCCCGAAAGTTGATCGAACAACACGCCTACGACCAGAACGTGCTCATCCCAAAGACCAACGCGGGGCCGGGTTCGGGTAATCAGTCGGACGACGAGATGGCCTTCATGGATTTCTACAACCTCATCCGTTACGAAACCGATCCGAAACTTCAACGGAAGTATGCGCTGGCTTTTTCGAACTACTGGAGCATGGAGCGGCCGGAATTGAATCCCCTGTTCAACTTCATGTACGCGGCCACGAATACGGGAAAACAATTTGAAGACGCCTACGGAAAGCGCGATCTGACGCCCACGGGCGAATGGCTGGAGGAATCCATGGACACGCTCCGCCGGTATCCGTTGGACCGCGTGAATTGGCGCTTGATCAACAGCCATCGCACTGATATTGTTCCCTTGCCTGCCTATGCACGAGAGGCTGGCGCCAAGGGACTTGGGCTTAGAAACAACGGCAAGGTGCTGCCCATCGACGAGCGGTACGTCGATCAGTGGAATCACGATCCGTGGGAATTAGACCAAGGCAGCGATGGCTTGGAGCTTGCTGACGGCGGTTCGTTTTTGCTGCCATACTACATGGGTCTGTACCACAAATTCATCAAAGACTGATCAGGAGAATGTTCTCATATGAGTGAATTGGCAATTTTGGGCGGGAGCCCTGTGCGTAACCGGCCGTTCCCGGTATGGCCGCAGTATCTTCCCGCGGACGCGCAACGGCTGCAGCAAGTGCTGGAGAGCAGGCACTGGGGCGGGTATCCGGTGCCCAGCCGTTACTGCGGCGAGTTCGCCTCGCGTTTCGCCGAACTGCACGGCGCGAAATATGGACTATGCCTGACGAACGGGACCATCGCGCTGGTGGCCGCGCTGCAAGCGGCCGGTATTCGATTCGGCGATGAAGTGATCGTGCCCGCCTACACCTGGGATGGAACCGCTACGGCGGTGCTGTTTGCCGGCGGCGTGCCGGTGTTCGCAGATGTCGATCCGGATACTTATTGCCTGGATGTTGAATCCGCCCGGAAGGCGATAACACCGCGCACCAAAGCCCTGTTGCCAGTGCATCTGGCCATGCGGTTCGCCGATATGGACGCGCTCAGCGATCTCGCCCGCGAGCACGGNNGGATGCTTCAGCTTCCAGGAAAGCAAGCTCATGACGTCGGGCGAGGGAGGGATGGTGATCACCTCCGATCTCAAGTATTTCGAGCATCTGCAATCGCAGGTGAATTGTGGGCGCGCCAGCAGGACGGATGAATATCAGCAGCGCGTGCTGGGCGCGAATTACCGCATGACCGAGCTGCAGGCGGCGCTGCTGATCGGACAGCTCGACATGCTGCCGGAAATTGCGGCTAAGCGCGCCCGCGCTGCTCAACGGTTAAGTAAAGCTCTGAGCGCGATCCCTGGTGTTCGGCCGCTACCGCCTCAGCCGGCGATCACGCGCGACACCATTTACAACTACGTCTTTCAATATCGTCCCGAGCGGCCCGGCGTGGTGGCGCGCGATCTTTTCGTGGCGGCGCTGGATGCGGAAGGGATTCCGAGCGATGGACGATTCTATGAGCCTGTCTACCGCAGCGATTTGTTCTACGCCACGCCGGAAAACTGCCCGCAGCTTAAGACTGATTACTCCGGCGTCAAGTGCCCGGTATCCGAGCGCGCGGCGTATGAAGAAGCGGTCTGGCTTCCGCAGTTCCTGCTGATCGGTGAGGATCGCGATGTGGATGACATCGCCGCGGCCGTCGCCAAGGTGATGCGGAATTTCAACGATCTCGCGTCCGCCGATCCGTCGCTCGCTGGCGTCAAAGCCATGAGCCGCGCGGAGCGGCCTAACAAGGAGCGGGCGCGGAATTACTAGGGCGTCACTTTTTCGGACGCGATGACGGCGGCACAATCCCGTTCGCACGGTAGTAAGCAACCAGCAAACCGTAGTGCTCGGCTGAGTGTTCCATCACGCCCATCCACGGCTCCAGGTTCTTTTTGGGACCCTCCGGCGAAGTTTTCAATGTTGCGTTGGCGTCCTGAATGGACCTCTCCAGCAGCGCGACAATATCGGCCTTGGTTTTATAGTTCTTGGGATCGAGCTCATCCCATTTCACTTTTTCTCCGCGGCCAGCTTTCGCTGCGTAGACGTTGCCGGAAGCCACGTGGACGATGACATCGCCGAAAGAACGCATCTCGGGCTTGAGCCGGAATTGATATTTGTCCTCCGGGAAATCCTTGGCCATCACTAGCAGTTGATCATTGCCGCCTTTGAAATACGCGGCGATTGTTTCGGCGGGCGTTGTGGGCTGCTTTGTCTGTGCCTGCATGATCGAAGCTGCAAGCGCTAGGAAAACTGCGCAGTAACCTGTTATCTTCAACATAGTGGTTACATACTATCAGAACATCTGTAACCAGTCAATCGGTTTGGAACGGTTACCATGGCGGAAATGAAATTCATCGCCGGCTCGGTCTGCCTGGACTTTGTCAACACCGTCGGCGCGCGCGTCACCGGCCGGGACATCGTGCTGCGCGACAAGCTGAAAGATTACCCGGATCTCGCGACGTGGAGCCGGTTGGCAGGCCTTTTCACCGCGCGTGAGGTGCGCTGTCTGGAGCGCGCCGCTGAGAGCCATCCGGCACGAGCCGCGGCGACTCTGGCGCGGGCCCTCCGGCTCCGCGAAGCGCTGTTTCGCATCTCGAAATCCCTACTGGGCCGTTCGGCGCCGGATGAATCCGATGTCGATGTTTTAAGAAATGAGCTCTCGATTGCGAAGGCGCATGAGCGTCTGGTTCGCACCAAGACCGGCTTCGCCTGGGCGTGGGACCAATCAGACCATGCGTTGGATGCTCCGCTCTGGCGGGTGTCGCAATCGGCCGCCGATCTGCTCACTTCCGCCGACTTGGGGAAGCTCCGCCAATGCGGCGGCGACGAGTGTGGTTGGATGTTTCTGGACACCAGCCGCAATCGCAGCAGGCGCTGGTGTGATATGAAGGATTGCGGGAACCGCGCGAAAGTTCGGCGATTCCGGCGAAGGGAAGGTCATAGATGAAAACACTCGCACTACTGTTGGCCGGCGTAAGCGCGCTACTGGCGCAAGACGGCAAGATTCGTGTAATTGCTTTCGGCGCGCATCCGGACGATTGCGATATTCGCGCCGCTGGTACTGCCGCGCTATTCGCGAAAATGGGTCACGCGGTTAAATTCGTGTCGGTCACGAACGGAGATGCAGGCCACCAGTCGATGAGCGGCGCCGCGCTAGCGAAACGCCGGGAAGCGGAAGCCAAGGAATCCGCGCGGCGGCTGGGAATCGAGTACGAAGTCCTGAACAATCACGATGGAGAGCTGCTGCCAACTCTCGAAGTTCGCAAGGAGATTATCCGCCAGATTCGGCGCTGGAATGCGGACATCGTTTTGGCGCCGCGCCCCAACGATTACCATCCCGATCATCGCTACACCGGCATGCTGGTGCAGGACGCCGCTTACATGGTTGTGGTGCCGGCCGTTACGCCCGAAGTTCTCGCGCTCCGCAAGAATCCCGTATTTCTTTACTACGAAGACAATTTCCAGCGCCCCAATCCATTCCGTCCCGACATTGCGGTAGCGATCGATGACGTGGTGGATAAGAAGACAGACGCGCTGGATTCCCACGTGTCGCAGTTCTATGAATGGCTGCCGTGGGTGGATGGAAAACTGAGCGAGGTGCCTAAAGATCCGGCCGAGCGGAAGGCGTGGCTGAAGCGCACCAGGAACCGGCCGCCGAATCCCGCCGTTCGTGAGGCGCTGGTGAAATGGTATGGGGCGGAAAAAGGAAATGCGGCAAAGTTTTACGAGGCCTTCGAGATCTGCGAATACGGCGCGCGACCGGATGAAGCGCGTATCCGGGAGCTGTTCCCGATGCTACGTTGACATGTGGGGCAGCCTAGCCGCAACCAAAACNNCAGGCTGCAAAGATTTTCAGGTCTATGACTATCGCCCCGATCGAGCGATGTTCGAATAGGCCGACTCACCGGACGCGTTGATCGCTCGCACGCGATAACAAACCACTGATCCTTGAGGCGCTGACGTGTCGTTGAACTGCGTGCCCGATTCCGTTGCGATCCGTTCCCAACGCGCGCCCGTGTTTCCTACCCGGCGCTCGATGGCCACTTTCGATGGCGATCCGCCATGCAGCACCCAATGCAATTCAACTCCGCTGCTCGACGATCGCGCGACAAGACTGCTGGGAGCTTCCGGCAGCACCGGCCAATCGAAATAGCTGGCATCCGCAATCGCCAAGATGCTGTCCCGGACCGGTATGGCGCTGAGAGTGTTCGTGGTTCCCTGCTTCCAGGCGAGCGCCGTGACGTCGCCCGAGGTAACGTCAATAAGAACCGGCTCTCGAATTCCTGAATTCTCCAGTTTTAGATCTACCACCAGTGGAGGAAACTCGGCACCTGCCACGCTGTGGGCAGCGATCCAATAGGCGATGATCGCTTTCCCATTCTTGTTGCGGAAACCATAGCGTAGAAGCGGCGCCCGTTGCTGGCGGCGCAGCGGCGGAATATCCGCCGCTTCAATTGTTATGCCCGGATCCAGTTTCGTGTCGGAGAAGAGAGCGTTCGTATTCTGCAGCGCGTAAAAGACAGGCCGCGGAGCAAAGTCATCCGGCAGATTTCGGAGGCCGTGCAGGAAACCGAAATCGTCGAATTCATTGCCGTCTACTCCCGCCGCTAACAACCACACGAAAGTCTTCACGCCGGCCGCGTGATTGTAAATGATGCCACGCGGGACATACTTGGCCTGCACCGTATCGTCCGACCCAGTCCACGTCCCAATGGAGTTGAACTCGTCGTCCCAGAATTCGATATCTTTCCGGATGCCCGGATAATTGCGGACCAGGTCGCGGAGCTTCGCCGGCGAGTCCGCCTCATACGCGCCGTAATCCATCGACTCCGGATTCATGTTCTGCCCGTAGCCGGGATATGTGTGATATGCGAAGACGTCGATCCCGGCGGCGCACTTGCACTCATCGAGCGCGCGCTTCGCCCAGCTGCTGACCGGATCCGCCTGGCCACCGTAAATCACTTTCGCTTGAGGATCGGTTTCATGAACCGCGGGAATAAATGCAGCCAGCAAGCGGCCGTACTCTTCCGGATTGCCCCAGGGGTTCCAATATCCGATGTCCTGCTCATTCCACAACGCGTAGTAATGAATTCGGCCGCGGAAGTGATTCACCATCCACTTCACGTAGCGCAGGAACGCGGCAATCTGGTCCGGCGTTGTAGGCGGCCAAAAGATGGAGTTCATGCTGCGGTCGTCATTGTGGAAGGTACCGGGTGCGGGCGTGATTTGATCGGGCTTAACGCCCGAGAGCGATGTGTACATCGGATTCCCGTACATCAATTGCACCTGCACCTGGACGCCGTTTTCGAGGAGCGAATCGACGTAGTCGTCCACTTCCGGAGCGATCGCATATACGCCGCGCTTTTGTTCCACCCAATCCCAACTAGTGGGGTCAGAGCTGTTCTCGTATTGTCCGATGCGGATCCAGCTCACGCCGGCATCGAACATGCGGGTCCACCACCAGCGGTTCCAGGGCAGGTAGGGCTCGCGCGGAAGGTCGGAGTTGATGCCGAAGCCGCTCTGAATTTGGGAAGAGCGCTTGGGCGGTACGTGAGTTGGGAATGTCTGGGCGGGCGCGAGATTGGGCGCCACCAATGCCAGCGTGAGGATTGCGGTTTTGAGATGCATGCGAACTCGTATTTTCGCAGATTCGCGCAGGCACCTCACTCGGGACCCGCGAAAAAATCGGCGCGCGCACCGACCCCGTTGAAGACGCCGATCCGCTGGCGACGGAACCCAAGCGTTCACACGAGTNNCGCAGGAGTGCGTGCGCCACGGCGCTTCTTCATGACCTTGGTGGGCCAGCAGGCCCATGGGAACTCCCTCACGGTCGCGGTTCGGTAACACTCTCTATCTTACTTGTTCGTCTTTTTCCACTTTGCCGTCGCGGATGTGGATGATGCGGTGCGCGCGGGCGGCAATGTCGGCCTCATGCGTGACCAGAACGATGGTGTTTCCCTGCTGCCACAGCTTTTCGAACAGACCCATGATTTCGTTGCCAGTGGTGCTATCGAGCGCGCCGGTGGGCTCGTCCGCCAGCAAGATAGACGGACTATTGACCAGCGCCCGCGCCACGGCGACGCGCTGCCGTTGGCCGCCGGAAAGCTCGTTGGGCTTATGGTGCATGCGGGCTTCGAGATCCACGGCGCGCAAAGCTTGCTTGGCTTTTTCTGAGCGCGCCTGCGACGGTAAGCCGGCGTAGATCAGCGGCAACTCCACGTTGTGGAGCGCGGTGGCGCGGGCGAGCAGATTGAAGGTCTGGAAAACGAATCCGATTTCCTTGTTGCGGATGCGCGCCAGTTCATCGTCCGGCATGTCGCTGGCCAGTTTACCGTTCAGATAATACAGGCCTTTGGAGGGCGTGTCCAGGCAGCCGATCAGGTTCATCAATGTAGATTTACCTGATCCCGAGGGGCCCATGATGGCGACGTATTCGCCGCGGCGGATCTGGATGTCCACGCCCGAAACGGCATGGATTTCCTGATCGCCCATCACGTACGTTTTCCATAAATCGTACGTGCGGATGACTATCCCTTCGCGCTTTAAGCTCTCGCCGCGATCGAGCAGGTCCTGTGTCGCTGTCGCCATTCGTGGGTTAGCTCTCCGATTTGATGACTGGCGCTTTGTTGTCCACCTTGACCTTGGCGGAACTGCGCAGGGTCCGGATGACTTTGTAAGTGCCGGTGATAATCTGATCGCCCTCACTGAGCCCGCTCAGGACTTCGATGTCGGTGGCACCGGTAATTCCGGTGGCCACTTTCTGAAACTCCGCGCGTCCGTTCTTGACCACGAAGACGCCCTGCAGTTCTTCCTTCTTAGCTTTCTCGGCGGCTGGATCGGTCTTGGTGGCGGCTTGGACGCCTTTATTCTTGCCGATCGGCTCCAAATCGCCGCGCTGGCGGACAGTCAAAGCTTGAATGGGAATGGTGAGCGCATGCTGCCTGGTGGCGGTGACGATCTTTCCGGTGCAGGAGAGGCCGGGCCGGATGTCGTCCGGCGGATTGTCTAACGCGATTACAACTTTGAAGTCCTTCGCTTCCTGATTCGAAACGGCGCTCTGAGAGGCCGCCAAGCCGGTGGAACGCAGAATGGCAGTGTTGCCGATCTCCGTCACGTGACCTTTAAAGATCTGGTTCGGAATTGCGTCGATGGTGACGTCGGCTACCTGGGCCAGCTTCACGTTGACGATGTCGGTCTCATCCACTTTCACTTCGGCAGTGATTACGGACATGTCGGCGACGGTCATGATGAGGCTCGACGCCGAATTCTGGATGCCGGGGACCACGGTCTCGCCGACGCGAACCGGAAGGTTGGTGACCATGCCGTCGATGGGTGAAAAGACGGAATATTTCTCAAGCACGTCGCTGTAGCGCGTCAAGTTAGCACGGAGCTGCGCGATGCGCTTCTGCGCGGAATCGAGTTGCTGGCGGGACTGCGCTTCCTGGGATTTGGCCTGCGCCAATTTGGCTACCGCTTCTCCCAGGGCGGCGATGGCGGTGTCGTAATCGGCCTGCTTCTGGTCGAAATCCTGTTTGGCGATCAGTTTCGCTTTATAAAGCTCGTTGGCGCGGTCGATGTTGAGCTTCGTGCGCTCGAGTTCGGTTTTGTTACGCGCCACGGTGGCTTGCGCGGTTTGGACGGCGTCATGCATCGACGCCATTCCGGCTTCGGCGGCGGCCGAATCGGCGAGCGCGGTATCGATGGTGGCTTTTTGCGCCACGACGTCGGCGCCTGCTTGCACGGACTCCAACAGCGCCACGGTCTGTCCCTTGCGGACGTGGTCGCCTTCCTTCACCAGAATCTGAGTGATGGGCGCCGGGCCGAGCGTGTTCGCACCTAGATTGATGTAATTTTTGGGTTTAACTTCGCCCGAGGCGGTGACGGTTGCGGTCAGGTCCTGACGAACCGCCTTACCTGTCTGCACTTCGACGATGCCGCGTTCGTTAAATCGAATGCTGGCGAACACGCCGCCGCTGACCAAGACGATCAGAGTGACGATGAGTAGGATCTTCCATTTACGCTTCACTAGGATGGCTCTCCCCAGCAGTTATAGACGAACAATCGGTGCTGTTTGTTCGGTAAATTCTATCCTAGCAGAGCCGCGCTGGGCGCGGCCGGACCCTGCTGGGTCCGAGGCGGCAGGCGGCAGGCGGCAGGAGGCAGGCGGCAGGAGGCAGGCGGCAGGAGGCAGAATGAAGTGAACCCCTG
>PMUN01000317.1 GCA_003166875.1 Bryobacterales bacterium | reverse complement strand
GGGTCTGCCCCCGCAGTTACAACAAGCCGCTCGGATGCAACCGGAGAAAGCCGTGTCGCAGCTACTAATGCTTAAATACCTGGCTGAAGAAGCGGAGAAGGCGAACCTGGACAAGCGGTCGCCCTGGAAGGATACGCTGGAGTATCAGCGCATGTCGGTTCTCTTTCAGGCCGAGGTCCAAGAGTACAAAGACAAGATCCAGATATCGCAAGAGGATCAGGAGAAGCTGTACAAAGAGAATCCCGATCGTTTTAAAGAGGTCAAGGTCAAAGTGATTCACCTCACCTTCAGCGCCACGCCGGATAAGCCCGGTCCCGACGGAAGGAAAATGTTGAGCGAAACCGAGGCCAAGGCCAAGATTGACGAATTGCGCAAGCAGATTCTGGCCGGTGAGGATTTCGGCAAGCTGGCGCGCGAGAATTCCGATGATAAAACCTCCGCGGCCAAAGACGGCGATTACGGCACCATTAAACAAAACAGTCCTTATCCGGAACCTGTAAAGAAAGCTGTATTTGCGCTGAAGGAAGGAGAGATGAGCGAGCCGGTAAAGCAGGCCAACGGATTTTATCTCATCCGGGCAGACTCCGTCGTGATACAGTCCCTCGGCCAGTCTCGCGCGCAGATCCTCGAAGAACTGAAGCAAGAGCGTTTCAATGAATGGATGAAGGGCCTTCAAGCTCGTTTCGCGGTGAAAGTTGACAACCCGGCTTACTTTGTACCCAAGCACGCCCCTCAACTCCAGACGGTCCGTTGAGGCGCTGCGTAAGCGGCTGCCCGATTTAGAAGGGCGCGCCATTCGAATCCGCTTCCTGCCTGGATTGAGCGCCGGCAGCCGCAAACTTTACTCTCAGCGGGCTTACGGCCAGCCCGTCCACGCAGGAACGTTCATCCGCAAACGCCGAATCGTGCTGGATCTGGAACTGGCCGGCAAACCGAAAGAGCTGGTTCGCATTCTTACGCATGAGCTGTTCCACTTCGCGTGGGTTCGCATGGGCAACCAAACGCGCCGATCCTACGAGGACCTGTTACACCGTGAATGGATCGAACGCGCGCGCGGCGAACTGGGCTGGTCAGCGGAACTACGCAAGGCAATGCTCTCTGGCAACCCAGGTTCCCGTACCCACCCCAAATGGCGCGACTACTCGTGCGAAAGCTTTTGCGACACGGCAGCCTGGCTGTATTCCGGTATCGGCCGGCACCAGGAGTTCACACTCGCCCAACGGTACCGCGAGCGGCGGGCGGAATGGTTTCACACCACCTTTCTGGGACGCCGAATACCGATATAATCGAGATAGGAGATGGTCTTGCTCAAGCTAATCCGAGCAGCGGTATGGAGTGGCGCCGTAGGAGGGTTCCTCCTATGGACCGCCTGCTCGAACATTCCCGAAGCCGGCTTCGAACCCCGCTCAGTCAAAGCGGCTGTTAAGCCGGAGAACGATCGCAAAACCGCGCCCGAGTTCACTCTGAAGGATTCCAATGGCCAAACCGTTCATCTGGCCGACTACAAGGGCAAGGTCGTGTTGCTGGATTTCTGGGCGACCTGGTGCGGGCCTTGCAAGGTTGAGATCCCCTGGTTCATGGAATTCGAGCAGCAGTTCAAGGATCGCGGTTTCGCCGTGCTGGGCGTCTCCATGGATGAAGACGGCTGGGATGCCGTGAAACCGTATATCGAGGACCTTAAGATCAACTATCGGGTACTGCTGGGGGACGAGCAGGTCAGCGATATTTATGGCGGCCTGGATTCGCTCCCAACTACGCTCCTGATTGACCGCCAGGGAAAGATCGCTTCCATCCACATCGGCCTGTCCAGGGGAAAAGAGGAATTCAGGAATGACATCGATCACCTGCTGGGCGCGTCCGCTGCTTCTAACGGCGCTCGCACTTCCCTTACTGCCGCAAAGTAAGGGAGTGTTGACCGTCGGCCCTGTCGACAAGCTGACCATCCAGCGCGGCGCCTCTGGCGAAGTGAAGATCGCCGCCCAATTGCAGCCGGGCTATCACGTAAATAGCAATACGCCGTCGGAAGAGTACCTCATCCCGCTGAAGTTGACCTGGGCCAAGGAGCCGCTCCAGGCCGAGCAGGTGGTCTATCCAAAACCGCAATCGGAAAAGTACGATTTCTCTCCCACGCCGCTATCAGTGTTCAGCGGAAATTTCGAGATCGTGACCCGCTTCAAGGCGCCCGCCGATGCTCGCAACGGTCCGGCCATCATGAACGGCAAACTCCGCTACCAAGCCTGCAACAATAAAGAGTGCCTGCCGCCGCGCACCATCGAGATCCCGGTGACGTTGGAGATCCAGTAAGAATATTTTGGCCGCGAATGAACGCAAATAAACGCGAATACTGATTTCTGTTTTATTTGCGTTCATCCGCGTTCATTCGCGGCTAAGATTGCCTTTGCATAAACGAACCCAGCGCTAGCCCGAGAATCTCCTGCAGTTGACCCAGATCGAAGTTGGCCGGAAATCCGAGCCGGTCCGCCAAAAAGCGATCCCTCAGCATCCCTTCCAGCATTCCCATGAGCGCGGATCGAACGGCTTGCGGGTTCAGGTTCGCGCGCAACATATGGGCGTCGGTCATCTGCTGCAGCACGCCGTCCACCAGCTGGACGAAGCTCATGAAGCCTTCTGTGAGCGCCACCATCTGCCCTTCTTTGCGGATCCTGCGCCCTTCCAACAGAAGCAGAAGTTTCAACTCCGGATCGCGTTCCAGCCGTCCCAGGACGCATCGGATGATGGCCTGCAGCCGATCCATAGGTGCGACCAGCCCTTCGATTGCAATGCGAGCTTCTTCGGTGATCTCGGTCCAACCCTCGATGAAGATCGCCTCCAGCAGTCCCGCTTTGCTGCCGAAATGTTTCATTAGCTGCGACTCGCTGGTGCCGGCCTGGCGTGCGATCGCGGATGTGCTGGTGTGTTCGTACCCGCGGTTGGCGAACAAGGTTTTGGCTACGCGCAGAATGCGCTCGTGGGTGGAAAACCCCGGCGCTTTCGCCGGTTCCGGTGACGTTCGGGGGACCAAGTGGTGATTATACACCCAGTAGCACAACCACTACTCCCGAGCTGTTACCGGCTCCGCGTTCCGCATTAACTCCGCCTGCTCCTCCGCGCGCGTGTCGTTCAAAAACGTGCCACATCCGCTCTCAACCGCGGCCAGGTATTTCAGCTTGGCCGGGCCTCGCTGGATCGGCAGGAAATCAATGTGGAAGTGAAAGTAGCTGTGTGCCCCTTTAGAAGGAGGCTGCCGCACCAACATCATCAAGGGCATCGGAAATCCGTACAGGTTGTCGTACTTCTGGCGAACTATCTTCAACAGAGACGCGAGTTGCCCTCGCTCCCGATCATCCAGATCGCTCAGGCTCTGAAAATGGCGCCGCGAATAAATCTGCATTTCAGTGGGAAAGCGTCCAAAAAACGGCAGCAACGCCACGAAACCAGCGTTCGATGCCACCAAGCGCTGACCGTCCTCAATCTCGCCTTCGAGAATGCGGCAATACAAACATGCGCCGTGTTTGTGAGAATAGGCCGATGCCGAATCCAGCTCCGTCTCCACCAGCGGCGGTATGAATGGGAATGCGTAGATTTGGCCGTGCGGATGCGGCATGGTGACCCCAATCGCAACCCCAGTGTTCTCGAAAACACAAACATATTGCACATCGGCTTGCTTGGCTAGCTCGATACTGCGCTTCGTCCACAGCTCGATTACCTTTTCCCATTGCTCAACTTTCAATTCAGAGGGGAGCTGTCGGTGGTCCGAAGAATACAGAACTACATCACAAGCACCGCGCGCGCCCGTTGCTACAAAAAGGCCGCCGTCGGCCGAGAAAGGTGGATTCTCAAAGCTCAACGCCGGAAAATCGTTCGCATAAAGATGAACATCGTAATGGTCCGGTGCGCGTCCCGAGCCGGGACAAAACGGGCACCAATCTTCGGGAAGTTGTGGACGGCCCTGGCGTTGCGCGGCCACACCCACCCACTGGCGCAGCAATGGGTGCCAGCGTAGCTCACCGGACGATTGAGAATCATGCATCACAGCCAGAATACAAGGATTCCACGGCTTGGTCTCAAACTTGCTAAAACTGAAGTCAAATGAACATACGCAAAGAAGATGTGCTGGAGTACCACGCGTCTGCTCCGGCCGGGAAGATTTCGGTTACGCCGACCAAACCCTGCGCCACGCAGCGCGATCTGAGCCTCGCCTATACCCCCGGTGTCGCGATTCCTTGTCTGGAAATCGAGAAGCAACCGAACCTTGCCTACAAGTACACCGCCAAGGGAAATCTGGTCGCGGTGGTGACCAATGGTACCGCCGTGCTGGGCCTGGGCAACATCGGTCCCCAGGCCGGTAAGCCGGTGATGGAAGGCAAGGGCGTTCTCTTCAAACGCTTCGCCGATATCGATGTCTTCGATCTGGAGCTGGCTGCCAGCGACCCACGGGATGTCATTCGCGCCTGCCAGATGCTGGAACCGACGTTCGGCGGCATCAATCTGGAGGACATCAAGGCGCCGGATTGTTTCGTGATTGAAGAAGAATTGCGCCGCACCATGCGCATTCCGGTTTTTCATGACGATCAACACGGAACCGCCATCATTTCGGGCGCGGCGTTGCTCAATGCGCTGATCCTGGTAAAGAAAAACATCGGCCAGGTGAAGGCAGTGTTTAATGGGGCCGGCGCAAGTTCGATCGCGTGCGCCGAACACGCCATTCAGCTCGGCATGCAGCGCGAGAATATCCTGATGTGCGATTCCATAGGCGTCATCTATGAAGGCCGCACGGAGGGAATGAATCCCTATAAGGCCCGCTTCGCCGCGAAGACCGGCAAGCGAACGCTAGCCGATGCCATGCGCGGCGCCGATGTTTTCTTTGGATTATCAGTAGCGGATTGCGTGACGCCGGACATGCTGCTGTCCATGGCCGACCACCCCATCGTGTTCGCACTCGCTAATCCGGATCCCGAAATTCCCTACGACGTAGCCGTCAAAACCAGGCCGGATGCCATTGTCGCCACCGGACGGTCCGATTATCCGAACCAGGTAAACAACGTACTGGGCTTTCCCTTCATTTTTCGAGGCGCGCTGGACGTACGAGCCACCACCATCAACGACGCGATGAAGCTGGCCGCTACTTACGCCCTGGCCGAGCTCGCGCGTGAGGAGGTCCCGGATTCCGTCAGCCGCACTTACGGCGTGGAACGTCTNNGTGATGCGCATCATGATCCACAAAGCCCAACAGGCGCCCAAACGCATCGTGTTTCCGGAAGGCGAGGAGCACAAGATATTGCGCGCCGCGCAGATTCTGATCGACGAGAAGATCGCAACGCCCATCCTGCTAGGCAGTGAATCAGCGATTCGCGAAGGTCTGGCGCATCTGCATCTCACGCTCGATTCGGTGGTGATTGTGGACCCGGCTAAGTCGCCGCACCTGACGCGCTACGCCGAAGAATTGTACCGTCTGCGCCAGCGCAAGGGAGTGACGCGGACCGAAGCTGACGAGCTGATCCGGAATCGCAACTATTTCGCCTCGGTGATGCTGGCCATGGGGGACGCCGACGCGCTGGTGGCGGGGTTGACGCAGCACTATCCCGACACCATCCGCCCGGGTCTGGAAATCATCCCGGTGCGCGATGGACTACGCCGGGTTTGCGGAATTTACCTGATGATCACCCAGCGCGGCATCTACTTTTTTGCCGACGCCACCGTGAACATCGAGCCCTCCGCGGAAGATCTGGCTGAGATCGCAATTTCCGCCGCCGAAACAGCCGAGCGCTTCAACGTCAAACCGCGCGTAGCGCTGCTTTCATTTTCCAACTTCGGAAGCACTCGCCATCCTCTGGCCGATAAGGTCCGCAAAGCCGTGGATCTTATTAAGAAGCGCGCGCCGCAATTAATGGTGGATGGCGAGATGCAGGCCGACACCGCGGTTACGCCGGAAATCATCGAGCACGATTATGCGTTCAGTCCACTCCGGGGCGGCGCCAATGTCCTGATCTTCCCGAATCTCGAAGCCGGCAACGTAGCATATAAACTGCTGTCGAGATTGGGCGGCGCCGAAGCTATCGGACCGATTTTGAATGGACTCTCCAAACCCGTGCATGTGCTCCAACGCGGAGCGGAAGTAAACGAGATTGTCAACGTGGCGGCCATCGCCGTGGTGGATGCACAAGAGGCCGAGCGCCGCGCGAATCCGCGCTGACAAACTGTAGCGCACGCACTCTTGCGNNACGCATGAGTGCGTGCGCTACATCAAACCTCCGCGGCGTGGCCGTGAGTTTTTTTCCGCAGCGGAATGTCGCGCAGCAACATGTTAGCTCCGACCGCGACCACCATCAATATCGCCCCGGCGAGAAAAATGTAGTGCAGCCCGTCCAATAGCGCGACGCGAACATTGTCTAGTAACTTGTGCAACAAGTCTCGGCCATGAGGCTGTAAACTAAATGCCGCCTCAAGCTGCGTCCGCATCTGCATCAGCATGAGCGGCTCTTTGAACGGCTTCAGCGCTATCGCCGGCGTGCCTGGCGGAATGCTGCTCTCGAAGCGCTCGTGGTACCTGGTCAGCAGGATGGAGCCGAAGACCGCAACGCCAACTGTAGCGCCTATGGACCGAAAGAACTGCGTGGACGCGGTGGCCGCGCCCATGTGCGCAGGCGGCGCGACGTTCTGCACCACTAGCGTGTAAATCGGCTGCATGATTCCGATTCCTAAACCGGCGATGATCATGTTGCGCACCACTTCCCAATGCGTTGTAGTGGCGTTCATCGCGGCCATCAGAAACATTCCTATCGTGGCGAGCGCTGAGCCGCACACTGCCAGCGTCCTGTATCGGCCGGTGCGGGCGATGATGTTTCCGGACGCGATGGCGGCTACCACGGCGCCCACCAGCAGTGGTGTGAGTAACGATCCGGAACGCGTCGCCGAGATTCCGAGCACGCCTTGCATGAAGAGCGGAACATAAAGAATCACGCCGAACATTCCAATTCCTAGCAGAAATACCACGATCGAGGACACCGCGATAATGCGGTCGCGAAACAGCCATAGCGGCAGCAGCGGTTCGGCCGCGCGATACTCGGCGATCAGGAATGCCGCCAACATGATCGCCGACGCAATCAGCAACCCCACCACCCGCTCCGACGTCCACCCATAATTCGTCACCCAAGTGAGCGCAAGCAGCAGCGGCACCAGGCACGAGGTCAGTGTGAAAACGCCCCACCAATCAATCTGACGCCGGACGCCGTGCGGCCGAAAGTAAGGAAACTCCACCAGAATCGCAGATGCCGCCAGCACGCCCACCGGGAGGTTTACCCAGAATGTCCAACGCCATGAAAACTGATCGGTAATCCAGCCGCCCAGCGTGGGACCGAAAATGGACGCCAGTCCCCACACGCCCGCAAACAATCCCTGGAACTTGGCTCGCTCGGCCGGAGCGAAAATATCGCCGATGATGGTGAACAGCAATCCGACGATCATGCCGGCGCCCAGTCCCTGCACGCCGCGAAACACGATCAATTGCGCCATGCCGTCGCCGGGGATCCAAGTGAATTGGCCCGCCCCGCCACAAAATCCCGATGCGATCACAAACAGGAGCGCGCCTGCCAGAAAAAACCATTTTCGACCGTAGATGTCGGAAAGCTTAGCGAAGATCGGAACTGCGATCGTGGACGTGAGCAAGTAAGCCGTGGTAACCCATGGGTAACGATCGAATCCATTCAGTTGCGCGATGATGCGCGGCATCGCGGTGCCAACGATCGTTTGGTCCAGGGCGGCCAGCAGTAGCGTGAGCAGCAGACCGGTGAGGGTCCCGGCCAACTGGCGGCGGGTGAGATTGTGCAGGCCAGGCCGGCTAGCTTCCGGGATGTTCGTGGTCACTTAATAATTGTAAGGGCTCTGCGAATAAACGTGGACGGAGGCGAATAAAATGCTACATTGGGACGCGTCATGAGGCACGTTCCGGCCATCCTGATCCTGCTGGCTCTGCTGCTATTCCTGATGGCCCGATACGTCGCGCCGGACCCATATGTCTATGACGAAGCCGACTACATGTACGCGGCATCGCTTGGGATTGCCGCTAACTACACCGACACGCCCACTCTTCCAATCGCAGATTTTGTTCGAACCGGCTTAGCGCGCGGACGGGACTTGAGTCAACGCCAGGCGCTTTCCGAACAGATCCGCGCAGGCAATGATGTGGTTTTCTACCGCCATTGGCACGGTCCACTGTATCTGTACCTTCTGATTCCCGTTTCGCGGCTCGGACTGAGTGAACGGCAGGTGCGAACGACGATGCTTGCAATTCCGGCCCTGACCCTGGTAGCGATTTACTGCGGGTGCCTGTGGCTAATCCCGGGGCGCGCGGGAACATTCGCGGCACTCACGGGCAGCCTGCTGTTTCTTTCCGCGAGCAGCGTGACCGGTTCCACCGAATTAGCCGCACATCACCTCTTCGCGCTACTTTCCGTCGGCTTTCTTTTTCTGCTTGCGAAATTCGTCGCCGGTGGCCAGCGCATTTATTGGTATGGAGCGGTAGTAGCCGCAGGTCTCGCGTTTTGCACACTCGAAGTCGCTTTCGTTTTGATTATCACGCTTGCGATCTGCGCTTTTGTGGAGCGCCGCCGTCTGGAAGTTGGCTGGCGACTGGCGGCTATATCGATTGGCCTGTTCGTCGCCACTGTGCTGGTGGTGTGGCCGGCAGCCATCTATAAGCTGTCCTTCGTGAAGGGCTATCTGTTCATGGCCTACCTGTCGTTATTTCGAAAATCTCCATGGGGGAACGAGGGATTCTTTGAAGTGTGGGGACATCGGATACTGGATTCACCACTCGAATGGATCGCGATCTTTGCCAGCGTGTTTTTATATTTTAGAAACAACGGAGAAAACACCAAACAAATAACGTATCCAATGCTCGTTTATGCCACGTTGATGGTGACTGCCACGGCGCGCGTCCTCACCAGTTCGGCTCGTTATTCACTCTTATTCATGCCGGCGCTCGATATTTTCGCAGCGTTGACCCTGATCCCATTTTTGATGGCAGCGCCCCGGCGCGTAGTGTACGCAGCACTGACGCTATTCTGTGGATTCTTCGGCCTCGACGAGTACCGGCTGATCAACCGCAACCACAACCAGGACCCACGCCCGCCCGCGGTCTTGAACTACATTCGCCAAAATCGGCTCCAAGAAAACACGCTCCTGGTTCCGCAGGACGACCTTCCAATGATCCACTATTACTTCCCGCGAATGCACCTACACGGGTATTCCGATCCGAACCCGTCGCCATCCGGCTCGGACAATGAAATTCTGTACCGCGGCTACCCAGTGCGCGTCAAGTAATCCATTGTGGCGCACGCACTCTTGCGNNGCACTCATGCCGACGCCCGGTGTTGCTAGCGCATTCCAATCGGACTCGGGTTGAATTCCCCCGCCAAATCCACATTGCTCCCCGCCGATATTTGTTTCTCCATTCCCATGGCCCAGTAGCACGCGTTCACCATCAACCGCCGAAAGCCGTCGTTCTTGAAATCCATCACATGGCCCATGGTGGTCATAAACACCCGCGCCGTTTTTTCGGTCTCACCAGTATACGTTTTGATCCAGGCCACAGGCGTCAACTTCTTGCCGGGATCTGGAAGCGACGATGGGTCCATGCCCAGCAGCACCCGCCCCATCACCAGTGGCTGGCTATCGCCGGAAAGCGAAGTGATTTCGTACACGTCCGATTCGCCCCAAATATCCCGCACGCCCCTCAGAATGGGATGATCCTGCATCCCCGCAACGATCACACCGCGAGTGCTCTCCTTCTGATGCGCTCCATAATGCGCGATCCAGGTTTCTCCCAGCACCTGTCGTCCGTAGCCTTCGTCCTTGCTCTGAGCGCCATATTTTGCGTACGGGCTATCCAAATGCTTCGCGTAATTGAAGGCGTGCGTCGCGGTCCTCAATCCCACGATGGGCCGGCCGGAATTCGTGTAGTCGACGATCTCCTTCATCTGGTCATCCGGCAGCTCCAAATAACGCGTGAAGAGGACCATCAGATCCGCCCTGCGCAACGCGTCGAGACCCGGAATGTTGTCCATCGTCGACGGATCAATCGCGCCGGTTTTGCGGTTGATCGAATACAACACGGTGCAGTGGAAACCATGCCTGATTTCGAGAATCTTGGCCAGCGCCGGGATGGATTCCTCCGACCGGTATTCCTGATCGCCCGCGATAAGAACGATGTTCTTTCCGTCGCACACAATGCCGATCAACACTGCAATCAAGATGGCCCTGTACAATAGCATGGGATTAGACTATGCCAACAGATCCTTATCTTAACGCGGCCATCGAACAAGCCAGGAAAAGTCTCTCGGAAGGCGGCATTCCGATCGGCTCCGTGCTTGTGCACGAAGGCAAGATCATTGGCCAAGGTCACAACTGCCGGGTCCAAACCGGCAGCCCGATCGACCATGGTGAAATGAATTGCCTCCGCAACGCCGGCCGATTGGCGGGCAAGGTTTATCAAAGCTGCACTATCTACTCAACGCTCTCGCCGTGTCCAATGTGCAGCGGCGCCATCGTGCTGTACAAAATTCCGCGCGTAGTGGTGGGTGAGAACCAGACATTTCTAGGCGCCGAAGATTACATGCGCAGCCAGGGCATCCAGGTGGATGTGGTGCAAGATCCGGATTGCATCCAGCTCATGCAGGACTTCATCCAAGCCAATCCGCAACTTTGGAATGAGGACATTGGAGTTTAAGACAACCGTGACTCACCCAGCCCGACCGACGCAACTCGCTCTAAAACCTAGATTTGTTATAATTCAGGATCTGGCTGAGCCTTGCAGACATCGTCCATACCTTCGCAAGCATAACCCAGACGAAAGGTTTCGGAAATCGGCGCGAGGAGGAGTGCCATGAGAAAGAAACCCGACGGAACATCCGTCCAGCGGATTTCTGTGATCGTTCCCAAGAACCCTTTCGTTCATCCAGCGTTGCAGAACAAGCACCATTGCCTTTGCGCGTTGGATGTAGCAAAACTCATGGAGTGGTGGCCTGGTACGCCGCATTCGCCTCACCGCGATGCTGCAAAAGTCAAGGCAATTCAACGCTCATTAGATTGGAAGCGGGTCGCGCAGATCGCGAGCTACCTACTTCAAGACGAAATCGTCCAAGTTCCGGAACGCATTGATGAATTCTTCTGCGACATCTACGAGCCTAAAAAGACGGAACCAGGCCGCGAATGGCCACCCAGGGTCTCCAAGGTCGTCACTCCGATGAAAAGCGAATTTCCCACTTTCTCTAACATCCTGCTGCACGTGAATGGAGCGAAGATCACATCAGCTTCTGGTAGTGAAGAGGCCCGCTCCGCAAGGTTGATCTTTGATGAAAAGAACCCAAGCCTGAGATTCTCCGTAATTGACGGACAGCATCGGATAAACGGTGCATATTTCGCGGTCCGGTTACTGCAAGAGAGACAGCCTGAGGCGAAATGGGAAATACCTGCAGAAGTCTTCCTCGATCTTGACGCAGCGGGTGATCCGCCTCGTAAGCAGGCACAGATTTTCATTGACGTGAATTTCAACCAGAAGAAGGTGGATAGATCGTTGGTTGTGGACCTCTTCCCGACCGCCCGCGGAAGGCGTGAGGCGCTCGACGATAAGGAACGTGCACAAGACATAGGTCGCAAACTCATGCTTGAAACCGGCCCGCTGGTCGGAATGATTCAGATTCCTGGCATCAAGTATGGCGTCAAGGACGTGATTACATTGGCCACTCTTGCTAATGCCATTGAAGACGTTCTACCCGAACTACAAAGGTGCGGTATCGACGACCTTGAGGCACAAACCGAGTTCCTCGCCCAATGCCTGACCGCGTGGCTTGAGGCATCGGGAAGATTCGAGACACCCAATAAGCGCAACACGCTAGACCCAGAGAACGTCGCTTACCAGGGCCGTGTCCTTGTTTCGATACTCGACCTTGTTCCAGCGATCCTCTGGAAACTGAGGAGAACACACCATCTCGTATCGGATGAAGCCCATCAACGCACAAAGAAGTTGTTACAGGACACCGCGGAGCGGGCCGGTTTGCTTGAAGACAAGGTCTTCATCGACAAGAGCGAATTCAAGAACCGCAAGTATCTGGGGAGCGGTGGCATCGGGCTCTTCCGCGATACTCTCTGGGCAGCGTTCGGGGCGACGGAAAAAGTCCCGGGCCGCCCGGAGAGAATTTCTGAGTTAGCCAACCAGACGCGTGCCAGAGCAGCCAAAACGCTGGCAGCCGAAGTCCGCGATGAATAGTACTCTCCAAAAACAGATTACTGTAATGTTCAGCCGGCTGAACAATCTGAGCGCCGCCGCATCGTTTCCTGCGATTGGCACATTGTCAGATTTACTCACTGTAAGCTGCGCGCCATTCACACAACAAATAGTCGCAGCAAAACCAAAAGACCTGACGGCCTTTGCAACCGCGTCCGTCGAAATGTGGCTACGCGCCGTCCACAGCTTCCTCATATCGGTGTCACTCTCAGAGGCCAGCCCAATTTGGTCGTCGGTTGCTGGATACTACTCAAGTCACTATTCGGTCCGCGCCTTTGCTCATCTTTTCGGTTTGTTTCATCTTCACAAGAAGAGGCGCCTGATCCAGATTGCACTGCAAGGTAAAGGGTGGGTCCTTCACGTAGAGAAAAAGAACGGTGGCGACCGTGAGCACAAACTGTACTGGAAGTACCTTCACGAGCACCCTCAGCTTTCGAACGATCCGTTTTTTTACCTAAACCGCGAAGACATCGCTCAATCTGATGGCTCTCATCGGAACAGAGCCAACTATGCGGATCACGTCAACCGCTTCCCTGTTTTCAAACCGCTCGATGCCGAGTACCTCTCCCGGCGCATTCAAAAGATCGCCGAGCTTCCACTCTCTGACGTTCCCGTTCCTAACTCCGATCGCTTTCCAGACATTGAGGCGGTTCAGATTGTCGCTTACCACCGCATCGTGAAGTTCCGCAAGTTCGTGGACGAAACCGTGAATCCGACGCATCGATTTTGGAAGGTTCACCGGACTCCATCATGGATACCTAAGACCTTGACATTCGAAGTCGTCGATCCTGCCTACGCAGAGATCTACGCGAGGAAATCGTGAAGTATATGGGCTCAAAGCGCTCGATGCTGTTAAACGGCTTGGGCGACCTCCTCGCTAGCTCAGCGCCAGGAGCGGGACGGTTCGTCGACCTTTTCGCGGGGTCGGGGGCTGTTGCTATTCACGTTGCAACAAAATATGAGATGCCCGTTCTCGCCTCAGACCTGCAGCAATTCAGCGTGGTTCTCGCGGGAGCCGTTCTCGAGAGAAAGAAGGCCCTGCCGTGGGAGGAATGTTGGAACGACTGGCATCAGCGCGCGGAAAGGATCTACATGCGCTACCGCCCCGCAAGGCTGCAAAAGGTCACCCGGCAAGCTGTTATGGACTTTCGAACCTGGTCTGAGGGTCAAGACGCTCTACATTTGACCAAAGCCTACGGTGGACACTATTTCAGTCCTGTCCAAGCCACGTGGATTGATGCTCTCAGGAGGACATTGCCCGCCAAGCCTCCCGCGCGAACGGTCGCGCTTGCCGCGCTCCTGCATGTTGCCAGTAAATGCGCAGCATCGCCTGGGCACACGGCTCAACCCCTTCAACCTGCTCGTTCTGCGAACCCTTACATCTTCGAGGCATGGAGCCGGGACGTTCCGACGCTGACAAGGATGCTGCTGCAGAGTTTATCGAAGATCTTCGCCAAGCGGGAGGGGACCGCCAAGGTCGCCGACGCAAACGAAGCTGCAGACGAAATTCGACCTTCGGATCTCGTTTTCGTTGACCCGCCTTATTCAGGTGTCCAATACAGCCGGTTCTACCACGTCCTTGAATCGATCGCGAGGGGCACGGCCGGTGAGGTCTCCGGCTCAGGCAGGAATCCCGAACCCAGGATGCGCCCGCAATCGGACTACAGCCTAAAACGTGGCGCTAAAGGAGCGCTCTCTGAACTCCTAGGCAAGATTGCTGCCAACGGAGCGCGGGCAATTCTCACCTTTCCCGCCCACGCATGCTCGAACGGACTGTCCGGGGACATAGTCCGCGAGCTCGCGCGCGAGCACTTTCAGGTGATCGAAAAGCTTGTTGATAGTAAATTCAGCACATTGGGCGGCTCAAAGGTCGAGGTCGGGAATGGACGTGCAGCCCGCCACGCCGCCCAGGAATTGATTCTTTGCTTAACGCCTAAGTAGATAACACACCCACCCTATTTCGTCTCTTCCATATCACCCTATTGCCGCCGTCGGGCGGAATCCGGGGCGCCGGCGCGCCTTTGTGGCTTGCTCAAAGCTGTAGGCCAACTTCAATAACACCGGCTCACTATAGGCCGGGCCGAAAAATGAAATACCCACCGGGAGGCCACGCACGAATCCCGCTGGAACCGTGATGTGCGGATAGCCTGCCACGGCCGCGGGCGTGGTGCAGGCCGGCAGATTTGGATCACCCAACACAAAATCGTTCAGCGGAGCGGGCGCGCAGGTGGGGGCCACGATGGCCTGCACTTTGTATTTCGCAATTACCGCGTCGATACCCTCGGCACGGGAGAGCCGCACGCATTTTGCGCGCGCGTCGATATAGGCTTTCTCGGTCAGCGGTCCTTTCTTCTCGGCCCGCTCCATGATTTCCTGCTCGAAGTAGGGCATCTCTTCGTGCGCGTGCTCGCGATTGAACTTGATGACATCGGCGAGCGAATGCACGAGCGCGGCTGGACCAAGCGCGCCCAGGTACTTGTTCAAATCAGCCTTGAATTCGTAAAGCAGAACTTCCATTTCGTCGTCGTCATATTTGCCATGCGAGGGCAGATTGGCCGGATCAACCAACACCGCGCCCTGGCGCTTCATCTCCGCCAGGCATTCCTCCATCTGCCGATCCACCTCGGCGTTCGCGCCGAAGAATTTCCGCTCCACGCCCAGCCGCGCGCCCTTCAGCCCGTGCGGATCGAGAAACTTGATGTAGTCACCGTGCAGCTTGCCGGGCTCAGCCATTGCGGCCAACAGGATTGCAGCATCCCGCACCGTGCGCGCCAGCGGCCCCGCCGTATCTTGGCTGTGCGAAATGGGAACGATCCCCGAGCGCCCCACCAGTCCAACTGTCGGCTTGATGCCAACCACGCCGTTCACAGAAGCCGGCGCGGTGACCGAGCCGTCGGTTTCGGTTCCGACGGCCAGGGCACAAAAACTGGCCGAGACAGCCGCACCCGAGCCGGAACTTGACCCGCTGGGATTACGGTCGAGCGCATAAGGATTCAGCGTCTGACGCCCGCGTCCGCTCCATCCGCTAATCGAATGCGTGGAGCGGAAATTGGCCCATTCGCTCAGATTGGTCTTGCCCAGGATCACCGCGCCGGCGCTACGCAACCGCTCCGCTACAGCCGAGTCGCGAGCTGCGATGGATCCTTCCAGCGCCAGCGACCCGGCGGTAGTAGTCATACGGTCGGCCGTGTCGATATTGTCTTTGATCAGCACCGGCACGCCGTGCAACGGACCGCGCGGGCCCTTTGCGCTACGTTCGCGATCAAGTGCGTCGGCAATCGACAGCGCATCCGGATTGAGCTCGATCACCGAATTCACCTTCGGCCCTTTTTTATCGAGCGAGTCAATTCGCGCCAGGTACCATTCGGCCACCGCGCGAGCCGTGAATTTCCGAGCGGCGAATCCTTGTTCCAGGTCGGCAAGCGTAGCTTCCTCGAGATCGAAAGACTGTGCTGAGGCAACACGCGCCACAGGGAGAAGCAGAAGCGATTTGTGCAGGAAGTCGCGGCGGTCCATGTCAGCGATTATCGCGCGCCGCGTCCGCGAGCGCACAGATTGTCCCACCAACGGACATAAAGTTGACGGAGGTAACACGCCTGCAAGCACGGATCGTGGCAGCAGGATTGCTCAGATTTTACGTATGTTCCGCGATTTCCGCTACGCATTCCGCGTTCTGGCCTCTCGACCGGCTTTTACGTTGGTGGCCGCGCTCTCGCTGGCTTTGGGAATAGGGGCAAATTCCGCTATCTTCGGCCTCATCGACGGATTATGGTTCCGGCCACTCGCAGTTCCGAAATCCGGCGAGATCGTTCGCATTTTCTCCGTGACGGACCAGGATCGCCAGGGCCGGCTCTCATATCCGGAATACCTCGATTTCCAAAAGCAAGCCACCGATCTCCGCGAGGTGGTTGCGATCGGCGGCCGGGGAGCAACCCTGGTGCAAGGAAACAACCACCAGCTCCTCAATCTGAACCTGGTGTCATCGAACTTCTTCACGGCCCTCGGAGTGAAGCCTTTGTACGGGCGGTTTTTTACCCCCCAGGACGAAGCAGACACAACCCGGCCGCTGAGCGTCGTCCTCGGAAATTCCTGCTGGCATCGCTATTTTGGAGCAGATCCGAACATTGTCGGCAAGCAGATCAGAATCCAGCGGATGAACGATGTCCTGGTCACTGTAATGGGAGTGTTGCCGGCCAGCTTTCGAGGCATCGAGACGGGCGACGATCCGGACCTGTGGTTCTCGCGCCAGGCTTGGACGACTATCGGCCAAATGGAGGAATTGGAGACCCGCGGTAACCGATGGTTCTTCGTGATGGGACGGCTGGCTCCGGGCGCCACCGAGAAATCGGCCAACACCCAAATTGAAACCATTGCGCGCCGTATGGGGGACGCCTTTCCGGCCTCGAACAAAAACCGCCGTGCTGCCGTAGTCTCCGATCTTCACCGCCGCATGGAACGGGCCGGAACGAACGGGTTGGCGTTGCTCGCAATCGTGCTGCTCGTTGTAATGATTTCGTCGGTGAATGTCGCCAATTTGCTGCTGTCGCGCGCGGGAGTGCGCGGAAAGGAAATGGCTGTCCGGCTGGCTCTGGGTGCAGGCCGCTGGCGGCTCATGCAACAGTTGATGGCCGAGAATGTCCTGCTCGGGCTTCTTGGTCTCGCGGGAGGAATCGCCATCGGCGCCTGGCTCATTGAGATCCTGCCGGCCTTGATGGTGCAGCCACCCGGCTTCCATGACACCCTCGACGTTCAATTCGACTCGCGGGTGCTGCTGTTCAGCCTGGCAGTCTCATTAGTAACGATCGTGCTTTTTGGTCTCGCGCCCGCCTGGAAATCAGCGCGGCCCGATCTGCTGCCCGCTTTAAAGGGAGATGCTGCGTTTGGCGGTTCCACGCGACGGCGCTGGCCCCTGCGCAACTGGCTGGTAGCGGCTGAGGTTGGGATCGCGATGACGCTGCTGGTATGCGCCGGCGTCTTGGTGCGCAGCTTCGCGAA
>PMUN01000119.1 GCA_003166875.1 Bryobacterales bacterium | reverse complement strand
CCATGCATTGGAAGCCGCGTTTCCCGTGAGCTTGGCGTAGAGTTGTGCCAGAGTTCCCGACGTGCCGAGCGACACCATAGCCGGGGCTATTTGTCCTAGGCTATAACCCTGGCTCATCAGCCAGGATAAAAACGCCATGCCGGCACCGATGCTGTCAGGGTTTTGGTCAGTGGGATCGGTCTGGTCGACGAAATCCGGCATCCCGTCCTGGGCCCCACTGCGGCGCCGTGGGGAAGTCCGACAAAACATTGTTGCCAACGACTGCCGCGCACCAGCGGGACAGGGCTTCGCCGGTGCTGACACCACACAAGTTCCCGCCCATGGAACACTCGCTGAGTTCGGCTTCAAAAAGCGCTGACACACGGGCGGAATTCTGGAACGATGCACAGACCTCGATCGCGTTTCCGGTGGTATAGTCGCAACCCAAATGATCGGCTCCCCCGGTTCCATCGGTGGCGCCGCCGATGGCGAAGATGATCACACTGACAGACCCACCTGTGGTCCCAAAAATCTGGTTGTTAGCCGTTACTACCCGATCGGCGTCGTTGACCAGATCCATCGTTTGCCGTCCGATTCCAACGTCATGTGGAGCAGACCGCCTTGGTGGATGATGTCCCAAGCGCGGAACGGCAGGCCTCGAGATGATACTCGAAGTTCCTCTCGAATCGCTTCACGCACTCTTGCTGCTTGTTCGGCCAGCTCACCTTGTCGAACCGTCATTCGCAACTATTACAGCATCGTCTTGGAAGCGTTCGCTCGCAGGCGACAACCCTCAATCTTAGGGCAAGCCATATTTGGAAATATCCATCGAATAACCTATAGGCCATCGGTGTAAGCAGTTTGAAACGGCGGGGAACAAGGAACCGTCGGCGCGTAACACGCCGATGTGACTCCACGCGCATGGCTGCGCCCTTCGCCAGTTGTGCACGTCCAGGTCCAACAAAGGGCCCAACGGGGGGGCCTTACGGCATGTTTCCGGTCGGAATTGCCTTGCAATCCGCTCGCCTCTTGATCAAACATGTGACCGATGAAAGCAGTCGGCTATGTTAGGGTTTCGACCGATAAGCAGGCGGACCGAGGCGTTTCCCTCGACGCCCAGGCCGAAAAGATCCGCGCCATGACCGTGGTCCACGGCGCCAAGTTAGTGGAGATCATCGTCGATGGAGGCGAGTCGGCGAAGAGCTTGCAGCGCCCCGGCGTGGAACAGTTGCTCGCCCTGGTGGACGGCAAGAAGGTCCAGGCGGTCATCGTGGCCAAGCTGGATCGCCTCACCCGGAGCGTGAAGGACCTTTGCGAACTGCTGGAGCGGTTCACCCGGCGGGGCGTGGCGCTGGTGTCCGTGGCGGAATCGCTGGATACCGGGTCCGCGGCCGGACGGCTGGTGCTAAACATCATGACGGCTGTAAGCCGATGGGAACGCGAAGCCATCGGCGAGCGGACGCGGGATGCCCATGAGCCACAAACGTACCAACGGCGAGCGGGTTGGGAATATCCAGTTCGGCTACCGCCTGGGCACGGACGGTAAGCACGTCGAGCCCGCCGCCGCCGAGCAGGCTGTCCTAAGGGAGATACGCAACCTGCGGCAGAATGGCCACACCTTGCGGGGAATTGCTTCTGCGCTCAACCATCGTGAGCTCCAGACCCGCCGTGGTTCAGCCTGGCGGCTGGAGCACGTGGCAAGAATCCTGAAGCAGGCCAAAGCAGCCGACTGATCCACTCCTTCCGGGCGCAAATTCTTCCCTGTGTCGCGGCGTAGGTTCGCCAAGGGAGAACATTGCCGGAACTCTGAGCGCGCCCCGGTTAGCGCCTGGCATCACGGCGCCAGCAGTTTGTCCATCAGTATCGGCCCCCCATGTTCGGCGATTGATGCGAAGACAGCTTCGCCACCGAAGCGATGATCTTCGTATGACAGTCGCACCCGTTCGACGAATCCCTGCTTTCGGAAGATGTGCTGCGATGTCCTGTTGGTGGCTTCGGTAACCGCCGCCCGGTACCCTTCGCGCACGGCGTTCTCCACACATCTGAAGACAAGTTGGTGGGCCACACCCTGACCGGCGAATTTCCGAGCGACCCCCAAGAGAAAAAGATGAACTGATTCTCCTGATCTGACGTCCCGGCCGCCCCGGTACGCGGTGTCCAACTTGCCAAGGATGTCCAAAATCGGATTGAACTTCGGACTCACACGATCCAATCCCGGAGGCGGTTCCGACGCCGAATCTTCAGTGAGCAGTGCTCCAATCATCTCGCCCGTTTCACTGGATCGGGCGACGATCGTGAGGCCATCGACAGCCGCCTTGGGACAAAACAGCCGGACGAAATCCTCGAACTCAGATGGGGTCAGGCCCGCTGCAACGGCGGGCGGATCGGCTTGCGCAAACACTTCGCCCAAAAGCCGCACCATCTCGTCCGAATCCGATGCCCTGTAGACGCCGTACTGGACCATACTCGCCTAACCTGGTACCCGCCCGCCCAACCGCAGCCACCAGCGGAAGCAGCGGTGCCCCACATCCACGGGCTCGCAGTACATTAGTGGACAGCCACCCTCGATGCACTGGATACCGCGCGCTTTGCATTCCGCTACTGCTTCGACGGAGACGCTGCCAGTACCGAAGGATCGGTGAAACCAGACCTGACGCACGCCCCGCTCAATACACTGGCGAGCGATGTCGAGAGCGTTGCGAGGATGGGTCGCGACCACGACGCGGTCGATAGGGCCCGGTATTGAGCCGAGGTCCGGGTAGCATCGGGCACTTTCGACTTCGTTGGCATTCTGGTTGACGGGGAACACCTCGAATCCCGAGCTTCGCAGTTTACGATAAATCGCGTTCGCCGCCTGGGCGGGACTTCGCGAGACTCCGGCGACCACAAAACGTTGGCCGGCCAGGAACTCGGCGACGCTGGAGGGCATCTTTGCCATAGGCACCTCCTCGATTCAGTGTGCTCCGTTTCGAGCGAGGCTGCAACCTAATCGCGATGGCACTGAACCTACCAGAGTGCATTCTGTGCCTCTCTAGCCGAGCTCCTACCACTTTTGGCTAAGGCTGCTCGATCTTGGTCGTCTGGGCAGCGACAATCTGCCATTTGCCGCCGGATTCCACCCAAGTGTCGGTTTCACGATATTTGCCGGATATATCCTGACCGTTGTATTTGAAGCCTTTGCCAGTAAAGCTGTAGGTGGCGACTGCCGTGTGTCCGTAGGTACGCACTTTGAAGTCATCCAAGGTGATAGAGGCCGCGGTGAGATTGTGGCTCCGTACGTCTTCTATGTCCTTGGTCTTGTTGGTTACCGCGCCACCCCACCCGGTGTTGATGATGTCGGGAGACTCAACACGCTCGATGACGGATGCGTCACCGCTTACGAGGCATTGATTCCACTCCTTCTCTAGCTGAGTGACCGCCTTCTCCGCACTACTCCCTTGTGCCCATGCCGAGTGTCCTGCAAGCATCCCCAGTGTGAGAACAGCCAGAACGAACAGGCCCGTTGTATATCGCGTGTGCATTCGACGCTCCTCAGACTTGAGCCAGGATGTCGATTTTGGCATCCCGGCTGCACCTGAGTATACACCCTTCTGCGCTATCCGAACGCACCGGGCCAAACGGAGGCCGCGTTGGAGAGTAGGTGGATTTTGCCGAGCGCTCCCAGTTTTGGCAGGCCCCAGAAACTGCCACGCATCAAGCAGTTACGGCCCACTTCGGTACCAAACGTATACTTTTCGGTACCTTTTCGACGAATAACTCGCCTTAATCGGCCCTATGTCCCGCCGCCTGGTTCGCTAGCCTGGCTCCTTTCGGGTGGAAGTTCTTCCCCACGTCGGGGCACAGGTGACGCCGGGGGGACTACACGCTTTTCGGCATTGACGTCGGCCCCTTTGGACATCAGCAATTCCGCCATGGCCCTGTCGCCGCGAAACGCCGCCAGGTGCAACGGCGTTTCATCATATCCGTTCCGAGCATTGACGTCGGCCCCCTTCGTCAGAAGCAATTCCGCCACAACCTGGCGGCCGTTTTTTGCCGCCCAGTGCAAAGGCGTCTCGTCATTCTCGCCCTTGATTGCGATCAGACCAGGATCGTCATTGAGCAGCTTCCCAATCCCGGTGATGTCGCCAGCGCCAAGCACCCCGATGAAATTGTCCTTTTTCCGTGCTGCCTCTCGTGCTGCCTCGGCAGTCTGAACGTATGTCGGCGCAATCGGTTCAGCGGCGATTAAGTCGGCTAGATCGGTGGGAAGCGTCTGACTGGAGCCAAGATCGTTGAACGTTTGCAGCACGGTGCCACTGCCCGTTTGGACCGTCAAGGTTCCCCAGACAATGTCAATGTTGAAGTCTAGAAGTGGATCGGCTACTGCAGGCCAGGCGGAGAACAAAATTGCCACGGCCATCATGGATACGAGCGTAAAGTTTCTCATGGAAGGGAGGCGTAGAACAGGACCAAAAACCCTCACATGCGGTATTTAAAGAGGCATTCAAATCGAATAGTATGATGGGTACCGCGTTTGCCCTGCGAATTTGACACCGCCTCGCACTATGCCACTCTTCCCACCCCCGCTCCGAGGCTTCCAGCGCCGTTTGAAGCGTTAACGGCTAAGATGTTGGTCGTGGTAAACCCGCACTAACTCAGGTCAGCGGCCATGCTTCCTCTCAAACAACTCCCTCCGCCCCTCGCGTTGTGAATAGCCCGGATTCCGGATCTTGAACCAGCCCTCACCGTAGCGCCCGTGCTTCAGCTTGGCCACAATTCCTTCCAAGTCTTAGATCTGTATCAGA
>PMUN01000050.1 GCA_003166875.1 Bryobacterales bacterium | reverse complement strand
GAGCGGCCAAATTCTCCAACTGCGACAACCAGCGTCTCTTTGAGCAAGCCGCGATCGTCCATGTCTTCGAGCAATGCCGAAAGTCCGCGATCCAGCTTCGGGCAATGCAGATTCTTGAGCGGTCCGAAATTAGCGGCGTGCGTGTCCCAGGCATCGATTTCAGGATTGCCGTTCGCCACCGCCGGCCAGTTCATCTGAACAAATCGCGTACCGGCCTCGATCAATCGCCGCGAGAGCAACAGCCCTTGACCGAACGTCGTCATCCCGTAACGCTCGCGCATTTTGTCCGATTCCTTGGACAAATCAAATGCGTCGCGCGCCTTGCCCGAAAGCACCAGATCGAAAGCTTTCCCGTAATATTCGTCAATAGCCTGCGAATGGAGCGCTTTCTCCAGATCCGGCATGGAGCCGTTAATACCCTTCAGGAGTTCGAAACGATCCTTCAAACGATCGGCGCTGATGTCCTTGCGCAACGAAAGATCGTCGATCTGAAGCGGCTTGGCCGGATCCTGATACATCCGGTAAGGATCATAGGCCTTGCCGAGAAAACCGGCCGCTCCGCCTTTCCCGATCACGCCCGATTCCTGCAAGGGACGCGGCAGCTCCACGAACGGCAACACCGCTTCCGTGGGCGGCTTCAATTTCGACACGTGGCTGCCGGCGGTTGGGAAATCCGCGGGACTCGGAGGCTCCAACTGACCCGACGGTGAAACTCGATCCGGCGGATAGCCGGTCAACATTTGATAAATCGCCGCGGTGTGATTGAAAAGACCGTTAGGCGTGTAGCTCATGGAACGGATCAGCGTCGCTTTGCTAATGGCATCCGCCATCATCGGCATGGTTTCGCTGATGTTCGTTCCGGGGATCTTGGTCTTGATAGGCTTGAACTCGCCACGGATGTTGAGAGGCGCGTCCGGCTTGGGGTCCCAGATATCGATGTGACTCGGTCCGCCCTGCAGAAAAACCATGATCACGGATTTCGCGCTACCGAATCCGCGCGAGCCCTCCAGTTTGCTGGCGCCTTTCGCGGCGCCCTGCCAAGAAAGAAACTGCGCGAGATTCAAACCGAAGAGGCCGATNNAGCAGATCTTGCGCCAGCGCCGCCCGGCCACGTGATCCGGAGCTGAGATACTTCAATCCAAGCTCTGCTTCGGCCGCGGTAGGCGTGCGGCTGAAGGAAGCCAAGTATAATTCTTCGACCAGATCGTGGTCCGATTTGCCGCTCAGAATCGCTTTCGCAACGCGGCCATTGCCGCCCGCGACAGCGTCGGAAATGGTTTGCCCGTTCACTAGATTCAGAGCTTGCGGAAGGCTGATATCGCTGCGGCGCTCGCACTCACACGACGATTCGCGCGAAGGACGTCCGAACAGATCCAGAAAGCCGTCCTTCCCAACATGCGGATCGGGCAACTGCTCGGCGCGCGTATCCGGCGGTACTTCAGGAAGGTTAGGCCGCACACCCGTAGCAAGCGTTAATGCGTCCAGCAATTCTTCGGCTGCCAGACGGCGCGGAATGGCATGCGAGAAGTTGTCCGCATCGCCCGCGTTCCATTCGTTAGTTGTCATGCTGGCCTGATAAGTGCGCGAATTGGTGATGGTGCGCATGAGCTGCCGAAGATCGAAGTTATGATCCAGGAAGTCCTTAGTGAGCGCGTCCAACAATGCGGGATTGCTGGGTGGATTCGAAGCGCGAATGTCATCCACCGGATCGATAATCCCGCGGCCGAAGAAATAACTCCACACGCGGTTGACGGTGGATTTAGCAAAGAAGGGATTGTCCCGGGAAGTCACCCACTCCGCCAACGCCGTGCGCCGGTGGGAATCCGTGGGAACGGGACCTGTGCTCCCGTAGGACGCGGGCACGATGAAAGCCGGCTTCATCACGCGCCCATCCTTGGGATGTTTCATGTCGAAATCGGCGCGCTGGTTGTAAATGATCTCTTCGCCAACCTCATAGCCAGGCCGGATGCCGAGCGCCGAATAAAACGCCGACATCTCGTAATATTGATTCTGGGTCCAGCGCTCGAACGGATGATCGTGGCACTGCGCGCACACCATGCGGACGCCCAGAAATACTTGTGTAGTCTTTTCCATGGTCGGCTTTGGATCGCGCGTGACGCGGAAGAAATTGGCGGCTGGATTCTGGTTGGAACTGCCACTCGACGATAGAATCTCGCGCACCATTTTGTCGTAGGGCTTGTTCGCGGTGAACGATTCGCGAATCCACTCGTCGAATTCGTACACGCCCTTCTCGCCGAGATACTTGCGATTGGCCTGCAGCAGATCTCCCCATTTCAGGGTCCAATGATCGATGAACGCGGGACTCGCGATCAGCTTTTCGATCAGGCGGATGCGTTTCACTTTAGCCGGCGTCGTATCAGCAATAAAAGCGCGGACCTCATTGGGGTCCGGCAACTGGCCGGTGAGATCCAGCGACACGCGGCGCAGGAATCCGGCATCATCCACCAAGCCGGAAGGCTGAATCTTCAAGCGCTGGAGTTTCGCGTCAATCAACTGGTCGATGTAATTGTTTTGCGGAACCTGCTTCCAGGCGAATCCCGGCGCCGGATTGAGAATGGTAACCGGAACGGAAGTGAATTTTCCCTGATAGCGTACCAGGAGTGTTGCCTCACCGATGCGCGCGCCCTTAATATCGGCCTTATCGCCCACCGCCGCCACATCGGGAATGTTGCTATCGATGTTCGCCTCCCGCGTAACGTCGCGCGTACCGCCATCGTTGAACGTCGCGACAATCTTCACCGTCGTGGTCCCACCCGGTTTCTCCATGAAGATCTCTTTCGGCTCCACGTCCAGGCTCTTCACAGAATCTTTTGCAGGATCACCATAGGGGACGCCCTGCGCGATCCAGTTATAGATGATCTTGTAGTAGTCCGAGTTGATCTCAAAACGCAACCCGCCACCGTGGGCCACCTGTTGGGTCGGCTTGGTCAGCATCAGGCTGCGGCCTGGATCAGCGCGATTGAAGCGGCGGCCACCCAAATCGTAAAGCAGCGCCTCGTAATCGAATTGCGGATCATAACCGCGCAGCGAGAGCTTGAATCCGTTCTTGCCTTTGGCCGCCCCGTGACAGGTCCCCGACATGCAGCCGGCCTTGTTAAGAACGGGAGCCACATCGCGAACGAAATTCACTTTAGGAGCGTCAGCGGCGCCGAACAGCGACGTAGCAGCAAGCAGCGTAATCGAAAATCTCATTTGCCCCCTCCGGTAACTTCGAATGCAATCGGCCGGGAAACGATCTTTTCCTCGCCGCCGTCTGTCTTCAACATGCCATTGATATATAAATCGTATCGCGCCGGATCGGTGGCCTTCGTAGTGTTGACAATGAAGGTGCCGCCTTTCTCCGACTGCTTCATATCCGTGATGCGTATGTCGCGCGCGCCCACAATTTCCACGTCCACGTCTTTGGGAGGCGTGCCCGTTTTGAGATTCCACGCATACGTGAATTCATAGCGGCCGCCTTCTTCCATTCGCGTGAGCCCGGTCTGCTTAACTTCGAGCGTTGCGGGCGGAGGCTCGGAAATGGCGGCTGGAAGATCGAAATTCAGCCAGGGAGCGGAGACGGGACGCTGGCGGTCCACCACACCCTGTGCTGTCGCGCCGGCGACACCAACAACCATGCCCCGGGTCTGCGCGCGCCGGCGGATAGTCGCACCATCGGAAAGTTTGCCTTCACCCCAAATCACGAGTTGCCGCGAGGACAGCTCCACATTCGAAGCCGCTGTCAGAGTCAGTACGCCCTCCCTGTTAAAGCTGCGGTTGTTGTTAACGACATTTTCGCGCGGTATCAATCCGCCGTCCATCTGAATTCCTTGGGGAAGATCGGGAATGGTAAGTTGGATGGGCCCGTCGTATCCGCGCCGATCAGCCACCACGTTTAATATCGCCGTTCCGCCGGCAGGAATGTTCACGTAGGGCTCCGCAAGGGCCAGCCGGAAATCCTCGGCTTCCTTGCGCGTGGTTAGCCGATATCCGTAGAGCGGACCGCCACGCTCGGCCAAATCCTCCACGGTCACGGTGATCTCGTGGACGTCCTTCGGAACTTTGATATTCAGAAACGGATCGTTGCTGGTGCGGCTGCTGCCCTGCACCGCGAATACATCCTCGGGCAGCGGCTTGTCGCCGGCGGAGTCGAGTTTCTTGCCGCTCGCATCATACACAGTGATGATACCTTCGAGTAGCGACGTTCCCAGCTCTCGTGCCTGCAACTCAAACAGCAGCGTTTCCTCAGGTTCAACCGGGATTTTATAGCGATCGATTTGTCCCGGCTTCGCCAATCGTCCATTCATCACGCTTGGTATCGGCAGCGCTCCTTCGATCGGTCCCATAAGTTCCGGAAGATCGCTGACCGCAAATGTCACCGGCAGCACCGGCGAATCGGGCAGCGCGACCGTGGTGAGCCGGTTTTCGGGAGCCACCTTGCTGAGGTCCACCGTTGTCTTCACCGGAGTCTTGAGGTTCGATCCGAAAAATGTCACCTCAGTGGCTTCGCCGCGCCGGCCGCCCAGCGGGAAGATGCCGTCGGCGTAGGAGTAGCTGCCCATCTTCAAGCGATAGAAATTCTGCGTCTGCTTGCTGAAGCGGGCATCGTGAACTTCCACGTAATAGTTGCCCTCACGCGGGAACGTGAAGTCGATCCGTGCATCCAGTCCGGCGCCCGGCGCGTCATCGCTGATCGCGAGTTGCTTGCCGTTGCCATCCAAAATGCGCAACACGGGATCGATGGCCGATCCGCAGCGCCGAGCTTCCACCTCGAACACCCGGCGCTCGCCGGCTTTGCCATAGACGCGGAAAACATCGCGCTCGGGACCGCGTAGCGTCCCGTTCACGGTCACGGGCGAAGATTGGATCGGTTCCGCGGTCTCGATCGAATCGTTTAAATTTGGACGCGCGTAAGGACGCGATTCTTCTTCAGTGACCTCCGGAAAAGTCCCGATGGTAAACAGCAGGACGTTCGAGATTCCCTTGGGGGATTCGATACGAACCGGATAGACACCCGGCGGAACATCCGATTTTGGCTCAACCAGAAACTCAATGGATCGCCCCGGCATGGCCGGCACATCCGCCTTCACCAACGTGAATGAAGCCGGCAGAGTAGAAAATATACGCGCGTCGGATGGCAGATCGCGGCCCATGATGGTCAGAGTGAACGGGTGCCCGCGTTCAGCCCCACGCGGCTGCAATTCCGTGATGACCGGCGCCCCGCCAAACGCCGCCGAGCAAATCAGTACCATCAATGTGCCCGTGGCGCACGCACTCCTGCGTGCCGCGTCGACACTCGTGTCGACGCAAGGGTGTAAAAAAACCTTCCTCATCTCCGACTCCGCAGGTTTTCACCACCTGTAATCGGAACCGGAATAAACTCCTTAGCCAATTCCCCAGTCGCCACGCGATACAACCGCACCTCGCCGTCAAATCCACCAGTCGCCAGCGTCTGCCCATCGGGACTAAACGCGACCGCATAGATGCCCGCCTGGTGCCCCTTACATGCTGCGGTTCGCTTTCCAGTCTCCGCATCGTAGATAGTGACTTCAGGCGACGCTCCGCCCACCGCAATATGCGCACCATCCGCGGACCATGACAACGCGGCGATGGAACCATCCTGACGTTCCAGCTTGCGGATCAGCGTGCTATCGTCGGCAATCTTCATGTTCTGCGCCCGATCCATCATATATATGTAGGGCACGCGATCCTCGCCGCCAATCACAACGACATCTTTGGAGGGATGGCGCGCGATGGCAGCCAATTCACCCCGCAGCAGATTCACGTTTTCGAGAAACGCACCCGACGTAGCATCCGTAAGCTTCGCCGCGCGATCACGGCCGACGGACACGATGCGTTTGCCATCGACACCAAAGATCGTCCCGAGCACCCAATTCTCATGGTTGCCGATCTTGAAAAGCTCCTTGCCGCTCGAAGCATCCACGATGCGCACGGAGTTATCAGTACAGCCCACCGCGACCTTCGAAGCGTCCGGCGAAAGCGAAGCGCCGAAAACAGTGTCACCAGTCAGTGTTAGCGAACGCTTCAACTTCCCGCTGGCCACATCCCAGATTTGAACTTCGCCGAACCGCGAGGCCGTCCCCCCGGCGGCCACCAACGTCGAGCCGTCCTTCGAAAATACCAGCGACAGAATGCGATCCGAGAGACCGGGCAGTCGCCGCAGAGGCTCAGCGCCTTCGAGCGAATGGATCAGGATTTCCCGGTTCCCCGAAACGGCCAGCTTCTTGCCATCCGCCGAAAAGGCCAGCGCGTTGATAACGGGCGGTTGCGTGTACACAATGGGTTTGTCGACCGCGAGATCCTCGCGCGCTTCGGCCGGAGTGTCGTCCTTGGCTCCAGCCGCAATCCACTCGCGAATTAATTGGATCTGATCGACGGGAAGCGGAGGCTGACCGAGCGGCATCCGCGGCCTGATTTCGCCGGTGATGTAGCCGAGCAGCGTGGTCGCTCCGGGTCCATGTTGGCCGCCCGCCTGGAAGCCTTCGTAAGATGTCAGATCGAGATTCGAAGACTTGATATTCGGCTGGTGGCAGCCCTGGCACTGGCGTTGAATAATCGGCCGGACATCGCGGAAGTAGCTGGGGTCAGCACCGAGGGCAGCAGTCACAAGCAACAGCATTCCCGCGAAACGATTAGACACCATAGTCCGTGGATTGATTATATAATCCCGTTGCGTTCGGCGTAGCGCACGNNACTCTTGCGTGCCGCGTCGCCACTCCTGGCGAAGCACGGCAGTAAAGATTCAGCCCACTAGGGACGGTCTTGCGAATCGAGAAGTACCCGCTCTCGTTTCTCGATGCGCGCCGAGCGCTCTTGGCCGTCTGCGTCGAGCAGAATAAACTGATCCCTCTCGATCACGAATTTTACCGGACGGTGCACCACGGCTTTTATCGGGCTCTCGTATTCCATCGTGTACGAATACACCCCATCCGACACTACGCATTCGTAGCGATGCTCAACCGTTTCCATTGAAACAAGCGTTCCCTCTTTCCAATCGCGTTTGTCCGCAGCGTAGGTGAGAGCCGCACTGATCAATAACAGAGCAGTCCGAGCGACGGGCTTGTGGATGCCCATAGGCACACATCGTACCACCTAGGTTCGCCCGCCGGGCAATCGGGTGGCTGGACGCGGCGGAGTACAATTGTGATTCATTTCCATTTCTGAAGGAGACATCCCATGCAGACCGGCCTCACACGGCGTAATTTCGTTCACGGCGTAGCAGGTGTTTCGGCGGCACTCGCTACGCGGGGACGCATTCTCGGAGCAAACGATCGCATCAACACAGCAGTCATCGGACTTGGCACGCGAGGATCCTACTTGCTCCAGATGGCGCTGCATCGGGCCGGCGAAAAGAACGACGTCGCGGTGGTCGCTCTGTGCGATGTCTACCAGGCCCGGCTATCGCGCGCGGCCAAAAAGGCAACTGATGCGAAACAATACACGCATCACCAGGAACTGCTGGATCGCAAAGACATCGATGCCGTAATGATCGCAACACCCGACCATTGGCACGCTCCTATTACGCTTCTGGCGCTCGATCGCGGCTGCGATGTCTACTGCGAGAAGCCTATGACGCACACCGTTGAGGAAGCTGCCGTGGTTGCCGCGGCAGTGCGCGAAAAGAAACGTGTGATGCAGATCGGCGTGCAAGCCCTCTCTTGGGCGCGCTGGCACAAGATCCGCGAAATAGTGGAAGCCGGAACGCTCGGTCAGGTAGTAGCCGTGCAAGGCACGTACAGCCGGAACAATCCGAAGGGCGATTGGAATTGGGATATTACGCCCGACGCTGGTCCGGACGCGAGCGGGGATGCACACATCGACTGGAAACANNTGCGCGTCTCCGGCATGGGCGGTTTGTGGGTCTACAATGATGGGCGAGAAGTGCCGGACACCTTTCTCACAGCCGCCGACTATCCGGGTAAGTACTCCATGCTGGTGCAGTCGTCACAGGTGAACGAGATTGGCCCAACGCTGCTGCTGCGCGGTACGCACGCCACGGTGCATCTCGGCGACGAGTGGGAAGGCCCGCAAGGCCGCGATACCAACTTCGCACGCGTGGTCCCGGAAACCCCCTTCAAAGAGGAATTCCGCAAGAAGTGGGGCAAGGACGAAGTCGTGATCGAAAACGTCGGCAACGAAGGCGACCAGAAACACGTCGACAACTTCTTCGATTGCGTCCGCTCCCGGCAGCAGCCCAATTGTCCCGCGGACCTGGGGCACAAGGTAATGAGCACCATCGATCTCTCAGTGCGCTCGTATCGCGAAAACAAAGTGTTCGTCCTTGATCGGACGAATGGACGCATTCTGAACACTTAACAACAATTCAAGAAAGAGGAGCTATGGCAACTGGCAGAGTGAAGGTTGGAATCATCGGATCGCAATTCGAAGCCGATATACACGCGGCATCATTTCAGATCATGCCGGAGGAAGCGGAAGTAGTGGCGGTGGCGTCGCCGACGGCGGGACACGCCCAAGAACTGGCCACGCGCTACCGCATTCCGCGCGTTTTTTCGGACTACCGCGAGATGCTGAAGGAAAGCGATATCGAGATGGTTACCATCACCGCGCCCAACTCGCTGCACAAGCAGATGACCTGCGATATAGCGCGAGCGGGCAAGCACGTGGTGTGCGAAAAGCCTCTGTGCATGACGCTGGAAGAAGCAGACGAGATGATCGATGTCTGCCGGCAGCAAGGCGTGCTGCTGATGTACGCGGAGGAACTGTTCTTCACGCCGAAATACGTGAAGGCCAAGGAAATGGCGGACCAGGGCGCGTTCGGCAAAGTGCATCTGATCAAGCAGAGCGAAAAACATTTCGGCCCGCACGCCGCCTGGTTTTGGGACGTCGAACGTTCCGGCGGCGGAGTATGGATGGACATGGGCTGCCACGGAATCGCGTTCTGCTACTGGTTTCTGGGACGTCCGAAGGTGGAATCCGTTTACTGCCAGATGGGCACCTACGTTCACAAGGACAAGACCATCGGCGACGACGAGACCATCGGTATTATCGAGTTCGCCAACGGCGCCGTGGGAATGGTGGAAAACAGTTGGGCCAAGCGCGGAGGCATGGACGATCGCATCGAAGTTTATGGCGACCAAGGCGTGTCCTACGGCAATCTGCACATGGGCAACGCGCTGCCCACCTACAGCGAGCGCGGATACGGCTATGCTGTGGAGAAGGCGCCCTCCACCAGCGGCTGGAGCTATCCGGTTTTCGACGAGCTTTGGAATTATGGTTTCCCGCACGAGATGCGGCACTTCGCGCGTTGCGTGCGCGGCAAGGAAACATCGCAGGCAACCGGCGAAGATGGACGCGTTGTATTGGAAATCATCTGCGCGGGCTACGCATCGGCGGGGCAGGGATCGAAAATCGCGCTGCCTTATCGTCCTGCGGGATTGCGCAAGCCGATCGATGGATGGCGCGGCGTTGGGCAAGCGAAATGAAGCCATCGGTAATGCTCGACAACATCCGCAACCAGCCTTTGTCGCTCGGGTGCGTTGCGGATCATCAATTTGGGGAAGGCGCGGAGGAATTGCGCGCGGCTGCCGCAGCTATCCGATCCGCTGGAAGCGTCGTATTCACGGGCATGGGCAGCTCCATGTCGGCGGCGATACCGGCCGCGTACTACCTGCAATCCCAGGGTTTCCCGGCCGAGGTCGTCGAAACATCCGAATGGCTGCATTTCGGAACTGGATGGCCACCCGCAGGCGCCGTAGTGCTGGTTTCGAGGTCGGGCGAGACCATCGAAATTGTCAAGCTACTGCCGCGCCTCAAGTCGATTTCCATCGGCGTCACCAATGTTCGCGAGAGCCTGCTGGCTCGTGAAGCAAAGCACTCCATCTTCATAAACAGTGAAGCCGACCGGATGGTGGCCGTTCAAACATACACGGGAACAATGGCCACGCTGCTACTGCTCGCCGCAGCGGTGCTCAATGAGCCTGACGACAAATGGCGGGAGGCACTCCGAGGCGCAACGGATTCGCTCGCGAAAGCAATCGAGCAGGAGCAAGCCAAAAGCGAAGATTGGAACGAATTTCTAGCAGGCGCGGAAGTTGTGCATCTGCTGGGACGTGGACCCTCACTAGCATCCGTTCGTGAAGGCGCGCTTTTATTCAACGAAGCTGCACGCACTCCGTCGGCTGGCCTGGCCGCCGCGCTCTTCCGGCATGGCCCGGTGGAAATAGTCGACAAACATTTCAGAGCGATCGTGTTCGCGTCGCAAGCGGCGACGCGCGACATCGACCTGGCGCTAGCCAGCGACATCGAGAGCATGGGCGGCAAGGTACGCGTGTGCCAGCCGCGCGGCGTCCCATCGCCGTTCGAGCCGATGATCGAAATTGTTTCCCCTCAAATCGAGTCCTGCCGCCTGGCGGAAGCCAAAGGCATCGACCCCGGTGATTTCCGCTACGCGACATTGGTAACACTTGCTGAAACTGGTTTCGAAAAACCGTGATCCAGTTTGCTCTGGGCGTGGACATCGGTGGCACCAACACCAAAGTCGCGCTGGTTAACGATGGTGGAGATGTGGCGGGAATCGAAACATTCCCCACTGGTCGCGACCAAGCCGCCTTGATCGCGAACATCCGCGAAGCAGCGGGACGATGCCGAGGCGCGGCGACCCTTCGAGGCGCAGGAGTAGCCGTTGCCGGATTCATCAATTCCGCACGCGACCGGCTTAGCTATAACCCGAACCTTCAGTGGCTGGAGGGTTTCCCGCTACGCGACGCGATGGCCGATGCATTGGGCGTCACCGTCGCCCTCGAAGTGGATTCGAATGCTTCGTGCCTGGGCGAATACCGCTTTGGTGCAGGACGCGGATCGCAACGTTTCTTGTGCCTGGTGGCTGGCACGGGTCTTGGCGTTGGAATGATCATCGACGGCGCGCTGGTCCGCTTCATGGGCGAATGCATCGGCGACGCAGGACACGTAGTAGTAGACGCGAACGGTCCCGAGTGCCCGTGCGGTGGACGCGGATGCGCGGAAGCCATGGTCTCTGAGCGCACCATAGTACAAAATGCACAAAGCGGCGCGACGCTTCGCGAAGTGATCGAGAATGCGCGCAAGGGCGACACCCGCGCGGTGACCGAACTTGCGGCCGCCGGACGCGCGCTGGGAATCGCGATGGCGTCGCTCTCGCAAATCTTTTTTCCTGACCGCATCGTGCTGGCCGGCGGATTAGCCGAAGCCGAACACCTAGTGCTGCCAGCCGCGGAAGCAGCGTTCCGTCGGACGGTGAATACCGAGGCCCGCGCGCGCGTCGAAGTGGTGAAGGCCTCTCTAGGCTGGCGCGCAACCGTGATCGGCGCCGCCGCGCCTCTGCTCCTTTAGTCTGGATATAATTTGCGTACGCGCAACTTAACTTGGATATTCGTTTGCTGTGCAGCGGCCGCCGCCGCGCAAGTGACGGCCATCAAAGCCGGCCGCTTGATCGATCCTGACCGTGGCGCGGTTCTCACCGGTCAGGTGATCCTGATTCGCGCCAACAAAGTAGAAGCCGTAGGCCAAGGTCTAGCGATACCCGAGGGAGCCACCGTAATCGATCTTTCCCGGATGACCGTACTACCCGGCTTGATCGACTGCCATACCCACCTCGCCGACGGCGCGCACGGTGAAGGCGATCCGATTTCTCAACTTAAGAAAAGCGCCGCGCGTGTCGTCCTGGAATCCGTGCCCAACGCGCGTGTCACTCTGGAGGCTGGGTTCACCACAGTGCGAGACGTCGGCGTGTATCGCGCGCTGAACGACGTGGCTCTGCGCGACGCCATCAATCGCGGCGATATCATCGGACCGCGCATGTATGTAGCCGGCGCCTATATCACTATCACGGGCGGCGCAGGCGCGATGACCGGCTTCGCGCCCGACATCCAACTTCCCTGGGATTTCCATTATGGAGAAGCGAACAGTCCCTGGGAGGTTCGCCAGAAAGTCCGTCTGCTGGCGCACCAGGGCGCCGACCACATTAAGGTGCTCTCCTCGGGAGCCGTCTTGACTCACGGCAGCAATCCAAACTCACAGGAGTTCACGCTCGAAGAGTTGCAGGCCGCGGTCGACGAGGCCAGCCATTTCGGCCTGCGCGTGGAAGCTCACGCGCACTCTCCGTCAGGTATCAAGAATGCCATCCGCGCGGGCGTAGCGTCCGTGGAGCATGCCACCATGATCGATGATGAGGGCATCGCGCTCGCCAAACAGCACGGCATTTATCTCGACATGGATATCTACGACGAAGAATGCATCCAGGAAGATGGGCGGAATGGCAAGATGCCAAAAGATTTTCTCGACCACGACCGGGAACTGGGACAAATGCAACGGGATAATTTCCGGAAAGCGGTGCAAGCTGGCGTCAAGATGTCATTCGGCACCGATGCCGGAGTGTGCGCGTACGGGCAGAACGCGAAACAGTTCGCGTGGATGGTGAAGTACGGCATGACGCCGATGCAGGCCATTCAATCGGCAACCTCCTCGGCTGCAGATTTACTAGGGCGCGGCAACGAACTGGGATCCATCAAGCCCGGCAAATATGCGGACGTGATCGCGGTGTCCGGCGACCCACTTGAGAACGTTAGCCTTTTGGAGAATGTCCAGTTCGTGATGAAGGATGGCAAGGTGTACAAGCAATGAACGCCATGGACCCAGAGATCACTTGCCGTTCTCGGAACTCAACGCGGGCGGCCATGGCCATGGATCGCAGTTTCAGTTCTGACCGCCGTGCCGCTCATTTTAGTTCAAGCCTTTGTGATCCCAACAGGCACCATGGAGAATACGCTTCTTATTGGGGATCACATTCTGGCTCAACGCTTCCCAAGACCAAAGCCGATGCCCGGGGACATGATTGTCTTCATCTATCCAATCGATCGGCATCAGACGTTTATCAAGCGGGTGATCGGTGTTCCGGGAGACCGCATTAGAATCTCCAAGAAGGTCGTTTATCGAAACGGAGTTGAGCTCAGCGAGCCTTATGCAATCCACAAGAATGACTATCCCGATTCCTACCAGGACAAATTTCCCAGTGAACCGGAAGCCGACGCAGTCGTGGACGCCGCGCGCGAAATGCTAAAGAATAACGTGGTGAACGGCGAAGTTGTCGTGCCCAAAGGAAAGTATTTCGTTTTGGGCGACAATCGTGACAACTCGTTCGATAGCAGATACTGGGGCTTCATTAGCTCCAGCGACGTGATTGGCAAGCCTCTACTGATCTATGACTCCGTGGATCAGACTACCGAAGATGTCACCAACGGAAAGCAGGCCGGGCCTCACCGAAGACGTTGGGGGCGCTTGTTCAAATTTATCTAGGCCCTCCACTCAGTTCTTGCCTGACAGTTTCTGCCGAACGATCTCCAATTCCTTGCGGCATTGCGCAGCTTCCGGAGCCAAACGGCAGGCCGTTTCAAGATGCTCCTCAGCTTCCTTCCAGGACCCCAAATGCTCGTCCGCAATTCCCAGCTCATACTGCGACACGTAATCATCCGGCGCAGCCGCTATAACCTGCTGGAACTGAACCCGCGCTTGCGCATACGCGTGCTCTTGCAAGTAACAGTCCCCCAGATCGCGGCGCGCGAGCGTGTTGTGCGGATCATGAGCGAGAAGTTCTCGCAATGCGCCAATCGCTTCGTTCACACGACGTTCGTACAAATACACCATGGCACGTTCGTAGAGCTGAAATTCAGGAAGCCGGTCTTTGGGATCAGCGCCCGATCCTTCGAGTTGCGTGCCCGGCCCCGGCGCGAGATATCCAAGGGAACCGAGCAACGCACGCGTCTCGGGCGTGAGGTTGCCCGCGGGGGCCGGCTGTTTCGCACCGTACCGAGCCACCAACTTTCCCAGCTCCGCTCGCAGCTTGCGCGCCTCGGCCGGATTTTTGTCCGCAATGTTAAGCTTCTCGCCCGGATCCTCCCGCAGATTATAAAGCTCCGGCTTGGGAGCCTGAATGTATTTGTAGTTGCCCTCGCGCACGCTCCGCAGCGGCGACCAACCGAACGAATCGTGGGCATGCAGGCTCTCCGCGTAAATCGGGTGTCCCGTTTTCGCCGCCAACAAACTGACGCCCTCAAACGACGGCGGAGCGGGCAAATGCAAGAAATCCAGAATCGTTGGCGCGACATCGATCAATCCCGCAGGTTGCTCCTCCCGCGGATGCAACTGCCGGCTCCCGGCCGGCCAATGAAAAATCAGCGGCACGGCCAGCGTGCTTTGATAAATGAAATACCCATGGCTCGCCTCGCCATGCTCGCCCAGGCTTTCGCCGTGATCCGACAGCAGAACCACCAAAGATCTGTCCCACCAACCGCCCGCAACCAAGCCTTTCCGGAATGTTCCTAGCACCTGATCCGTATAACGAACTTCCGCGTCATAGCTAGCAAGTTTGTACGGCTTGTGCAAATCGTACAGGTGCAGAAAAACAAATACCGGCTGATCGCGGTTCGCCGCCAACCATTCCAACGCCGCGCGCACCGCCAGTGCGCCATCGCGCCGATCTCTGGCCGCATAAGGATTGCGCGAAGCGCCGCCAAAAAACATCGACCCCGATAGCGGCGAGAACGCCTCGAACCGGAAGGGACTGTCGTAGAAGTCGAAGCCCTGATCCAGGCCCATCTCCTTCTCCAGAAAAACGCTCGCGACAAACGCGGCCGTCTTGTAACCATGCGATTTCAGAACGGACCCCAGCGTAACCGCGCCGGCCGGCACGCGCTCGGCGTTTTCTTCAATGCGGTTTTGAAATGGATAGGTGGATGTGAAAAGCGAAGCGTGCGACGGAAGCGTCAGCGGAATTTGTGAATCAGTGTGGGCAAAGAGCGTCCCTTGATCGGCGAACGCATCGATATTCGGCGTCTGGACCGCGCGGTAGCCGTAAGCGGTCAAGTGATCGGCACGCAATGTGTCGATGGAAATCAGAATCACCGGCGTGGGCCCAGCGGCGTAGATCTTTCCGCATAGCGCCAGCACCACGAATCCAGCGGCCAGCCGCGCTCGCCCGGAATTTTGCTGGCGCGCTCGAATCATCTGAAACCCCGTGACCCGCTCCATCCGTCTAAAATAGATTGTAACTTCCAGCTAATTTGAGAATGCCACCGATTCTTGCCCACATCGCCGCCCGGCCGCCCCGAAGGGGCGCGTGATCATTTGATGAATAAATTCGGCGCCCTGGTTCCCATTCTGACGCTCGCTGCGTTCCTCTCCTCTTGCGCACCGTCGAAGGAAGCGAAAGGTACGGCCTCCAATGAGAGTCAGGCCGCCCCTCAGCCCGGCCTTTTCACCGTATCCCGCGAACAGCTTCCGCACCTGCGGATTGTTCCGGTTGAGACCTCAAACTGGGCCATTGCGATCCATACGACCGGCACTGTCGATTGGGACGCCGATCATACCACGCAAGCCATCACACAGGTAAACGGCCCGATTTCCCGCATTCTGGTGGATACCGGCGCTCGGGTGAAAGCGGGAGAGCCTTTGCTTTATGTGTCCAGCCCCGATGTCGCCAACGCGATCTCCACGTATAGGAAAGCGCGGAACCAGGAGCAGTTGGCTAAGCGCACCATGGACCGCACCCAAATATTGCTCGACCGCGGCGCCGTCGCCCAAAAAGATCTGGAAGCCGCCCAGGCGGACTTCAACGACGCTGCCACCGACGTCCAGAACAGCCTGCAGGCACTTAGGATTTTCGGCGTAACCAAGCAGGAGATCGATCAGGCTGAGCATCAGAACGTGGCCATTTCCCCGGAACTGGCCGTATTCGCGCCCATCGCCGGCGTCGTGGTGCAGAAACTGGTTTCGCCAGGCCAGCTAATACAGGCGGGCGCGACAATCTGCTTTATGATCAGCGATGTTTCGACAGTCTGGGTCCAAGGACATATCTTCGACCGCGACCTGCCTTCGGTTCGGCTAGGCGATACGGTGGAAGAAAGCAATCCGGCATTCGCCCAGAAGTTCCACGGCGTGCTCTCGTACATCGGATCTATGATGGATCCGGCCACTCGCACCACACCGGTTCGGATTGTCACCCAAAATCCAGGCGGGCTACTGAAGAAGGACAGCTTCATTGATGCCGTCATCCACACCCGAACACAAAAAAACGTCCTCGCGGTTCCGGTTTCAGCCGTGCTTCACAATGAACAGAACGAACCTTTCGTGTATGTCGAGATGCAGCCCGGCAAGTTCGCACAGCGGCTGGTAACCGTTGGCGCGCAGCAGAACGACGAGCAAGAGATCTTAAGCGGACTCAAGAAGGGGGAAAACGTGGTATCCGAAGGCAGCGTCTTCCTGCAGTTCGCGAACAGCTACCAGTAACCCTACTTCATGATTGCGCGCATCGTTTCCTTCGCCCTTTCGCAGCGGTTCCTGGTTGTTACGGCTTCCATCATGCTGATGATCTGGGGCGTGGTCTCGTTCCGGAATTTGCCCATCGACGCATACCCGGATCTTTCCCCGCCGCACGTCGAGATCATCACGCAATGGCCCGGCCACGCGGCTGAGGAAGTGGAGCGGCTCATCACCATCCCCATCGAGCTCGAGATGAACGGTATTCCCAAGTTGGATGCCCTCCGTTCCATCTCGCTATACGGCCTTTCCTCAGTCCAGATGAATTTTCAGTACAGCACCGATCCTTACTTCGTTCGCGAGCAGGCCTTCGAGCGCGTAACGGATGCAACCGTGCCGCAAGGCGTAACGCCGTCCCTTTCGCCCCTGTTCAGCCCCAGCGGGTTGATCTATCGCTACGTGTTGCAGAGCACGGACCGCTCTCCCCAGGAATTGAAGACCATTGAGGACTGGGTGCTGGAACGCCGCTATCGTTCCATACAGGGCGTGGCGGACGATTCCGGGTTCGGCGGCACCACCATGCAATATCAGGTGCTGCTTGACCCGAACAAGTTGTTCTCCTATGGCATCCCCATCTCGCAGGTAGTGCAACAACTCAGCAACAACAATGCCAACGCCGGCGGCGGTTTTTATTCGCAAGGCGGACAGTTCTATTACATTCGTGGACTCGGACTGGTCAGAAATACCGCCGACATTGGAAACATCGTATTAAGTACGCACAATGGCATTCCCGTCTACGTGCGCGACGTCGCCCAGGTGGAGATCGGCTACGCCGTGCGCCTGGGCGAGTTCGGATTTATGAAGCAGGATGACGCTGTGGAAGGCGTCATCCTGATGCGCGTCGGCGAGCAGGCCCAGGTGATCCTCAACAAGGTTGAGAAGATGACCGACGAACTGAACCAACGTGTCCTGCCGCCGGACGTGAAAGTGGTGCCTTACTATGACCGTCAATACCTGATTGAGGAAACCACTCGCACCGTCGAACGTAACCTGCTGCGCGGCATGGCCGTAGTGTTGGTGATTCTCGGTCTGCTGCTGTTTAGCGTGCGAACAGCGCTAATCGTCGCCGCCACCATTCCATTTTCCCTGCTATTCGCCTTCATTTGCCTGGATTGGAGGCACATTCCCGCGAATCTTCTTTCAATCGGCGCAATCGACTTCGGAATCATCGTGGACGGCTCGGTCGTAATGGTGGAAAATATTTTCCGCGAATTGGCGGCGCGACAAGGAGACGACTACAATCTACTCGGCGTCATCCGTGCAGCAGCGCACGATGTGGAACGCCCCATCTTCTACGCCGTCTCCGTGATCATTGCCGGTTACCTTCCGATCTATGTGCTGACCGGACCTTCGGGAAGGCTCTTCCAGCCCATGGCCGACACCATGTCCTTTGCACTGGTCGGCGCGCTGCTCTGCGCCCTGACGCTGTTGCCGGTGTTGTGCGCCTACTTCCTGCGTAAGCACGTGCACGAGCCCGAGGTGCGCTTCTTCGAACACCTTCGCGCGGGGTATGGCAAAATGCTGGGCTGGTGCCTGCGCAACCGGGCGGTGACGGTGACCTTTTGCTTATTGGTTTTTGGCGCTTCGCTACTGCTCATTCCATCCATCGGCGGAGAGTTTATGCCGCACCTGGATGAAGGAGCGCTGTGGGTGCGCGCCACGACGCCTTATACGATTTCTTTCGATGAAGCATCGAAGCTTTCGCCCCAGATTCGGAACATACTAAAAAGCTTCCCCCAAGTGACGACGGTAGCGAACGAACTCGGACGTCCCGACGACGGAACAGACTCGACCGGTTTTTACAATAACGAATTCTACGTAGGGCTGAAACCGTACTACGATTCGGCCTGGAACGGCGAGATCCATACCAAGCCGCGACTCATAGAAGCGATAAACAAAAAGCTCTCTACCTTTCCCGGAATCATTTTCAATTACACCCAGCCCGCCGAGGACGCCGTAGACGAAGCCGAGACCGGGTTGAAGAGCGCGCTGGCCGTCAAGATCTTCGGCTCCGATCTGAACATTTTGGAAGACAAGGCCAAGCAGGTGAAGGATATCATCTCCAAGGTCCCCGGCATTGGCCACATCGTGCTGGTGCGAGAACTGGGCCAGCCGAGCCTCACCATCGTGCCCGATCGCGCCAAAATCGCTCGCTATGGTCTGAACGTCGCCGACGTCAATACCTTAGTCGAAACCGGATTGGGTGGCACCGCGGCAACTCAAGTCATACAGGGCGAGCGCCAGTTCGACCTGGTGGTCCGCATGCAAGAACCGTTCCGCAAAAATATGGATGCCATCAAAAATCTGCTGATCGCGACGCCCGACGGCCAGTTTCTTCCCCTCAGCCAGTTCGCCGACATCAAGGTAGAAAACGGCGCCTCGTTCATATATCGCGAATCGAACTCCCGCTATATCGGCATCCAGTTCGCCGTGGACGGGCGCGACCTGGCCAGCGCGGTTGGGGAAGCCCGTCAGAAAGTGGCCCAGAGCGTCAAACTTCCCATCGGCTATTCGTTCGATTGGGGCGGAGAATACAAGGACTACCTGGCATCCGTCGATCAGATGAAGATCATTCTGCCGCTGACTGTGCTGCTGATTCTGCTGATCCTGTTCGCGCTATACGGCAATCTGAAGTTCCCGCTTATCATTCTCATCAGTGTGCTGATCACGGAACCAGTAGGAGGTTTGCTGGCGCTGTGGCTGACTGGAACTAACTTCAGCGTCTCGTCGATGCTCGGTTTCGTAGCGCTGATGGGTGTCGCTGTCCAGACCAGCGTCATCCTATACTCCTTCATCAATAAATTGCGGCAGGAGGGGCGAGACATTCCGAGTGCAACGTTGGATGCCTCGCTCCTGCGCCTGCGTCCTATTCTGATGACTGCGCTGGTGGCTTGTTTCGGACTGCTGCCGGCCGCCATGTCCACTGGAATCGGCAGCGATTCCCAGAAGCCGTTCGCCATCGTGATCGTCGGCGGTCTGCTATCGCGACTGCTGCTGTCCATTTTCCTCGCGCCCGTTCTCTATTCGCTCACGGCGCGCGATGGCGATGTCGTGCAAGTATGAGCTGTAGCGCAGGTGGAAGTGGATTATCCGAAATCGGAGTCCTGGAGTTTCTGGTTTCTGGCTATCTCAACAGCCAGCGCACTTACGTTCGGCAGATATGCGTGAATACGTCACCATCGTAAGCGGCATGCCGCGCCGGGGGAATGCCGCTGCTCACCGATGAACGGCGTCCTGCGGATCTGCACAATCCGCGAGGATATTTTGAATATGAGCCGGTGAAGCACCTGGCAGAGGACTCTTCGTGGGTGGAAGCCGCGCGGGGGCGAGCCGTGAAGATTATTTACCGCCTGCTCCGTCATCTCCCAAACGACATCGAATACAGAATCGTTTTCTTGGAGCGCGATCTCGTGGAAGTATTCGAATCACAGCAAGACATGCTGCGTTCGAAGAACGATCCCGCCGCGCTTCAGGATCGCGAGCGAATTTTATCCGCCCTGTCCGTGGAACTCGTGAAAGCGAAACAATAGCCGTCTCGTCGCGCCAACATGCAAATACTCACAGTCCCGTACGCTGATGTCATCCCCAACCCGACGAGGTGGTCGCACGAGATTTCGCGTTTCCTGGACGGCCGCGATGAGTCCGCCATGGCTGCGGCGGTGGACCCTGCGCTCTACAGGCATAGGCGACATTAGAGAATAGGATCGTGACCAGCGTGAGGATGGACAAGTGGCTCTTCGCCGCCCGGTTCTTCAAGACGCGCTCGCTCTCCGCGAAAGCATGCGAGCTCGGCAGGATCGAATCCAACGGACAACTGGCCAAGGCTTCGCGCGAGGTCCATATTGGCGACTTGTTACAGGTCAAAAACCCTAGCGGCGCCTTTCAAGTTGAGGTACTCGGCCTCAGTGAGATGCGCGGCCCGGCCCCCATAGCGCGGACCCTGTACCGTGAGACAGAAGCCAGCCAGCAGTTGCGTCTCCAGCTGGCGGAGGAGCGAAAAGCCATGCCGCATTTTGAAGGATCGCGGGAAGGCAAGCCATCGAAACGTGATCGCCGTCAGCTCGGCAAGCTTCGAGGCCGCACGTAGCGCACGCACTCATGCGTGCCGCGTCGGCACTCCTGCCGACGCACGGCATAGGAAGTGGCGCAGGTGCTTTCGCCCAATGCCACTTAGTTTCCCAAAACTGGGGATTGTGCCGTCATAGTGGGGCAGACCCCCAGGTCGGCGCGGGTCCCCCTGGACCCGCCCTTCGCCAACGGAATCAGCTTCCTTCAAAACGCGGCAAGCCGACGTGGGCGTCGGCTGCGGTCCAGGGGGACCGCCCCACTAAGCATGCAGATTGAGCAATCCTGGGAAACTAAGTGACATTGGGCGCTTTCGCCTGCGAACCAGTCGACATAGGATTTAAGCCAGCGCCAGATTCAAATTCTCAATCGCTTCGTCGACCTCCGCTGTGTTCTTGAATCCAACCGTCACCGAATCAACACCCGCATTGTTAAACGCGAACCGCATCGCCGCCTGCCGGTCCTCGCGCGAAGTAAACGCTCCTTCTCCCACCAGCTTCATGCTGATCACGCCCATGCCCTCCGAACGTACCTGCTTCACATGCGTAACTACTTCGCTCACGTTTCCCGCACCGCTCGTGTTGTAATCCTCGGCGTCCATCTTGGTGCCCTTGTGGTTCATCCGGATCATCGCGATTTCGAGCCACTTGTTTCCTGGGAACTGGCGCAACGCGGGCAGCCCGTGCACCGACGCGCCGTAACCCACCACTGCTTGCTTCGATTTCGCTTCCAGAATTCCGTCCTGCCACCGCACGGTGTCCGTCGGCCAGCTAGCCACGTGTTGGTAATGCATCAGCATGACGTCGAAATAATAGGTATTCGCCAGCTTGCGTAGTTCATCGATTTTTTCCTGCGGATCTATGCCCTGGCGCGTCGTTACCTTCGACATCAGCCGGTAGGAATCTCGCGGGATGCCGTTGAGCGCCACGCCCAGCATCTTGTGCATCTCGCCGTAACTTTCGGCGGTCTCGAAGAATCGAATGCCTCGGTCGTAGGCATACCGCACCAGCCTGGTGAACTGGTCCTGCCCGAGTTCGCGCTGGGTTCGCCCGCTCATCGTTCCGGTGCCGAACGCGAGCCGCGTCACCTTCACGCCGGACTTCCCGAGCGTTACCCAATCTGTTGCAGTCCCGCGCGCGGCCCGCAAGCGCACGCTTCCGGTTCCCGCCAGCACACCCGCGGCGAGTCCGGTCTTCAAGAAATCGCGTCTGGAGAAGTGAGCCATTAGTCGGCCTCCAATTGGCCATATCCTAGCATGAATTCACGCGATACCATGACATCATGCCTACTGAGAATCCAATCGAAACTCGGGAGTTGGGATCCACCGGCCTCCAAGTCTTCCCGCTAGCCCTCGGCTGCATGGGGATGTCCGGGATATACGGCGCTGCCGACGAAAACGAAAGCATCGCCACCATTCATGCGGCCCTGGATGCGGGAGTGACGCTGCTCGATACCGGCGATTTCTACGGCGCTGGCCACAATGAAATGCTGATCGGACGAGCGCTCAAAGGCCGCCGGGATAACGCGCTGCTGTCGGTCAAATTCGGGGCGCTGCGAACTCCCGATGGCGGCTTTGCTGGCGTAGATACCCGCCCAGCGTCCATTAAGAACTTCGCGGCATATAGCTTGAAACGGCTGGGCGTCGATTACATTG
>PMUN01000065.1 GCA_003166875.1 Bryobacterales bacterium | reverse complement strand
AATCACGTCCATGCGAAAACCGTCGACACCTTTATCGAGCCAAAACTTCATGAGGTCGAAGACCTCAGCTCGGACCTTGGGGTTATCCCAGTTAAGGTCCGGCTGCTTCACGGCGAAGTAGTGGAGATAGTACTCCTTCGTGGCGGGGTCGAATTGCCAGGCTGAGCCGGAGAAAAAAGATAGATAGTTATTCGGAGGATCGAAGCCGGTGGTGCTGCCGGGATGAGGTTTGCCAGGGCGCCAAATGTAGTAGTCGCGGTAGGGATTGTCCCTGGAACGACGGCTTTCTACAAACCATTTATGCTCGTCCGAGCTGTGGTTGACAACCAGGTCGATAATCAGACGCATGTGGCGCCGCTTGATGCCCGCGAGCATGGTGTCGAAGTCGGCCATGGTGCCGAACTCGGTCATGACCTTGCGATAGTCGCGGATGTCGTAGCCGTTGTCGGCGTTGGGCGAATCGAAGTGCGGACTGAGCCAGATCACGGAGACGCCCAGATCTTGCAAGTAGTCGAGCTTGCCGGTGATGCCCGGCAGGTCCCCGATGCCGTCGCCGTTCGAGTCCTTGAACGAGCGAGGATAGATCTGATAGACCACAGCCTCTTTCCACCACATGCGTCGATAACCATTGATTGGGTTCGTTTCCGAGTTCGGTGCATTCTGCGCCGATCCGCCCGTCGAGAGGGTAAAAACGATAAATATGAAACGGTTGACTGTCCCACGCATGCGCTGCTCCTGAATCCCGCTGAGAATTAGTGCGAAAGTCAATCGTACTACTCTGGAACCCATCGAGAACCAGGTAATGACAGTGCTCTCAAACGGATGAAATCAGGTAGGATAGAAATCGGAGGAATGGGTGAGTGGTTGAAACCGGCGGTCTTGAAAACCGTTAGCGGGGTGACTCGCTCGGGGGTTCGAATCCCTCTTCCTCCGCCACGGCTGATGGATGCCAAGGGGCATTTGGATGCACGTTGGAGTAGTCGCGGACCAGCGCATTACGCTTTGGTGGTAGGGTCCGTTCGATTTTGTCGCTTTAGGCCCAGTGCGCTTTTCGTCCCGACCCAACCACCTGCGGGTCGATCCCGCATCCGTAATCTCTCTCAGCCTGCTCGACATTCGCCTAAGGAGATGAACCGTGAGAAACGCCTTATCGATCACCTCGTGGGTCATAGGCTCCTCCTTCAGCATTGAATCCAGTTACATTCCCGCGGCGTGCGCTAAGGCTGGCCTGGAATCTTCTCGACGCATTTGACCCGCCAGCGGCATAACCAGTCTTGGCACGCGCGACCCCGGCGTGTCGCGTGAAATTCCGAGTCTTTGCATCCGTGCGATGAGGGTTGTCCGAGGCAGTCCGAGTCTTGCTGCCGCCCCCGCGCGCCCTCCAATCACCCAACTCGTTTCTTCCAGCGTCTCCCTGATGTGAACACGCTCCATCTCCGAAAGTGTCAGCGGGGTTTGACGTGAAGGCGCCACGACGGATCGTCGGAGTTCCGGAAGCGGCGGACTCAACAGCCGGCCTTCGGTAAACAGCACCGCCCGCTCGATAAAGTTCTGCAACTCGCGTATGTTCCCAGGCCAGTCATGACGGCAAAGTGCGTCGATGACATGCTGCGGAACGCCGTCGATGGTCTTGTTCATGCGCCGGGCAAACTGCTGAACGAAATGCCGCACCAGCACTGGAATGTCTTCGATTCGGTCACGCAGGGGAGGCAGCAGAATCGGAAATACACTCAGCCGGTAATATAGATCCGCCCTGAAACGGCGCTCACTGACCATCTGTTCAAGATCTTGGTTTGTCGCCGCCACGATGCGCACATCCACACGGATGGTTTGCGAACTCCCCAGCTTTTCAAACTCCTGCTCTTGAACTGCGCGCAACAGCTTGGGCTGAAGTTCGAGTGGCAACTCGCCGATTTCGTCAAGAAACAACGTGCCTTTGTGAGCGCTCTGAAGGCGGCCTATGCGCGGCGAGAAAGCTCCGGTGAAAGCGCCTCGCTCATGTCCGAACAATTCACTTTCGAGCAATCCCGACGGAATGGCGGCGCAATTGAGCGTCACAAAAGGACCATTCGAACGCGCACTATGGGCGTGGATCGCTCGGGCAATCAGTTCTTTTCCCGTGCCCGTCTCACCCTGAATCAAGACGGCGCAGTCCGCCGGCGCCACCAGGTTCACGTGTTCGAGAACGGACTTAAATTGTGCGCTCTCGCCAAACATTTCCCGCTCAACTAATTTCGGCATACTGACTTCTCCATTCAGAACATTGATCAGGGCTATTTCTTGAAAAACGCGAGCAGATCGGCGTTGATTTGCTCCGCGTTGGTCGCGGGCATGCCATGCGGAAAGCCCGGATAAACCTTCAGGGTCGCGTTCTTTAGTATCTTCGCGGACATGCGGCCTGCGGCATCGATCGGCACAATCTGATCGTCGTCACCATGCATCACCAGCACCGGCATGTCCATCTTCTTCAGGTCCTCGGTGAAATCGGTCTCCGAGAACGCCTTGATGCAGTCGTAATGGGCCTTGACGCCTCCCATCATGCCCTGCAACCACCAGTGCTCGCGGATACCCTCCGAAATCTTTGCGCCCGGACGATTGTATCCGTAAAACGGCAGAGTGATGTCCTTGTAGAACTGCGGCCGGTTTGCCGCGAGTGCTTCCCGCAGGCTGTCGAAGGCCGATCTGGGCTGGCCGGCCGGATTCTTTTCGGTCTTCAGCATGAGCGGTGGCACGGAGCTGATTAGCACTGCTTTCGCAACACGCTTGGCGCCATGGCGGCCCAGATAACGCGCCACTTCACCACCACCGGTGGAGTGCCCAACCAGGATCGCGTCGTTAAGATCAAGTTTTTCAAACAGCGCAGCCAGATCGTCCGCGTAAGTGTCCATTTCGTTGCCGTCCCACGTCTGCGTGGAACGCCCATGACCTCGACGGTCGTGCGCAATGACGCGATACCCACGCTGCCCGAAGTGCAGCATCTGCCCGTCCCAGTCGTCCGCGGTCAGTGGCCAGCCGTGAGAGAAGACGATCGGCTGTCCGGCTCCCCAATCCTTGTAATAGATCTCCGTGCCATCTTTGGTTTTAATCCCATCCATGTCGTTCTTTCCTTCGCTATTGAATTCCAGCCGACTCCGCTGGTGTTTAGATTGTGCAGCAGAATCATCCTTCCCCGAAACCCTAAATAGGGGTTTAACGATATAACACGATGGGGTGAGCTTCCACTGCTCCCTAAGGACACTTTCGTGGAAAAGAAAAACTACTCGATCGGGTGATGTTTTGTTGAGCCAGAACCCCGATAGTTATAGGTGGCAAATGACCGATCAGACACAAATCCGGGTCTTGAGCGTCGACGATCACCCGCTTCTCCGGGAAGGGATCGCTGCCATCATCAACGACCAACCGGATATGGTACTGACGGCGGATGCATCCAGCGGTAGCGAAGGCATTCAAAAGTTCCGGGAGCTCCGGCCGGACATTACGCTCATGGATCTCAGGCTCCCGGACATGAGCGGCATCGACTCGTTAATCGCCATTCGTACGGAATTTTCCGAAGCCCGGATCATCATGCTGACGACGTTTGAGGGCGATGTGGAGATCCAACGGGCCCTCGAAGCAGGCGCTCGGGGCTATATGCTCAAGAGCATGCCGCCACGCGAGCTGGTGGAGGTGATTCGCCAGGTCCACGCCGGGGAAAAGCGCGTTCCTCCAGAGGTGGCGGCGCACCTGGCTGAGCATATGAGCGACGAGGAACTAACCGGGCGCGAGATCGATGTGTTACGCCACATTGCCGGTGGAAACCGGAATCGCGACATCGCGGAGAAGCTTTTCATCTCAGAAGAGACTGTCAAGGTTCACATCAAGCACATCATGGATAAGCTGGGCGCCAGCGATCGCACGCAAGCGGTTGCGATCGGGGTCCGGCGCGGCATCATCCAATTCTGACCGGCTCTTTGTCAGCGATAACACTATAGTGTTATGAAAAAATTCCGAGTCGTGGGGATTCTTCTCGCGATTGCTCCCTCTACCATTGAATCAGGTGCTCGCGATGAACACCCAGGAGGCGCGAGCTGCAGAGGCTTTTTTCGACATTTCCGGGCGGCTGGCCAGGGGTTGGGCTGCTCCTTTTGCGGGCGGCGGTTAGCATGATAGCGCTCAGTGAAGGAGCGTCCTATCTGACTGGTTCAGCCAATCCGGCGGCCGGCACTTGGATGGCCGGTTTGGTGGCGATCGCTTGTGGCGCGTCGCTGTTGCTAGGGTTTCTGACTCCGGCTGGAAGCGCTATCGCCGTGCTGGGCTGCGCAGGCACGTTGCTCTCGTGGTTTCCTTCCCCGGTGCCTAATCTAATCGAGGGAAGATTATGCGGAATCCTTGTCATCACTGTGGCCAGCGCCATCGTGCTTCTCGGCCCAGGCGCCATATCGATCGATGCCCGATTGTTCGGACGGCGCGAGATCATCATCCCTCGACCTTCGCCTCGCCCGCCGGATCTCTGATGCTACGAACGTGGGGCTCTCTTCCACCGGCATAAATGGCGGCGATTGCATCCGGTGGGGCGGCTTTGGAGACAGCATAAAGTCCAAGCTCGCGATGACCGTGCGGGAGGTCAAGTGACCACGTATGGCCGACGCAAGCCGCTTAGTTGTTAACGTCCGTCTGGAGCAGCCATTCTGGCTTCGGCCCTTGTATAATAAGTGTAGAAGGGATGTCTGCCGTATGAAACGAGCCACGAAGGCGGCTTTCGACTCCAAAGCGTTTCTGGCCAAGGTCGGCAAAGGAAGGACCCTGGCGGATTACAAAAAGAATCAAAGGATTTTCTCGCAAGGCGATCCTGCCGACGCCATCTTCTACATTCAAACCGGCAAGGTCAAGCTCACGGTTGTCTCCAAGCAAGGCAAGGAAGCGGTGGTGGCCATTCTGGGGGCCGACGACTTCTTTGGCGAAGGTTGCCTGGCCGGCCAATCGCTGCGCATGGCCGGCGCCGCCGCAATGTCAGACTCCTCAATTATGCGGCTGGAAAAGCCGGGTGTGATTCGCCTGCTCCACGACGAGCCCGCCTTTTCTGAGTTGTTCCTCCAGTACCTGCTCTCCCGTAATATTCGGATCGAGGAGGATCTGGTGGATCTGTTATTCAACTCCAGCGAAAAGCGGCTGGCGCGCGTGCTGCTGCTGATGGCGAACTTCGGCAAGGAAGGTAAAGCGGAGCCCGTGATTCCCAAGATCAGCCAGGAAACGTTGGCTGAGATTGTGGGCACCACTCGCTCGAGAGTCAGCTTTTTCATGAACAGGTTTCGCAAACTGGGATTCATCGAATACAACGGGAGATTGGAAGTTCACAGCTCGCTGCTGAATGTCGTCCTACATGACTCCGGGGACTAACTAGCCGCAGCTAGGCGAAAGAAGCTCTACTGGCCTGGCGGTCGAAAATCCAGCCGTGCGACTTCGCATTCCTGCCAAGCCTTTTCGACAACTTCGAGCGCTGCCAAGAACGCGCTGCGAGTGTGCCGCGTCTGGGAAAGCAACTTCAATTCCTGAACTGCGCCGGCATACGCCGTGGCGGTGGTAGCGTACCCGTTTAGCAGTTCGTCCATGTAGCAATCGTACACGTTTCCGTTTTCCAATGATGCTCAGAATGGAACACACCTTCGTCATTGGCGTCTCTACCGCCGCGCTTCACTCGCCCTCCTCCAGACACGCTGGGAAGTGAGCACTTTTGAACAGACTGGAAGGGTGTTTCCCTGATAATCTCTGGAGACGGCGCAAGTTCAGAGAACTTGCCCTGGGCCGCGGCGAACGTTGATTCCCGAGGACAATGCTGGCAACAAAAGCCGAGCAGCGCGAAACCATCTTGGTCGTCGAGGACGATTTCAATATCTGCGCGCTCGTGAGAATGTTCCTGGAGAACGCGGGATACACGGTGGTCACTGCTGACGACGGGGAAGAAGGCCTGCGGGTCTATAAAAAGCACCAACCTAGCATTGCGCTTTTGCTAACTGATGTAATGATGCCCAAGATGAACGGCCCGGACCTGGCCGATCATGTTCTTCAGCTCGACTCACATTTGCCGGTTCTCTTTATGTCGGGCGATGCAGCGCGCATTAATCTCCATTTTGGCTGCCTGTCGAAGCCTTTCAACCACGTTGACCTGCTCGGCAGGGTGGCCCAGGTGCTTCATCCGTCCGAGACTGGACAGGAACAAAACCGGCTGTGATGACCAACCCCACAGAAGTGTCCCATTTCAAAGAACAAGATCAGGGAACGGGATCTCCCCTTCAATTGATTGCGATGGAACGCCGGTCGAAGGTACGCTATCCACTCGTGCTATCGGTCCGCTACCACACTCTTGGCCGGCTTGGCCGAAAGTTCTACTCCGGGGTTGGCCACGCTGTAAATCTGAGTAGTGGTGGCGCGTTGGTTGATTCCCAACATGAACTCGGCGTGGGTGCAGAACTGGAAGTACGTATGGACTGGCCGTCACTCTTGGACGGGCGCATTCCTCTCCAATTCGTTGCTGTTGGCTGGGTGGTGCGTTGCGATGCAGCCAGTTTCGCTGTACGCTTTCGCCGGCATCAATTCCGGACCCTGAAAAGGAAGGTCCAACCATTTCCAGGACAGGTTGATACCAGGTACACCGGCACCGCCGCGCGCTAAATTTGCCGCTTAGCTCCACCAGCACGCAATATCGGCGGTCAGGCTGGGCCTCCGCTTCGATCAGCAGCGGCCCAGCCTCTACCTGCGCCCTGCTATGGATACAGCCCGCGTAGCTTGATCGCTTCCGCGACACGTCCGACGCCCAGCGAATCCCTCTTCCTCCGCCGTATTCTTCAGTGAGTTGCCACGAATTCTGAGACTCAGAAACAAATGCAAACATGCGCTTTGACTCAGGAAAATCTTCCCTTGCCCGGCTGCACCGTCGTGGGATTCGTTGGCGGGCTCCCTGAGCGCAACATCCATCGCCAGAAAATGTTCTTACCGTGCTTGGAATAGGGCCTATTTATTCTTTCGCTTGGCTCGGCTCGTCGCCATACCTCCAATCGACTGGGTTTCCGGCTGTCTTCTCAGGAACTTCAAGGACGCGCGGCTCAGCGTAAGATGATAGTAGACATATTGAAGGCCTGCTATCCGCAAGAGTTTGCGTTGGCGGGCTTTTCCCGCCAGATGACTACCACGAGGAAACTCGTTCTGTTTGGATGTGGTGCGGCGTTAGGTCTTGGCGGATGGCGACTACTTCGAGGACGGCGTCCCAAGGGTAGGATTATGGACTTCGAGTTCGGCCAGAGCGACAAGGCTGAAGCCTTTTTCAACGAGCATCCCAACTTCTCGGGTCAATTCGAGAAGCTCATGAGCATTGCAAATCGGTGCTTTGGACGCCTCTGTCAATACAACAACCGAGCGGAAGAGATGATGTTCGGCCTTGGCCAAACCTGCTGCAGAGACTACCTTGAGATTGCCTTCATGGGTGTTCATGGCTTCAACATCGCCACCACGAAGCTATTGAGAGGACTCTACGAGCGAGCGGTCACCCACGCCTACATCATCAAGAATCCCGAGAAGGTTATGAAGTTCATCAGCTTTGGGGCAGTTCAGGATTACCGAGTCATGAAGGGGGTCCTGGAAGCTGGAGTCTCGGAAGAAGCGTTCGACAGGTATATGCCGCCCGAGAAGTCGGTAGCTAAAATCACAGAGCGACGCAACGAGGTGAAGGACGAGTTCAAGGTGGAGGAATGCGAAGTCTGCGGCATGGAAGCCCCCATGAGTTGGGACAAGCTCAGCATCGGAGCGATGGCTAAGAAGGCTGGCCCCCTCTACAAAGCGTTTTACCTGGGCGGGTATGCCATACCTAACCTCCACGTCCATGCCACGTTAGTCTCCGCTGTTTACCTGGAGGGCGCGGATGAAAAGACGGCAACTGCCGTTCGCAAGTACGAAGCCTACTCCAACATGGGACAGGCTTCGGCAATTGTGCTATTCGTCTTGCAAGAGCAAAATGAGCTTTTTAAGCTCGGACTGGAGCGGGAGCTCGAAGCCGCTGAAAAGGCCATCGCAGAAGAGTGGTTCAAAATCAAAACGTTCAAGGATCATCTCGCGCGGTGGGAGTAGATCATGCCGTGGATACCGCCGCATGGTTGTGCTCGGCCCCATTGTCCAGGGCTGGTAGAACACGGGCAAAGGTTTTGCATCGAACACAGGAAGCCGATCTATCGGAAGGTGGATGGCGGCCGCGTCATCCCCGCCGAAAGAGAGTACCGTGTCGTGTGGCAGGAATTTTCAACGGCCTATCGATCGTGTCTCGAGAATGAACGCTGCATCGATTGCGGAGAGCCAGCAAGTGATGTTTATCACTCCACCCGCGCGAAGTTCCAGCCACCACAAGAACGGGCAGGAATCATCTATGAAAAAAACTGCGCTGCTGTTTGTTCCGCCTGCCGTGAAGTGAGAGAGCGTTACCGTCGTTGATCGGCTGCGGGCCATGCAAACATCGTGCAAACATCCCTGCGAGACACCTTGCTACCAGATGCACAACGGGCTGATTTGGCCCCTTGAAGCCTCAACCACTCACGATAGGGTGATGCCAGAGGCTACGGCGCCAATCGGCTTTGAAAACCGTTAGCGGGGTAACTCGCGCCCGCTTCGAATCCCTCTTCCTCCGCCAATATCCGCAAAGGCTGAGCCCCCGCTTCGATCAGCAGTGGCCCAGCCTCTACCTGCGCTGTCTGCTATGGATACAGCCCGCGTAACTTGATCGCTTCCGCGACACGTCCGACGCCCAGCATATTGGCCGCCGTCCGCATTGTGACGCGGTGATCCTTATGGATCTTCAACACCTCGCCAAACGCGGTCTTCATGACGCGTTCCAGGCGATTATAAACGTCCTGCGACTCCCAGAATAGATGTTGCTCATCCTGGACCCATTCGAAGTAGGAGACCGTGACGCCTCCCGCATTGCAGAGGATGTCCGGAATCAGGAACACTCGTTTGCTCTCGAGTATCCTGTCTGCTTCCGGCGTTACAGGACCGTTCGCAGCCTCGGCGATGATTTTTGCTTTCACGCCGGATGCATTGTCTTCATCGATGGCGTTTTCCAAGGCGGCGGGAATCAGAATCTCGCACTCCGTCCGGAGCAGCTCCTTGGACGTGATTGGTTCAGCTCCTGGGAATCCTGAAACCCTGCCGGTGTGCTCCTTGTGAAGCATCAGCTTGGGCATGTCCAGGCCAGCCCTGTTGTACACGCAACCAGTGGAGTCACTGGCCGCAATCACCCGGCAGCCTGCACCATGCAGCAGATTCGCCGCGATAGAACCTGCGTTTCCGAAGCCTTGCACAACCACTCGGGCGTCTTTCACTGGAAGATGCAGATGCTCGCAGGCGGATAGAGTCGTGTAGAAAACCCCGCGCCCTGTGGCTTCGTTACGTCCCAGCGAGCCGCCCAGAGCGATCGGTTTTCCGGTTACTACGCCCGGAACCGGATACCCCTTGGTCATGCTGTAGGTGTCCATGATCCAAGCCATGGTTTGCGGATTGGTATAGACATCCGGAGCGGGGATGTCTTGCTTCGGTCCAATCATAGGAAGAATCGCACTCGTGTATCTGCGGGTGAGGTGCTCCAACTCCGTCATCGTCATATCTTTCGGATTGCAAGTGACCCCGCCTTTTCCACCTCCGAACGGGATGTTTACAACTCCGCACTTCCAGGTCATCCAGGTGGCCAGGGCTTTGACTTCGTCCAGCGTTACATTGGGATGATAACGAATACCACCTTTGGCCGGACCGCGAACGGTGCTGTGTTGCACGCGGTAGCCTTCAAACCTGCGAACGTGGCCGTTGTCCATTCGAACCGGCAGCGTGACCATCAGAATACGCTCCGGGTATTTGATCATTTCACGAACATCCGTTTCGAGACCCAGCGCGTCGGCTGCGATATCGAAATTTTCTAAAGCTACGTCATAAGCATTTTTCTCGACAGCTGCTGCTAACATGGCAACAACTCTCCTTTCTACTACGCCTCCATCTTCGAGTTTGCCGAGTCCTTTATTTATCTTGAACTTCGAACCGCAGTTTCAGATAAGCCTGCGGCTTGGAGTCCGCGGACCCGCTAGCGTGAAATAGCAATCCACGGGCCATGGCGAAGTGGTTTTGTTCCCAACCAGAAACCGCTGCTTTTCACGTTTTGGTGGTGGTCTCAGGTGGTTCACAACACTCAATGTCGTTAAAGTACGCAGTTCGATTGGCCTTGGGCATCCGTGTTCCTGCGTCATAATAAAGGATCAAATGTTCCAGCCCCTTCACGTCGCCCTCGTCGGCGACTACAATCCTTCAGTGATCGCCCACCAGGCCATTCCGGACGCGTTGCGGCTGGCAGCTTTGGCAGGCGGAGTAGCAGTCGAGCCAGTTTGGACCCACACATCGTCAATCACCGGCCGGGATGAAGAGTTCGCGGAGTTCGATGGCATCTGGTGTGTTCCAGCCGGCCCTTATGCGAACGACGCCGGGGCCTTGGCCGCCATCCGATTCGCTCGAGAGAATAGCGTGCCTTTTCTCGGAACGTGCGCAGGATTCCAGTACGCGCTCATCGAATATGTCCGCAATGTCTGCGGTATCCAAATGGCTGATCATCAGGAAACCGCACCGGATGCGGCCCAGCTTGTGATTACCAGACTGGCCTGCTCACTGGTGGAACAGACGGAAGAACTCCTGCTTGCACCCAGCGGCATCGTCCGCCGCGCCTACGGAGTCGAGCGCATCACGGAAGGGTATCATTGCAATTTCGGCGTGAATCCGGAATTTGAGCCGCTGTTTCTCGAAAATGGATTTCAGACCGCGGCCCGCGACCTGGCTGGCAATTTGCGCGGAGTGGAGCTGACAACGCATCCATTCTTTGTGGCGACTTTGTTCCAGCACGAGCGCCATGCGTTACGCGGCGAACACTCTCCCATAGTCAATGCATTTGTGCTTGCGATGGCTAGCCGGGCGCCCGCCAGCACGAGCGCAAGTCATAATACTTTCACAAAAAGTTTACTTTAATCCCATTCCAGGTACTTGCGTAAAACCCCAGCTAGCGCGTCCAATGGATCATGACCGCAATTCGAGGGCTTTTATTCCCGGTCCTAGCCGCCACATTGCCGGCCCTGGCGGCGCAGCAGCCATCCACATTGACACAGAGCGGGGCCTCCGCGACCGAATTCGTAGGCAGCCAACCTTGTAAGACCTGCCATCCCGACGTCTGGTCTAAATTCTTCAAGAACCCCCACTTCAAAAGCGTCGCCTCCGGCAAGGAGACACCCGAACATACGGGATGCGAAGGCTGCCACGGTCCGGGGCAAGCTCACATCGAAGCCCACGGCGGAAAGGCGACGATAATCGCGTTTTCCCAGCTCGAGCCGAAAAAGATCCTGGACAACTGCCTCCGCTGCCACTCCCAGACACTTTCCCGCGCCAACATCCAGGGCTCAGCTCACACCGAAAACGATGTTGTGTGCACCAGTTGCCACTCCATCCACGCGTCTACTACGCCGAAGTTTCTGCTGGCGAAAGTGCAATCGGAGCTGTGCTACGGATGTCACGCCGATGTTCGCTCCCAATTCTCCATGCCGTTCAAGCACCGCATCAACGAAGGAGTGATGACCTGTAGCGATTGTCATAACCCGCACGGCGCGTTCGCACCTACTTGGGGCAGCGCCAGCCGAAATTCCATGGTGAAACAAGTAGAGGGCAATGAGGAGGCTTGCATCAAATGCCACGCAGAAAAACGCGGTCCTTTCGTTTATGAGCACCCTCCGGTTCGCGTCGAAGGCTGCGAAATCTGCCATTATCCGCACGGCTCGCCGAACTCCCGGCTGTTGCGCCGGCCGGTAGTATTCACCATGTGTCTGGAATGTCATAACGGCGCCCCAGGCTTTGGCCGGACCGCCCAAGGCGCTCCGGTTCCCTTCCAATTTCATAACCTGCGGTCACCGCTTTATCAGAACTGCACCAACTGTCACAGCCATATTCACGGCTCCAACACGAGCGCATTCTTTTTGAAATGAGGCGCCCAATGCAAACACTAATCCTTGCACTGCTCATGGCCGGCGCATGTTGCGCGCAACAGGTTGTAACGCCCACTCAAGATCCGGTTGGTCCGCCGGCAGGCGACAACACGTCGGACTACAATATCGTCAACTCTTTCGAAACCGGCTACCGCTGGACCTCCCTCGGCGGCGATCTCGACGAGTACAAAAGCCAGGTGAACTACGACAGCGGCGTGCGCCTGCTCGGAAGCTCCTTCGGTATGTACTCGCGTGACGGTCATGGCAAGTATTTCGACGAACTCACGCTTACCACCGTGGGCCTGGGAGGCGATCCCTACGAATCCGCCACGCTGCGTATCGCCAAGAACAACTTGTATCGCTTCGACATGACCTGGCGGTTGAACGATTATTACAATCCCGGCCTCACCAGCGCGGGTCAGCAGGGCGTCAACTTCCGAGACACGCAATATACTTCTCAGGATGACGATCTCACTCTATTCCCGCAATCCAAAATCAAATTCTTCATCGGGTATTCACGCTCCGTGCAGGAAGGTCCGGAGATTACCAGCATCGGCGGTTTCCCCACTCCCACCATCCCTCCCTCGGGCGTTGGGTTCACCTCGCTCCGGGATGCGACCAACGAATACCGCTTGGGAAATGAATTCCAACTGTTGGGAGTCACGGTCAACTGGATGCACGGCTGGCAGGACTTCAAGGAAGATTTCCTGACGCCTCCGGCAGTGAGCGGCACGCCCACCACACTACTCACAAATCCCTATCACGGCACCAGCCCATATTGGCGCGTGGGACTCTTCACCAATAGGAAATGGTTCAACCTGAACGGCCGCTTTACTTATACGGGCTCGCGCCGGGCTTATGTGTCGGATCAAAGCCCATTCACACCTGGCGGGAATCCAAACCTGGGTCCATTTCAAGTGGTGACCATGGGAACCGGCAATCGCCCGGCCGCCACCGGCAATTTGACAATCACCATTCTTCTGATGCCCAAGCTCACACTTACCAATAGCACTGGTCTCTACAACATTCGCACGGAGGGGGATTACGAATTCCTTCAGTTGAACAACGGGACCGGGCAGTTCGTAACTCAGGATTTTCAATACCTCGGCATCCGCACCATCACCAATCGAACCGACTTGAACTACCAGTTCCGGAAGTGGATCGGCTTCTTTGCCGGATATGATTATTCCGACCGGTCCATTGGCAGCATCCTCACTCTGGGCGCGCCGCTTTATGAGCAAACCAATATCTTGAACGCGGGCGTGTTCGGGGTGAGAGCCCGGCCGCTTCCAGCGCTCACCATCCTGCTGAGCGGCGAGGTGGGCCACGCCAATCGCCCCTTCGCTCCCAAGAGCGACAAGAATTATCAGACGCTGAACGCGCGGGTCCAATACAAAAAGAAAAGTCTAATGCTATCGGCCTACGCGCAAACCAATTACAACAACGATTCGATCTCGCTCACGGCCTACAGTTCTCACGCCAGAACGTATGCGGCCAACGTCTCGTGGGCGCCGCTCGGTTGGCTTTCGTTCAATGCCGATTACGCCAAGCTGCACCTGGACACTTTGGGTGGCCTTTCGTTTTTCGATTCTGGCGAGCTGCTGCAGAACCAGTACTCGCTCTATATCAGCAACCTTCACACCGGCAATATCGGACTGCGGTTCGCGCTCGCCAAGCGTGCCGACTTGTATGCCGGCTACAGCCACATTCAAGATACCGGCGATGGCCGCGACAATCCGTTGGGAACCGGATTTGGCACTACCATCCCAGCGTTCCAAGCTGCGCAGACCTTTCCGATGAAATACCTCTCACCGTTGGCCCGCGTTTCAGTGAGAATCTCAGATCGGATCCGCTGGAACGTCGGATACCAATACTACGGCTATCACGAGGATTTCTTCGCCAGCGGCGATTTTCTTCCGGATAACGCCTATCGAGCAACCACTGCCTACAGCAGCGTCCTGTGGTCATTCTGAGCCGCGACCGTAAGGGAGTCGGTGCTTGTTGGGCGGGTCGGGCTTTTACAAACGTTTTACCCGAGACGCAGGCAGGTGGCGCGTCTATTCCTGTGAGAGGGAACCATGACACCTGTACTGAAAGAGAAGTTTCGTAACGACGCAAAGGGACGCTACGTTTGGTATTCGCTGGCAGCCATTGCCGGCGCCAACGCCGGTTTTATGCTTGGCATGCTCGGCACGCTGAACTGGCAGGAGTGTTTGATCCTGATGTTCGCCTTAGCCGCATTGGCCGGAGGCGCAGTCTTCACATTTTTCGAAATGCGCTCGCTCAACTAACGACGGCTCCAGCCACCGAACCGAAGAACCGAAGAACTGAAGAACTATGCAACCCTGCGCAGCTTCGTCACCCGCCCCACTTCCACCCACTCGACGACGAATATGTTCCCGGCATGATCGAAACACGCACCGTGCGGGCACACGAACTTGCCCGCGATAAACTTGTCCCGAGGCTGCTTGCGAAGCTCGCCCCACGTGTTCGAAGTATCTTCGCCCAGATGCAGGATCACCTGATTATTTCCATCCAGCAGCGTCACGCGCGCGCCTAAGTCGGGAAGCACCACGTCGCCATTGCGAAAAATATTGAAGTGGCACGGCAGATTCACTCCGCTCACGAAATCCACGTGTTTGCCGTCCAAATTAAAACGCTGCAGCCGATGGTTGGCGCGATCAGCCACTATCAAAACCGGCGCGGGCCCGCGCACGTCGCAAATAATTCCGTGCGGACACGACATTTGCCCCGGCTCAGCGCCTAAACCGCCGAAGGTCCGGATGTACTCGCCTTTGCGGTTGTACTGATTGATAAAGCTCGACCCGTAGCCGTCCCCAACATACAAGTCGCCATTCGGAGCCACGGCCAGATTGGTGGGACTATACTTGATCGGCTTACCATCCACACCCGGCTTATACTGTTCCGATTCCTTCGGATAGCCAATGGTGAACACTTCTTCGCCCGCGAGCGTAGTCTTCACCACTACGCCCCGCTGCGTGTCGCAAAGATAAAGAAACTCCTGCGTCCCCTCCTTCAGGATGTGCAGTCCATGCGCCCCGCCCTTGAATTCCTTGCCCCAGGATTTGACGAATTTGCCATGCTGGTCAAACACCACCATGCTGTCGTTGCTTTCGCTCGACGCATTGACGGTGTGGTGAACATAAATGTGTCCCTGTGCGTCTTCGCAGACACCATGCGTGTTGCCATAACGAATGTTGGCGGGCAGCAGCCCCCAATCGTGGGTGGCTTCGTATTTATGCTCTCCCTCGCCGAGAATCGGTTTCGAGCTTCCAGACTTGTTCGAGGCTCCCAGGATCAAGGGGACTCCGAGTCCCGTGCCAATAAAGTTGCGCCGGCTGGTTTGCATGTGTTTATCGTATCTGAAGCCGCACATCCCCATGGAACCACAAATGCCATCAGTTACAACGCTTGACCTTGGTATAATGGAGTCGGATAGTTTTAATTCTCTCCCAACAGAGCGGCTATCGCAATGGAGCAAGCTCTCCGCGCTGAGAACGTCGGCACTGATTTTAAGGAGACCTGCTATGGATTTCGAACACGATAGTGGCGCCGCCACGGCTCCTGCTTTTGAAAAAGAAGCGCCCACATCCCTCACCACCGTTCAAGAACCAGGTACCCCAACTTACCCGGATCTTAACTCGCTGCTAGCAGCACTGGAACACGAACGAATCGCCACTCTTGCGTACTTCTACTGGCAACACCGAGGTTGTCCGGAAGGCTCGCCCGACGACGATTGGTTGTGCGCCGAGCAACACATCCGAGAGACCCGCTAGCCGCATCTGGCGCGATACCCCGCGATTGTGGAAACATTGAGATTACGCTCATGCTTCCACTGGCATTGTTGCTGCTCTTGCTAGCCGCCATCCCGATCCGCGCTCAGGGAAATTACGAAGTGCAAGTCTATGGCGCCGACCTAGTCTCTCCCCTGCACACCATGGTGGAGTTGCATTCGAACTTCACCTTTGAGGGATCCAAAACCATGGTGGATGGAGTTCGTCCCGACAACCACGCGCTGCATGAAACTATCGAGATTACGCAAGGCATCACCAGTTGGTTTGAAACCGGCTTCTACATATTCATGAGCTACCGCGCCGGAGAGGGCTACCAATGGGTGGGCGATCATATCCGCCCACGCGTCCGCGTCCCGGAAGAATGGCATTGGCCGGTGAACGTGAGCCTTTCCACTGAAATCGGCTATCAGCGCCGCTCCTACTCCACCGATACCTGGACCTGGGAGATCCGGCCAATCGTCGACAAACAACTCGGCGGCTGGTACCTGGCCTTCAATCCCGCGGTCGACCGTTCCTTCCACGGACTGGAGGTTCCGAAAGGAGTGACCTTCGCGCCCAACGTCAAGGTTAGCTACGACGTCACCAAGCAGGTCGCGCTCGGTGTCGAGTATTATGGCGCGCTCGGCTCCATCACCGGTTTTGATCCGCTCCGCGACCAGCAGCAAGCCATTTTTCCAGCCATCGACCTGAATCTCAGCCCCAACTGGGAATTCAACTTTGGCGTCGGCATCGGACTCACCGGGGGCACCGATCATTTGTTGGTGAAAATGATCCTGGGCCGGCGATTCAATTGGGGGAAGTAAGTGATCGACGCCCATCACCACCTCTGGAAATACAGCGCCGCTGAGTACGGCTGGATCACGCCGCAGATGCGCGTCATCCAGCGGGATTTTCTACCGCCCCAACTGGAAGAACTCATGCACCACTTTGGCATTGAAGGGACGGTTGCAGTTCAAGCGCGCCAGTCGATCGAGGAAACTTCCTGGCTGCTTTCGCTCGCCGACAAGCATCCCTTGATTCGTGGCGTGGTGGGATGGGTGCCGCTTACTCAAGGTCCCGCCGTGAAACCTCACCTGGAACGCTTTGCGGCAAACCACCGGCTACGCGGCGTCCGCCACGTCATTCACGACGAACCTGCTCCCCGCTACATTCTTCGCGATGATTTCAACGCCGGCGTGGCCACGTTGCGCGAATTCGGGCTGCGCTATGACATTCTGATCTTTGAGAAGCATCTCCCAGCCGCCATCGAATTCGTGGACCGGCATCCCAACCAGATTTTCATCCTGGATCACATCGCGAAGCCGCGCATCAAAGAACGAATCGTCTCGCCATGGGATCGCAACATGCGCGAAATGGCGAAGCGCGAGAACGTCTATTGCAAACTTTCCGGCATGGTGACCGAAGCAGATCTTGGAGCTTGGACGCCGCAGGATCTGCAGCCTTATATCGATGTCGTGCTCGCAGCCTTCGGACCGCGCCGCCTCATGTATGGATCGGATTGGCCGGTTCTGCTGCGCGCCTCAGACTACGCGCGTTGGTTCGGCACAGTGAATAACGCGATCGGTAAATTGTCGAAGCCAGAACAATCGCGAATCATGGGCGAAACCGCAACCGAAGCCTACGCGCTAAGCACGTAACCGAGCCGCGACCGTGAGGGAGTCGGTGCATTTGCAGATTTTTTCACGGCACTACGCCACAATATCCTTCACAACATTGCCATGCACATCCGTAAGCCGGAAATCGCGCCCAGCGTAGCGATAAGTCAGCTTAGTGTGATCCATCCCCAGCAGATACAGAATGGTCGCGTGCAAATCGTGAAAGTGGACTTTGTTCTCCACCGAATAATAACCGTAGTCATCAGTGGAGCCATATTGAATACCAGATTTTACGCCCCCGCCAGCCATCCACATCGTGAACGCTTCCGGATTGTGGTCCCGCCCATCGGAACCCTGCGCGGTAGGCGTCCGTCCGAACTCACCACCCCACAGCACCAGCGTATCTTTCAACAGCCCGCGCGCCTTCAAATCTTGCAACAACCCGGCGATGGGCTGATCCACTTCGCGAGCGTTTTGCGCATGATCGCGTAGCAGGTCGGAGTGCTGATCCCACTTGTAGGTGTGGCTCACCTGCACGAATCTCACGCCGGCTTCCGAAAGTCGCCTTGCCATTAAACACTGCCGTCCAAAATCCTCCGACACCCGGTTATCGATGCCGTAAAGCTTCAAAGTTGCCGGAGACTCGCCAGAAATTTCCTGCAAGCCGGGAGCTTCCGACTGCATCCGAAACGCCAGCTCGAACGATTCGATTCGCCCTTCCAGGGCCTGGTCAGGACCCGTTGTAGCCAACTGCTCGCGGTTCATCGTTTGCAAGTAATCCAGCTCCATCCGTTGAATATCGCGCGGAGTTTCGGCGTTCGCGATAAACGGAATCTTCGCATCGCGCGCCGCGATTCCCACTGAGCCGATCGGCGTGCCTGCGTAAGGAGCGGGCAAAAATCCCGAGCTGTAATTGTTCGCGCCACCGTGACTCTGCGTCGGGCAGATGGTGATGAAGCCCGGCATGCTCTGGTTCTCCGTGCCTAATCCATAGGTAATCCACGAACCCATGCTGGGCCGCACGAAAGTATCGCTGCCCGTATGCAGTTCGAGCAGTGCCCCGCCGTGCCGTGAGTTCGATCCCCACATCGACTTAATGAAGCAAATGTCATCCACGCGCTGGGCGAGTTGCGGAAACAGATCGCTCACCCACATCCCGCTTTGGCCGTATTGCTTGAACTCCCACGGCGATTTCAGAAGATTGAACGTCTCGCTCGAAACCACTTTCGGGCGCTTAAACGGAAGCGGCTTTCCGTGATCGCGAATCAGCAGCGGCTTGTAGTCGAACGTATCCACTTGCGATGGCCCGCCGTGCATGAACAGGAAGATCACGCGCTTGGCGCGCGCAGGGAATTGCGGAGGTTTCACCGACAGCGGACTTTGCGCCGCCCCAGCTGTAGCCGCATGAGCTTGTTCGCCGAGCATGGCCGCCAACGCGAGCGCGCCAAATCCGGTGCTGCTCGCCCGCAACAGTTCCCGCCGCGAAAGCGCTCGGTTCAAATAAGAGTTCCAGTGAGCATTCATGCGCGAAGCCTCAATTCAAGTATATAAACTCGTTCGACGACAACAGCGCCTTGCAAAAACTCTGCCAGGCGAACGTGTGTCTTTCCGCGGGATCAGTTTTCCGGCTTTCCATGGCCCGTTCCACTTGCGCGATAAAACTCAACGCACCGTCGATTTCCTTCGCCGACGGCGGCCTCGCAAGCGCCCGTTCGTATGCTTCGCGAATACGGCCGGCGTCGTCCAGATCCGTCCGCTTGAGCAACTGCTCCGCCATGGTCCTGGTATGCTTCAGCACCACCGTACCGTTCATCATGAACAGCGCCTGGGGCGCCACCACCGTGGCAGCGCGATCGCCCGACGATGTCGCCGGGTCCGGCATATCAAAAGCCTGGAACACCTCGTACATGGAGCTGCGCACCACGGGTATGTAGACCGCCCGGCGATTGCGGTCGTAATCCACGCTGCCGCGCTTCTCCGTATCGCTTGCGTATTGACGATCTTTGTAAGTCAGCAGCGATCCGCCCATCGTGAGATCCAGATCGCCCGAAACGGCCATCACGGCATCGCGTATGGGTTCGGCTTCCAACCGCTGCCGGTTCGCCCGCCACAACAATGTGTTCTCAGGATCAATCTCCGCAGCTTGGGCATCATACTTCGTGCTCATCTGATACGTGTTCGATAGCATCATTAGCCGGTGCATTTCTTTGACGGACCACCGCTGCTCAACGAATCTCACCGCCAGCCAATCCAGCAACGGCTGATTGGTGGGCCGTTCCCCAAGCCGTCCGAAATTATCCGTTGACGGAACAATGCCGCGTCCAAAATGCCAGCGCCAGATGCGATTGGCCATCACTCGGCTGGTGAGTGGATGATCCGGCTGCGTCAACCATTCCGCGAACTGCAGCCTGCCGCTCTGCCCCTCGGGAATCGCCAGTGGGCTCGCAACCGTAATCGCGTGCAGGAATCCGCGCGTCACCACCGGCCCCAGTGTCCAATGGCTGCCCCTCAGGTTGATCGCGAGATCTGCGGGCTTGGGCCCTTCCATCACGCCCATCGCGCGGGGATAATCGGGTTTCGAATCTTCCAGCTCCTTGCGGTCTTTTTCGATCAGCGCCAATTGTTCCTGCGCGCCCGGCGGGAAAAACTTCCGGGAATCATCCGGCGCACGGAACGGGCCGGCCTTTTCGTACAGCAGTTCACGCACAGCGTCCAGGCCAGCATCCGGAAGCACCTGTTGCGGAGCACTCTTGGGCGTCAAATCCTCCATGTCGTCGTCCAATTTGTTCTGTTCCGCGCTGGGACGCGATGCCTGGATCGCCAAAAATTGGCGGCTGGCTTCGTCAGAAACTTTCTGATACCACGCGGCAAGTTCTTCGGCTGATTTCGGATGGTAACCTTCGAAAAGTTTCGCGGCCGGCGATGTCCAAGCGCTCAAAGAGTTTTCGTCCAAAGAGCGCTGGCCCTGAAATGCGTACCACGCAAACAGCGCGGAATGCGGCGCACCCTTGCTCCGCCGCAGTTCCTCTACCCAGTGATCCAAATATCCCGGATTGATCCCATATTGCCGCGAGATCTGGATGTTCGATAGCGGCGTGGGCGTTCCCTTCGGCAATGGATTCGGCGTCAACAGCAGTTTCTCGAAATAGGGAAAGCGCGATTTGTGCTCCAGCCGAAGCGTGTTCTTCCCGGCGTTGAGCGGGAAGATTCCAGTGACGGACCAACCGCCCGCATCCGGCGATGCAGCGCGATTTTGCACCGGCGCCGCGCCCTCTTTCAACAGAACGCCATTCACCAGTACGTCGGCTGTGCCCGCTCCGGATTCCTCTTCCAACATGTCCAGTTCGTACTCGCCCGCCGTCGGAACCGTCACGTCGTATTCCGCGAACCAGGGACCCTTCTGCCCCTCCACAACGTTGGCTTTGCCCTTCTCGAGTTTCCGCGGGGCATTGCCTCGCTCGAAACTGGAGGCTTCGCGAAGTACGGCGCCCGTCGGCGCGCTCTTTCCGGCGCTAAGCACGGGTGCCAGCGTGATCTGCTCGTAACGCAAAACATCCGACGCCGCCAGCAAGTACGCGCCCAGTTTCTGCCGCGCTTCCCCGGAAAGCTTTCGATTCTCCGCCTGCGTGATAACAGCCGCCTCTTTGTTCTTCGCCTTGATCTTGTCCAGGAGCGCCTGTAATCGCTCGCGGTCTTCCGGCGGAGCCAGCACGTACTCATGCCAGGTGGCGACTACCTTGAAGTTCTCCATCGTTTTTGAGCTTTTGAAGATGCCGCCCAACGCATAGTAATCGGCTTGCGGGATGGGATCGAATTTATGATCGTGACAGCGCGCGCACCCCACCGTCAGCCCCATGAACGCCCGGCTGGCCGTGTCCATCTGTTCATCCACGATGTCCATTTCCATCTTCGCGGGATCGTCTTCGGCCAACATTTTCGCGCCGAGGGAAAGGAATCCAGTCGCGGTCCATCGCTCATAGGTGGCCGCAAGATCCGGCGCGTCGGGCAACAGATCACCGGCCAGTTGCTCGCGCACAAACTGATCGTAAGGCTTGTCTTTGTTGAACGCCTGAATCACGTAATCGCGATAGCGGAACGCGTTCCGATACACCAGATTTTCGTCCAGGCCGTTGGAATCCGCGTAACGCGCTACGTCCAGCCAGTGCCGGCCCCAACGTTCCCCATAACGTGGCGAAGCGAGCAAGCGATCCACCAGCCGCGCGAACGCATCCGGTTTTTGATCGCTCAGGAAAGCTTGCACTTCTTCGGGAGTGGGCGGAAGGCCCGTCAGATCGAACGTGGCGCGCCGGATCAACTCGCGCTTCGTCGCGGGCGGCGCCGGTTTCAAATTCTTCGCTTCAAGGCCAGCCAGCACAAACGCATCGATCGGCGACTTCACCCAGTCCGAATTCTTAACTTGCGGCGGCGCGGGATCCTTGGGCGGAACGAAAGCCCAGTACTTCTGCGCGGGAGCATCGGCGGCAGCCGTTTGCGCGGCCGCCCAAGGCGCACCCATCGCAATCCATTGGGCCAGCGTGGCGATCTCCGCATCGGACAACTTCTTGCCCGGCGGCATTTTCAGGCTATCGTCGGTCTGCCGCAGCGCTCGGATCAGGAGACTTTCGTTGGGCTTCCCCGCGACCACAGCCGGACCGCGCCCGCCCCCGTGCAAAATCGATTCCCTGTTATCCAGCCGAAGCCCACCCATAGGACTGGCGCCTGCGCCATGGCAGCCGAAGCAGCGTTGGATGAAAAGCGGACGAACGTTCTTTTCGAAAAAATCAGCCCCGTCCGTTTGAGCCACGCAGGGCAGGCTTACCAGGACCAACAGCGCGACACCGACACGAATACCCACGTGAATTATTCTGTCACAGGTATCGTGGCGCACGCACTCATGCGTGCCGTCTCGACACTCGTGTCGAGACCAGAAACACTCGCATGCGATCCAACTCCGCCTCAAGCTCCCGCCGGAAAGCTCGCTCCCGCGGAGGCTGACCCTCAACATACCCGAACTCCGCCTCAAGCTCCCCGTTCTTCACCGAAACATTCGCCCAGCCAATCACGCGATCGCGCCAAAGCAGCGGCAGAGCGTAATACCCAAGCTTGCGTTTGGGCGCGGGCGTGTACGCCTCGAAACGATACACCCAGCCCCACAACAGCTCGAAGCGGTCGCGATCCCACACCACCGGGTCGAAGGGCGTCAGCAGGCGCACCGTGTCAGGCGCCGCACGCCGCGCCACATCCTCATCGGTCGGCCAATACCAATCCACGCCATCCACCGAAGCATGCGAGAGCCGCTGTTTTGCACGTTGTAAAGCGCTCTTCAACTCACCGCGCCACTGCGGCACGGCATAGCGCAGCCGGCGAACCAGGTCGGTAAGGCATGCACCGGGCAGCGGCGCATAGATTCCAACGGCCGCATCCACCAGCGCGTCCATCCGCGTGTGACGCTCGGCGGAATCCACGGGCTCGAGCCCATGCTGGTGGATGGCGTAGATCCGGATGCCCCGCTCGCGCCGCGCCACACGCAGCATCCCTCGGTAATGCATGGCGGCCAGCAAATGCGTGGTGGCGTTCGACGAGCCGCCCCAGTAATTCGTCACCGTGCCGTGCGCGAAATGGTCATCCACTTCCCGCGGATGTGCCGCGCCGCGCTCCCGCACGAACTCCAGCAGCAGTTGCGCCTTCTTCTTGGTTGCGGCTGACCACGGCTGAGATCCCTCGGCAGGAACCCCGGCGTCCGAGCGCGGATGCATCAGCTTCTGTAGGGACTTTGTCACGAAACCGTAGACAACGAAAAAATCCTCTTCCAAGCCGAGCTTCGAGAAGCGGCGCTCCAGATCGCCGGCACCATAATCCTTCACGCGATGGCGCAGAATCAAGTCTTGAGCGCGAGCCGGCGCGCGGATCGGGTCGGCCTGCACAAAACCCAGCCTGTCGAGTGCGCGTTTTAGCGTGGTGGGCGGGAACAGGCTACGGACCACGGCGAAGCGTCGCAGGTCGTCGAGGGTGATCGGTCTCCTCATTCCCTGACGCTGCCGTCCACTTCGGTCCAATATAACAGCTTTACGTCCGCTTGCTTGAAGCGCCAGAGACGCGACCCAAGAACATCATCCCCAGCAGGAAAAACATTATCTCAGCCAAGCCGCCCGGCTCAGGAACTGTAACGCCGCCCGCTTCCACAATCGTTTGCGATGAGAAATTTGTGAGAGTGGTCGAACCATCCAAGTTCACGTTGATTGCCAACGCGATGCCGTCAACCAGGTCGCTGGTCAAAGCCGGTGTCGCGCCTTCCGGGTCGGAGTACATGCTGAAGGCAAATAAGCTGCCGGATGTCGACGTACCATCCGGTGAACTCAGCGCGGGTCCATACAAACTCACGTCAAACTTCAAGAGGCTGCCGAACGTGAATCCTTCGAAATAGTCGTTGAGGGCGGTACCGTTGTCGAAGGTTAGCGTTCCCGGCAGAGTGCCGCTCACATCGCCTGTGATCGCGGGCGAGCCCGCCAATGCGCCGTCCGAAGAGAAGTTAAGAATCTGGAGCGAGGCGGATTGCGTCACGAACGTGCCCGGATTGAAATTGAAATCGAGCGATCCGGCTGTCCCGTTAATGCTGCTCGTATTGACGGAGACGATCTCGACCACTGGATCCGCGGACGCGGTCACGATAAAGCAAAACAAGGCAACGACAAATCTCGAAATCATATCAGTTCAAACTCCCGGAATAAACAACTGGGGTAAAGTGGATCAACGCATTTGACGGATCGCTGAACCGCACGGCAACATTCGCCGACTGGCCCGCTGCCAGGCTTCCCGACGCCAGGACCGTGATATATGAGTTTCCCGCCGAAGTTCCAGTGGCGTTCACCAGCGTCACCCCCGCAGTCAAATTTGTCAAAACAATCTCAATCGGCCCCGCGATACTCTGCCCACTTGTATTCTTCACCGTCACGGTTCCGCTGAAGGTACGAGTCACGTGACTATACGCCAAGCCACTGCTGGTCACGCTCACCTCGCCAGAAACATTCACGGGACCCGCGGACTGCGCAGCGACGGCAGGCGTATCAGTGACAGCAATGGACTCGGCGACGTTGATCACAGCGATCGCCTGCTCCATCAGCGTAGGCGTATCGGTAACCTTGATGGACTCATTAACCAGAATCACGGCGGCCGGCGCGATCACCACTTGTGGGAACCCGGCGGAAGCGCTCGCGGTAAAGTTCACGTCGCCTCCATAGGACGCGATAATCGTGTGGCTGGCCGCGCTCAGCGTCGAGATGTTCAATGTAGCTACTCCCGAAATCACAGGCCCGGTCGCGAGTGTCGCAGCGCCCTCTTTAAAAGTCACGGTGCCGGTCGGACTGCCCGCTCCTGGGCTCACCGGCGCAACCGTCGCTGTGAAGGTCACCGTTTGACCCACGTTCGCGGGGTTGGGGGCACCTACCAGCGTGGTGGTTGTTGAGGCTTGATCGACAACCTGCGTCAAGATGGTCGAAGTACTCGCCGCGAAATTGGCGTCGCCGCCATAAGAAACTGTGATGTTGTGGCTTCCGGTGCTGAGACTGCTGGTGTTGAAGCTGGCGCTACCGTTCGTCAAAGACAAGACTTCAAAAGGCGTTTGTCCATCCTCGAAGCTCACCGTGCCGGTTGGGGTATTCGAACTCACGGCTGCGGGAGTCACCGTCGCGGTGAAGGTGACTGCCTCGCCGAAGACCGAAGGATTAGGCATCGATTTCACGGCCGCAACAGACTCGGCGCCCGCCGCGATTTTCACCACGTATGCATCCCGGAAGCCGGTGTAGGTGGTTTGTGCGGCGCCCGGTGTAGTGGGAAAAATCGGTGAAATGGTTGCACCGGTTGCGTAGGCATTGCCCAACGCGTCCACGGCGATCCCGAAGCCCTGCCCGTAGCCGAGGAAAGTGGAATAGACCAGCGCCGAACCATCGGGAGTCAACTTGGTTACGAAAGGGTCCACGGCCCCAATCCCCTTAACAAACGGTTGCAGGGAATTTAGCGTGGGGAAATTGTCTGACTGGCTATAGCCTGTCACGTAGGCCGCGCCGGTGGAATCCACGGCGATCCCGTCACCGATGTCGCCATTGCCATTGACGGATTGGCCCCCACCCAGATAGGTGGAGTAAACCAGCGCCGAGCCCGCCGGATTCAGCTTCGACACGAAAACACCTTGATTGATAATGTTGATACTAACGGCGCCGTCGAGGGCTGCCTGGAATGGTTTTACAGTGGGAAAGTTGGTGGACTCAGTAAATCCGGTTACGTAGGCGCTGCCGGCTGAATCCACGGCAATTGCCAACCCCTGATCAGCCCCGCTGCCGCCCAGGTAGGTGCTGTAAACCAGAGTTGAAGTATTGGGATTGAACTTGGCGATGAAGGCGTTTTCGACGCCTCCGAAGACTGGCTGCAACGCATTTACAGTGGGAAAGTTCGATGAAGTTGTGAAGCCAACGACGTAGACGTTCCCCGATGGATCCACAGCGATCCCAGTGCCTTGATCACCGAGCTTTCCGCCCAAATACGTGGAGAAAACCAGCGAGCTGCCGTCTGCGGTAAACGTAGTGACGAAAGCATCCCCATTGGCTCCTATGGGTAGCGACCCGCCGGTGACGGGGAAATTCTTGGAATTGACCTCGCCCGTTACCGAGGCACGGCCGGAGGAATCCACCGCGATGGCCTGTCCCCAATCCGTTAAGCTGCCCCCCAGATAGGTGGAATACAAGAGCGCGGAGCCGCCCGCGCTCAGCTTTGTAACGAACGCCGCGGTGTTGAAGCCGGTGCTTGGTTTGATGCGCTGGAAAGCACCGGCTGTTGTCGGGAAATCGGAAGAGTCGGTCTGACCGGTCACATATGCGTTGCCCGAAGAATCCACGGCGATGCCGGCGGCACTGTCCGTGGCGCTCCCGCCGAGGAAGGTAGAGTATTCAAAACCTGAGCCGTCCGGCTTGAATTTCGTGACGACAACATCCGAGACGCCGCCGCCGAAGGACGGTTGGGCGGCATTGGCGATGGGGTAGTCGGTGGAATTTGTAGAACTGATTACGTAAGCGCTGCCGGCGGAGTCCACCGCGATGCCGGCAAAAGCACCGGTGTCGCTCCCGGAACCGCCCAAGAAAGAAGAGTAGACCAATACCGGATCGATAACCAACGGCCTGGAGTGGTCGTAAGAGCCTACATTAAACGCCACCTGGTCATCGCCTCCGAGCGCGTATTTTACGTCGATGGATTGTCGTCCGTTTTGGGTCCGCTGATACGCGACCGGCTTTCGTAAATGCACCAAGCCTGCGGAAGTGTCCAGCACCAGATCGCCACTCTGATCGATCCGGATCTTGCTCACGCCCGAGATGCCAAGCCGCGCTATGCCCGGGTCCACACCGGGAGCAACGACTAGGTCGTATTCGAGCTGCTGCTGATTGCCGTAGTAAAGCAGATCGACGCCGGGATATATGTCTCCATATTTGACCTTCCCGTAAGTGGGAACATTGGTGCGCCACTTTTTCGGATCGTTTCCGATGAAGTAATTGACGGTGCCGGAGAGTTCCTCGACGCCGGTGGCCTGGGCGTTGGAATTCGCTCCTAGAAGCCGCATGTGCAGAGCGCTCTTATTGAGAGCCAGCACTGCCTCCGAAGAAGTCAGGAAAAGTGTGTATCCGCGACCGCGCGACAGAAACTTCACCTGTCCGCCCGTTTGTCCCGCATTGGCTTCGAAACGCAGCGGCAATTTGCCATACGCTTCGGCGGCGTGTGCTCGAGCGGTGATTCCCGGGGCCTTCAGCGGCTTTTTGCGCGAATGGGGGCCGAGCCAGCCCAGCATGACGGCCAGGGCCAATAGAACAACGGCCAGGTGCTTAGTCCGAACTTTTTTATTCCACATTGTGAGGCCCCAAAGGCGTCCTTGGGCTCCCGCTCTACGAGAAGCTCAGCACCACTGTGACTTGGACAAGCTGGCCGGGGACTACAGCGATGGGCGTCATGAGGACCTTGTTGGTGAACGTTGTCGGGCCAAAGTTCAGCATGTCACTACTGTTACAGCCGGTCGCGGCCCCCACCGCACAGACATCCACAAGCGTTCCAACGGCAATAAAAGTCCCGCCTCCCGCAACTGTAACGGAACCAGCCAGTACAATGCTGCCAGCGTTGGGCCCAGATGTGGGCGCGCTAAGCGTCAGGTTCTTGCTGTCCGGCGCCGAATCGATTTCGGTGGGTTCATCTATAACGCATAACTGGGTCGAGTTGCACGGGCCGGGGGCGACCGAGACGTCCAAAAACACGTGCCATAATCCGGTGACACTTCCCCGTGAGAGAGAACCGACGAGGACGCCAGCCCCAGTGGACTGAAGCGAGTTTTCAAAATCACGATGACTCGCCAGTGTGCCGTCGGGATTGCGCACATCGATGGTCCAGTGGCCGTGGACTTTGATGCCTTCCCCCGGCCCTCCCGATGTCTTGGCTTCGTTCACCACCATGTCGGCCTGGCAGGCGGACGCGGCGATGCCTTGATCGGGAGCGATCCGCGGCTGAATTTCCATGCGTTGACCGGCCTCTTTGACGACTGCGCTCGCAGGCAAATCCAGCGTCGCGGACTGACCCGGCTGCAGCGAGACGTGGGAACTTGCGCCGATGGGTTTGCCACCGCTATCCAAGAACCCGATTTGAGCGGCGCAGGAATCCGGTGCACGCGCGGTAACGGTGAGCCGCACGGTCTGGCCAAGCGTTACGCCAACCGGCTCAGGCTGACCCCACAGAATGGTGGCGGCAAGCAGTGCACTGACGAAAGGAAGAGCTTTTAACATTGGGTTCTCCATTTGGAATCAACTGTACGGTTTCAAAGTGAGTGCTGGTGGCGAACTGTCCCACCCGCACTGAATTATTTTTGGGGCGCTCCAAAGCGGGTTATCAACCCGCTGCAGGTTGGCAACCTGCCCTACAGACTACGGCAAACTGATGGTGTATCCGGTGATCGTGCAGGTGAAGCTTCCCGCACTGTGCGCGATGGTTGAATCGGAACAGGATGCCGAACCGCCAGGATCCGCGTATTGCGTCAGCGGTTGAGTTACCGCAAAAGAACCGTCCGGCTCCGCAACCAAGGGAATATACGTATTGACGCCCACTCCGCCTCCGACTGAACTGAGAATCAGCGATCCTGGCGTGCCGCCGGAGAAAGTCATGCTGACAGTTTGAATCACGACCTCTGTGTTGGGTGGGACTACTGGCATGAAGCAGGAAATACTAGTCGTGCTACAGCTCTGTTGGTACGGGTGCCGGCCTGGAGCGTCTACGTCCTGGTTGGGCACTGGATTGGATCGGGTATTCGTCACATCCACCAGAGCGGCCGCGACGGCATGGGCGGCTCGCGGAAAAGCCAAAGTGAGCAGGCCGGCTGCGAGAGCAACGGCTCCGAAAGAAAGAAGTGATTTGGGTAGTCTGTTCATGATGAATCCGATCTCGTGCTAGTTAGTGGTCAAGTATCCGTGCATCCTCACGTCGACCGGGCACGAAGGCGAACTTCCGGCGACATGCGGGGTGGATCCAGCCGGGAACACAGTCCCGGAGCGATATTCGAAGTGGCTTGTGTTTGGGCCAGACACGGACCAGGCCATGCTCTCAGTCTCAGGGCCAATAACGATCTCGATCGGCCCAGAGCAGTTCGGTTGGATATCGACGTCGGTGATCACCAGAGACTGAGTGGCCGGAACGGAGTAGCTGGGAGGCGTGCCGATTCCGGTTATAACGCCTCCCGATACGAAAACAAAAGTTGAGAAGGTGGGCCCGGACGTGTTCCCTTCGAGATTGACCAACTGCGCAGCTTGGCTGGGGGCGCTCTGCGTGATGGCTGGGTTCGCCGATGTATTCAGCACCTGCACCAGTACGGCTGCGGCGACTGCATGGGCCGCTCGAGGAACGGCTAACGTGAGCGCGCCGGCTGCGAGAGCCACGGGTACGAAAGAAAGAACAGACTTGGATAATCTGGTCATAGTGAATCTGGGATCTCCTTGTTTGTTGGCTTGAGAGCCTTCCGACGCCGTGCGAGCACCGTGAGCGCCAATGCCATGCCGGCCACTCCAAAAGTGCGCGGCTCTGGCGTTGCGGTGATATCGAGCGCCCATTTCGCGGTGTCGTTGTTGCAGTCGTTGACGTCGGCGCAGGTCTGAAACACGCCTCCGGTGAAATCGGTGAAGCCATCCCCAAGAGTACCGGGCGGTGCTTCGAAAACGGCGTTGGGCACGTTCTCGCCGTCGGTCAATAGCACCGTGTACGTTCCCGNNGGACATCCCGGAGTGTAGTTGGAAAGGACGTCCGAATCGCCGTTAAGAAAGAGTGCTGTGGGTCCGGTTCCAGAGAAGAGGCCGACGAAGGGGTCGAATCCGCCGGACGGGATCACCGCGCCGGCGGCGTTGGTTCCCCCGCCGAAGCCGTAGGTCTGGATCGTCACGTTGCCGCCAGTTGGCAAGGTTAGGGTAATGAGGAGGGTGTCCTCAGGAGTAGAAAAAGTCCCCGTTTCAGACACAGTGCCTGCCCACAGTGTGGTCGCGACAAGCAATGCACTAACGATGGGAAGGGCTTTCATACGGATTCAAAGTGAGCGGGGATGCCAAACTGTCCCACCCTGACAGAGAATTATTTTGTGGGGCGGACCCCCTGGTCCGCAGCCGACGCCCACGTCGGCTTGCTGAGTTGCGATGCGATGCTACCTGACGGCCACCAGCCGCACTGGAAAACGCGCGACCGTGATCAACCCGCCGTCCGCCTGCGCGCCAGACACTACCAAGGTGTACGTCCCTGCATGGAGCACGCCGGACGGAATGGCCACGCTGATCGAATCCGGTGAGTTTGCCTCGATCCCGTCCTGCTTCCAAATCTCTTCGCCACGGCTACCAATCACCGCCGCCCGATACCGCGAATATCGCGTCGCGTCGATTTCGGCCAGAAAGACCATCCAGCGCGGCTCAGCCGGAATGGTTACATCACGAGGTTCGGATGCATCGCGGCTCAAGCTCAGTCCGAAGACAACCGGAGCGCGTTCCAGGCTCGATCGGACGCTGGCTAATTCACTCCGAGCGCTCTGCCGCTCGAACAGAAAAACGGAGCTGGCCGCTATCGCGATTCCCACGCACGCACAGGCGGCTATTGCTGTCCAGCGCCATCCGGAACCCGCGCGGGTCTCCGCGACCGATTCGCGAACCGCCAGCCGCAAGCTTCTCGCGGCCTCGATCTGTTCCTGGCACGCGGCGCAATCCACAAAATGTTCCTCAAACTCCGCGCGTTCGTCCGCGGGCATGGTGCCGCGCACATACTGATCGATGAGGTTCTGCTCCTCAATCCGCAAATGGTCCATGTCCGCGCTCAAAATTCGTCCTTCCTATATAAGGTGCGCGCCGGGACGGTACTGTGCCACATCACACCCATTACTTTTTGCGCCCTTCCCCTATTGACTCGTATATTTTCTTGTAGCGCTGCCGCGCCCGGCTGATTACATGATTGAAGTGCAGCGCGCTGATGCCCAGGTCCGCACAAATGTTCTCCTTCTCATCATCTTCGATGTAAAAGCGGTAAAGTATCTTACGGTCCCGATCCGAAGCTAGCTCCGACAACACCTGCCTTGCCAGCGCCGCACGCTCCCGGCGCAGCAACTGATCAAGCTGGCTTGGTTCCGGGCTTGGGAATTGGCGATCCGGCTCGCCTTCGTACCGCTCTTTTAATCGTGCCGCCCGCCGAAAATGCTCGACCACCAGACTCCGCGCGATTCCGCAAACAAAACCCGCCAGCCTTTCGGGCTCCCGCACTTCGCCCGCGCGAACCTTCAGCAACACCAGCCGGAACGTCTCCTGATAAACGTCGGCAGCGGCCGAGGGATCCGCCATCGACTGTCCAATGATGATGGACACACCGCGGCTGAAGCGCTGTACCAACTCATTCTCGGCCGCGCGTTCGCCGGCTCGGATGCGAGATACCAGACCAGCGTCACTCGAGCCCGCTACTTCCATTCGCCCTGCAACGTAAACGCTGCCCAATAGTAGGCCCGCGTCCAGCGGGAGTCTTTCCAGAGAGCGATCTGGGCCCGCCGCAATGCCGCCGCAGGTCGGAGATTCTCCATCAACATGCCGCGATAAAAGACGCGCATCAGCTCGGCCGTCGATCGGTCAGGCACGGTCCACAAGCTGGCCACAACGGCCGGACTTCCCGCGTACATGAAGGCCCGTGTCAACCCGACCAACCCCTCACCGCGGACATCTTTGCCGAGCGCCGTCTGACACGCGCTGAGCACCACCAGATCCGCATTGAGCTTGAGATTGTAGATATCGGCCGCTTGCAAAAAGCCGTCGCGCGGCTTACCACCCCGATCCACCAGCGATAGCACGATACTCGGAAGCTCCGGGTGAAAAGGATTTACCAGGCCATGCGACGCAATGTGCACATATCTATAGTCGCGCAGCGCCCCGCTCAGCACAGTGGCGCGGCTCGCATCAAAATCAAAAGCCGAAAATCCCGAGCCTGACGGAGCTAGCGCCAATATGTTGTCGGCTTCCCTCCGCGTAAAGATAAGACGATCGAAGGTGGTACGCGCGAACACCTGTCCACGTGTTTGGTTCTCCGAGCTCGCGTCGGCATTGGTAGCTGCCGGATTGCCAGTTACGCGCGGATCGTCCGCGGCGAACACTGGGTCCGCCAGAACGGCCACTAGTTTCGAACTTCTGTTCCTCTCGCCGCCGCGCCGCAGGAAAGCGATGGTCGACGCCGAAGGAAGATTCACAATCTCGTGACTGGCAATCATCGGCTCAGCGGGATTAACCGGCGATGGCAGCGCGCTGAACGGAACGAATTGCAGGGAGCCCGAAGTAACAATCAGCAGCCGCTTGGTTCCCAATTCTTCAGCCACGGGACCAAGCACGGCGCGGCTTAGCGCCTCAAGAGCCGCAGGTGCAGACTTGGCAAGCCCACGATCCGTGGCGCTGCGGATGCTTTCCCGTGCGCGTTCGGCCAGCGCGTCAAGCGTGGAACGGCCTGGCAAGACATAGCTCCGAAAACTGGTGCGGGAAACGGCCCACAGAAAGCTGCGTTGCTCCCCTGGCGCATATTCCAGCAGCAACGTGCCGGAATCCAGATATTCGCGCTGCAACCGGGGGAGCTTCAGAGGATCCTGTTCGGCGAAGTTTGCATATCGCGGGCTTGCACTCAGGATCTTCGCCTCCAGTTGCTGATACTCCGTGGTTGCCTGCCGGATCTCCGCTCCAACGGCATTCGCTGCTGAACTGTCTCCTCCAGCCACCATCAGTTGGATCTGCCGCTCCATCTTGGCTTGGAGCCGCGCGGAAAGAATCCGCTCGCGGCTGATCAACGCCGGATCAACGCCCTGCCGCAATCCAGCCCGCGCCTCGCTCAGAAGGTCGAGCAGTGTGCGCGCCCGCGCCCGTTCCGCTGTCTCAAAAGCCTGTTTGTCATAACCGCGCCCCGGATGAATCTGATCCAGATGCATCAGCGTGTCCTCCAGCGCGTCATATTGGTCCAGAACAGTTGTGAGCCAACTGGAACGCAGCTCTCCACCGATTACTGCCGCGCGAATCTGTTCGTCGATGCGTAGCGCTTCTTCAAGATGCTGTCTGGCGTGCTCCCAATCGCGGTCGTCGCTCTCAAGCAGCGCCAGAAGGTACATCGCCCGGCTCTGTTCGAAGCGATCTCCGATCGCGGTGAGTTGCCCCGAAGCTTCCACGAGTGAATTCCGCGCCTTTTTCTTATCACCGAGCAAACGATAGGCCGCGCCGATGTTCACTTCAGTGGCCGCGCGACTACGACGGTCGCCGATGGCCGTCAACAATTGGAAGGCCTGCTCGAAATAGGCAAGTGCGTCCTTGGCGTCCCGATCCTTCAACGACAACGTTCCCAGGCTGTTCAGGACACTCGCCTCACCACTCTGGTGGCTCGCGCCGCGCAGCAGTGGGAGCGCCTGGCGGTATGCTTCCAGAGCTTCCACGCGCTCGCCGAGGGTGGCGTACACCGAGCCCAGTTCGGCCAGCGCCAGCCCCTCTCCGCGTTTATCCGAGAGTTCCTGCTGGATTTTCAGCGCCTGCCGGCCATATCCGAGCGCTTGTTCCGTATCGCCCAGCTGCAAGAAAACATGCGCAATGGAGGTGAGGATACTTTCTTCCTGAATCCTGTCTTTGAGTCTGCGCGTCAGTGCCAACGCTTGCTGCAAGGTGTTGAGCGAATCCTGGGGTTGCCCCAGAGCCAGATACAAGTTACCCAGATTGGTAAGCGCGCGGCCCTCGCTCCTGGCATCGCCCACTTCGCGAATGATCGGCAGGGCTTCGGTTAGCGATTCCAGTGCCTGATCCAGATCACCGAGCCGCGCGAACGACGTCCCCATATAGTAGAGCGTTGTGCCTTCCCCACGCCGATCGTGCTGCTCACGCCGCATGGGCAGCAGTTCGCGAAACGTATCCAGAGCTTTATAAGAATCGCCGAGCGCGTAATAAATGGTGCCGGCGTTTGCCAGAACCAGCATTTCTCCGTGCCGATCATGTTCCTCGCGTTTGATGGCCAGCGCACTGGTGACGTAGGGCAGGGCCTTCTTTGGGTCACCCATAAGCAGGTAGACGGACCCGATGTCGCTCGAAGCCGACCCTTCCAGATTCCGGTCCCCCACCGACCGCGCCAGGCGAATGGCCGATTCGAGATGTTCCAGCGCTTTCTTCGGTTCACGGAAAGACAGGGCCACGCCCAGGTTGGTCAGCTCGTCGGCCTCGCCCAGCGTATCGTGGGCTGCCCGCGCCAGCGGCAAAGCTCGATCGAGAGCGTCCACAGCCTTCTGGTTCTCGCCCAGAGCGATGTACACATCGCTCATCGTGTCGAGCGTGTGGCTTTCCTCCGCTTTGTCCCCAATCCACTCCCAGAGCGGAAGAGTGGCCTCGAATTTGATGGCGGCCTGTTGGAGGGATTCTTTTGAGCCGGCATCCTGAAGTGCTCTGGCGCTTTCGAACAGCCGCTCCGCTTCGACACGCACGCGATCGGCTTCCCTGGCAGGGCGCTGTTCGGCGAGCCGTATTTCAAATCCGCGGGTGGCAACATCCCCGGTCCTGAGTGAACATTCCAGAACAAACCGGCCGGTTTGTGCGGCTATGTGCGAAACAGAAATCGTTCTGCTTTCGTCCGCGCGATTCGAAAAATTGGCGGCCTCGGAGCCGTCGGGTGCCGTCAGCCGGATCTTCAGAGGAAGGCCGTTTGGCTGAATGGCCACGCGCAGGAACTCCCCACTTTGCGCCGCGATCTGCCAGGAACGCGCCTCGCCCGTAACCGGCAGGCTTTGAATGGGAACCTGGAGAGACAGAACTTGCGGATCCGCCTGAGTTTGGGCCTGACTCGCGGAGCAGAGGGCGATAACAGCCAGCAACAAAAGGCCGGAACTCCACCTCGGCTCAAACAAGCTGCGTGGCCTCCGTTTTGAAATTGTACACTCCACAAAGATGGCCCAAAATATTGCCGATATTTCCCAATCGGCAAAATCGGGAGAAGAATGCAGCATCCACAAATGATTTTCTCGCTGATGGATGGGATGCGTGTGCTTACACGTATTCCATGAGCGCCATGAAACCGTAGTCCATGTGCATCTGCTGATGACAATGGAACAGCGTCAGCCCGGGATTGTTCGCCACCAGATCCACTTCCACTTGAGTCTTCGGCCTCACCATCACCACGTCCTTGCGCACGCCCGAAGTGGCGACGCCTTCCACTTTGGTGAGTTCAAACGTGTGGCGATGAAGATGGATGGGATGCGCCTCGTCGCTTCGGTTGTCCAGCACCAGACGATACCGGCTGTTCGCTTTCACGCGAATCGGGTCGGTCTTGGGAAAGGATTTGCCGTTGATGGTCCATTTGTCTACCCACCGATGGCCTGCAAACTTCTTCTCGAACACCAACGGGATTCGCTCCACCGGATCGGTCACGGCGGTTCGATTTCCAAAAAAGACGTAGTCCCACCGTTCGCTGCCAGGAGCCATCCAACGAGCCTCGCCGTGTTGTCCCGCATATTCCACCACGATGCCCATCCCCCGCTCGCGATCGTGATCATCGGTTGTTCCAAAAATCCACACCCCCGGCCGATTCATCTCCACGATGGCGTCGATTCTCTCCGCCGGCCCCAGTTCCAGCGCCTCGATCTCTTTCGGAGCCGCAAGCGGATTGCCGTCCATGGCTGTTACCTGAAACTTGTGACCGGCCAGAGCAACTCTCCGGTGCACCGTTGCGCTCGCATTGAGAATTCGGAACAGGACGCGTTGCCGTTCGTGCACGCGGATGGGCGCGCCGTGCCCGAGTGCGCGGTTGTTGATCGAAAAGTGCTTGTATGCGGCATCCATGCTGCCTTCATCGCCCCCACCGCCACCACCGGTGAACATGTAGGGATCCCACTCCTTCAACGCCAGAAAAACCTCCTGATCGTAGGCGCCGGGATCGCTCCTCGGTTCCACATAAAGAAAGCCGAACTGCCCGGTATAGGTGGCGCGTTTCAGGTTGCGGCCCGCCATGGTGTGGGAGTGATACCAACGCGTTCCACTCGGCGTGGCCGTGAAGCTGTAACGGCGCCGCCCCTGCGGAGGAACCCCTGGTGTACCTTCTTCGAGCGAACCATCCACGTCGGAAGGGATGTGCAGCCCGTGCCAATGGACCACTTCTTCTTCCGACGTATTGTTGTGGACCTCGATCGTGACCGTCTTTCCTTCCGGTATTAGCAGCAGCGGTCCTGGCGCCGATCCATTGTATCCGAGCGTCTTCACGCTGGTTCCAGGCGCGAGCTCCACGGTGACCGGTCCGATTTCAAGCGTGAAGTCGGCTGCGGCCTGATCTTGCGCCCGCGCACGGCTCGCTTCTAGAAGTGCGCCCGGAAAAGCAGTCGCCGCCAAAACTCCTAGAAGATCCCTGCGTCGCATTTGCTCATCTTACATTCTCCGCGGTTGAAAATGGCAACCCGGCGTCATAGCCGGCGATATCGTCGCCATAGCGTTCCGCAAGTGCCTTTTTGAGCATGGAATATTTCATCACATCCCATCCAGCGAGGTGCTTCCTACATGCTCAATCCGAACGGCGATATCGCCTACGCACGGCCAGATCCTGTCTCGAAGCTGGGCAAAGCGATCGGGCCATTCGGCTGGAGTTGAGTTAGGCGAGCCACTGGACCTGCGCGATTAGACCCAACATCCGGAGCGCCCCCTTTCAATATGTCGGCAATCGAAGGAAAGTTTATGGTACCGGATTTGCTCCAAGTACCATGGCAAGCTGAGCGTTGTAAGGAGGGCGAACACCGTCCGCCAGAGTTGGGACTACTTTCACCCGCCCTCAACAGGTTCGAGCTCTGAAGGGAAATGTCATGAATAAACATTTGTTGGATGCGAGGTTCAGTTTTTTGTATGTAGTGATTTCGGTAGCCGCCGTAGGATGCGCAATGACTTTCAGTTGGATAGCTGATCTCAATAGGTTGCAGACCGTGCTGCTGTTGATGGGCGGCTTGCTAGGCGCTTGGGCGACCTTATTTAGTTTTCTGGAAATACGCCGGCTCGCTCAAAAGCCGAAGAGCGTCGATGAAGCTCTTAAGGAAGAACCAGATCCTTACGCTCCGCGAACCGTAGTCGTTGGGCCTCCAACCGGGGCGCCCTACCCGCATCACGAGGATTACCCTGAAAGCGCAGGGTTGGAGGAGGGGCAGCTTTGCTCGCGCCTTACTAATCCGACGCCACTTATCGAAGACTTTCTGAATCGCCGGTCTAATGCGAAGCAAAAGGCGCACGCTAGCAAGGTCGCGGCCGCGGAAAAGTAAGCGGCCATGACGGTGACCATGCCGATCGAAGTTGATCGCCAGAGAGCCTCGTCCCGCGCTAACGGGAATCGTACCAGCTTCAAGACATCCGATGCAGTCTGAGCCAGTCGTAAGTAGCTGATTCTATGTGGAGCAGAGCCGACCTTTTCGCTGGAATGAGCCGCAGCACCCAAGTCGCGTACTCAAGCACCTTGGGAGCCTCGGCTAGCGTCACTGTTGTTTTCCGAAACCGGCGGCGTGGGCGTTCCCATGGGCACCCGCGTGGCTACCCCGTGAGGGCGAGCTAAACAGCGCAGTTCAGGTCAACATCGATATTGGCAGCTTTCAGTTCAGCCGCAAGCTTCAGCCGCCAAGCTCCACCGTTGTCCAGCGGAATATAGAGGACTCCACGAATGTCGGAGGGCTCGTCAACGCCGGGTGTCTTGAGCGCGCAAACTCTTTCTCTGCCCAGTTTGCCGATGAAGAAGCCGAATTCGAGAATCACGTTCTGCCTGGCACGTAGCTCCAGTTGTTCAGATCCCCGCAGCCGCCCCTCATCATCGGCTGTCAATAGCACAACTGCGAAGCAGACGTTTGAATGATCTTCGAACTTCTCAATTACAGTACGCCCTTTGTCTGCCTGCTCATGAAGGATTATTGGATGTAGGTCCAACCTTTCTAGGAATCGGGCCACGGATTCTTTTGCGGCGTCGTCCCGACCGTGGACTACAAAGACATCGCGGCTCGCGGTAGCCGGTCGATTCACATCTCGCGCCTCCGTTAGCCGGAGATCAATTGGTAGCTCCTCAAACAGATCGATTCTCTGGAGGATGGATCTGAGATTAACAAGGTTCCGATCATGCTCGCGCTTGAGATTTTGAAGATATCTATTGGCATTCATGTCCCACGCGTTGCTTGGGTACGGGTCGAACTCCCTCGCGAGGGCACCGGTAGTAAACAGGCTTCGCAACAACTCCGAGGTGTAGTTCTTCCAGAACTTCAGCCGTTCAGCGAACTCTTTCGCCGACTCAGGGGGTATAGGGGGTATCGCGGACGATACAAGGTTCTCCCCTTTATCAACCTGCCTTGCTATCAGCTCTTTGGCTTCTTCCTTGGACCTCTTTATCCTAGGACGCTCTGGCTCGGTTGGCGGTGGATTCTTCTTTGCCATTTACTCACCATTCTGCTATTTTTTGGAGCACAGCCGCCGCCCTTGCGTCACGGTCGAGTGATCTTGACTTGGATGCCTTGACTGAACATCTCTATCTCATCGTCCATCCACTGTCCTGCGAATGTGATCTCCAGAACTCGCCTTTGAACCTTAGCATTAGCAGCCGCCAGCGCCACATGCAATCGATAAGTCCCAGCCTCGATTTGCCATCCACCTTGGTTGGCATTGACCTCTAGAACGAAGGAAAACTGAACGGTTGGATTAAAGATCTGATCCAGCGCTGTACGAAGATCCGTCGCTATGGGTTGGGCGACGTAACCAATGTCGCAGTGCTTCTTGAGTCCCGGCGAGATGCTCTGCAATGGTTTCCCAACATGTGACCATTTGAAGTCCATTGGCGGGAACTGGGCTACGGGCGTGAACTTTCCGCCCTCTTGCCGCTCCAGTTTTTCGGCGTATAGTTCCACGTCCACTGCTCTCCTCTTTCCACGATTGACTACGAGGGCGCGGAAAAAGTAGCAGTCGGCTGAAACCTGGCCGGACTGATTGGTAAGCGTGGTTCGAACGCAGTCAGGCTGCCGCACGGAAATCGACACATTCAACCTAGGCCGACGAATCCAAACCCATGCTGTTTCGCCGAAAAGGGCGACCGCGACCGCTGTAACGGTTCCGATTGCTGACCACCATTCAGGTTTGGTCCACCAGGGTGTTTGGATGATTGCTAGCACGCCACCCCAAATCGTCGGCCACAGAGTGACATTAGTTCACCTTTTCGGAATCATATTAGCGCTGATGCTATGAGCGAGCGCAGTACGGAAATCAGTCGGAGAATCCCATACGACATGCCCGAAGTACTTGGTGTCGAAGCGCACTCCTTCGGCACGTCCAAATGACCCCACGCCCCACGCGGCGTGCAAAGCCAGCTTCAAAATAGACTCCACTCCGCTGCCCTGTGAAATCGACAACGACAAACTGTGCGAGCCGAATCTTAGAAATTATCCTATCAGTTATGCCCTCACTTGTAGTGATCTCCTTCATACACACTGCTTTAAAACCACAGTCCTCGATTGCCCGCTTGATTCCACTGCAGAAGGAGCTATCGAGAGAAGGATCAAAGGACATTTTCCTTTTCGCTGAACTTCGAAAGCTTTTTGTCCATGTCGAAGAGTTTCGACCGGCCGAGAAAGTTCCAGCCCACAACTGTCGACGGCATATTCAGGGAACAGGATCGCGCCTTCGTTCAGTGTTTTGGATTTATCCAGGAACAGATCCAGGTCCACGCCCATCTTGCGGCCCAGGCCGTTGCAGTTCGGGCACATGCCCTTTGGGTCGTTGAAGGAAAAAACATTCGCATGTCCCACATGAGGTTTGCCGATGTGGGAATACAACCGGGGCGGCACCGGGTAGATGTCGGTGATCGTGCCCGTCGTTGAATGGGACCCGCCGCCCAGCCGTTTCTGGTCCACCACGATTGGCATGCTCAGGTTCTCAATGGCGTCGGCGTTCGGCTGGGAGTAGCGCGGCAGGAAGGTGCGGATGAACATGCTGAAATTCTCGTTCATCTGGCGTTGTGCCTCGGTCGCGACGGTATCGAAGACGATCGACGATTTGCCGGAACCCGAGACGCCGGTGAAGATCGTAATCTTGCGCTTGGGAATGCGCAACGAGACGTTCTTGAGATTATTCTCGCGCTCACCGGGGATCTCAATGTATTCCTGAGACATCACCTTTTATTCTTATGTACTTTCGCTCGAGTACCCGCAGACGCTTTCCTCTTCAATTTGATCTGATTGTAATCAACAGCGGCACGGATGAGATTTTTTAGAGCACGCTCATTAATCTTATCGCCCTCGAAAAGATCGATCGCTCTCCACACCTTGCCTCCCAGGTCCGCGTTGAAGAGCTTGTCAGGATCTGGGAGGCTCGCCCCGTGGGCAAAGGTAAGCTTCACCTTATCTTTGTGGGCGTTGCCGACCGCGATTATTCCGTCGCGAGACCACACTGGGCTTCCCATCCACTTCCATTCCTCGATGATCTCCCGGTCGGCCTCGAGGATGCTCTTGCGGAGGCTGGCGAGCGTTTTCGCACGCCAATCTGTGAGTCCTGCGATCAGTTCGTCAATACGTTTCGATGGATTCATTGGATCTCTATACCTTGAATCATCGGCGTCAATAGCGCGCCAGTTGGGTGAGCTGAATGAGGTTGCCGCACGTGTCGTTCAGCATCGCAATGGTCGAGGCGGTCACGTCGGTGGGCGGCATCGTGAACTGGGCGCCGAGGGCCTTGATCCGCTCGTAATCGCCCTTGATGTCGTCGGTGAAGAACATCGCCGCGGGCTGGCCCTGTTGAAAGATCGCCTGCTGATACGCCTTGGCCGCGGGGTTGTCGTTCAGCGCCAGCTGCAGCTCAGTGCCGGCCGGTTCCTCGGGCGACGCCACGGTCAGCCAGCGATACGGACCCTGACTGAAATCGGTCTTCTTGGCAAAGCCCAGTACCTCCGTATAGAAGCGCAGGGCCTTGGCCTGGTCGTCCACGTATATGCTCATCACTTTGATTTTCATTTCGTTTTCTCCTTTTGTCACGTTCGCGGTTTGGGCCGCGTCATTCCTGGAACCCTATGTGCGCGAAACCGAGCCATCCAAACGGCGAGAGCTTCGGTTTCACTCCGGTCATCGCCTGCAGGATCAGTCCCACGCCTCCAAGAAACTCCGAGACCCCGATGAAGATGGGCAGGTCCTGCGGCACGGCGGAAAGCCAAGGCCCTTCCTGGAGCGCCTGGTTCCACAGCGCCGGCTTGTACCATAGGATTTTGCCGAAACCGGTGATGCTGAAAAAGACGCCCCACAACACTTGCACGGTCCAAAGTGTGGTCTTCATGGTTTGCGATCCCCCCTTGATTCACGAATTCTGAGGCGCCTGAGGCGGCTGATTAGGCGTTTCAATTCCGAATTGTTTGGCGTACTCCGCATGCAGCCGCTTCCAGCCGAACTTCATCGCCTCGGGGCCGGCGATTCTGCCGATGGGAGTTCCACTGAGAAGGTGATCCAGAACATCCAAACAAATGTGCCATCCGGCAGCACCCATTGCGATGCACGGCCGACCGATGCTGGTCCATAGCGTCAGGCGCGTGCCACCACCCAAGGCTTCAAGTTGCCACCGCATATCGTGGTCACTCCAGTTGTACTCCAGCACCTTGGGAGCGTCGGCTCGCGTCACTGTGGATTCGGCAACGTTCGCCGTGGGCGCTCGCACCGTGGTGAGCTTCACCGTGGCCCCAACCTTACCCAGGCTCCCATCGGCTTTAAAGGGAGCCCACTCGCGTAGCTGCGCCGGGTCGGTAAGCGCCTGCCAGACTTTTTTCGGCGAGTGGCGCAGTTCTCTGACCAGAATGAGCGTCCACTTCTCTCCGTCCTTCCGTATCTCGGCCCCGTTGGCCGGACCCGGTGTGTACTGATCGCGATAGGTCATCTTCTTCCCCTTGTCTTCCTTTTCGTCGGTGTGGATGATTGATCCATGTGATCCATGCGGTCGAGGTGGCGTTCGAGAGCATCTACGTGAGCGGACCAGAACCGGCGGAACGGAGCCAGCCATGCTTCCACCTCCTGAAACGGTTCAGGTTTCAGCCGGTAGAGACGGCGCTGTGCGTCCACCGTGGATTCTACGAAACCGGCCTCGCGCAGCACTCGCAGGTGCTTTGACACCATCGGCTGCGGCATACGAAGTTCACGCTCGATCTCTCCCACCGACTGTTGCGACGAGACTAGCAGGCTCAGTATCGCGCGGCGGTTCGGCTCCGCAATGATTTCGAACACAGATTCCACGCTCTTAATATACTCCACGGAGCATATACGTGTCAAGGGATATGAAGATAGGGGCCCCAGGCGGAGAGCTGCGCGCTCCAGAAATGGAAAACTAACTGGAATCAGGATGATCTGGTTGTAAATTATTGAAACGTTGGTAGCGCTAACGGGAATCGAAGGTGCTATGGCCCAGTTCAGTTCGGTCCAGTTGGGTCTAAGTGAGTGCAAGTAGGTTCAGTTGGTACCGCGCGGGGTGCCGAAAATGTGCCATGGACACCCGACGTTGTCACTCAGTTGTCACCCGCCGACGGCAGCAGGAGTATGCGCCGGCAACGGAACCTGCTATAGCATGGTAAGAGAGATCCAATTTTGAATGGCGGGCAGTTTCAGTTCGAATGGAACGAAATCAAGGCAGCCTCAAACCTGCAAAAGCACGGCGTGTCCTTCGAGCTTGCGTCCAGTGTTTTCAATGATCCGCGACTCCTTACTGCTGCCGACCTGGAACACAGCGAAAACGAGGAGCGCTGGTTTTCGATTGGCTTGGCGAGCAACGGAGCGATGCTCTCCATCGCGTACCTCTGGTCAGAAGGCGATTTCGCAACCACGAAAATCCGAATCATATCAGCCCGGGCAGCCACACAGACCGAAATTCACTATTACGAGGAGAGCCTATGAATGATTCACCGATCGGGGATGAGAAGATGCCAGTCGAGATCGATTTCCGTGACGGTGTTCGTGGTCTCCATCACATCCCGCCCGGCGCGAAGGTCTTTCTGCCAGCGTCGATTGAACGTGGCGTCTGGGAGTACTTCGCCGGCAAAGCTCAGCAAAAGGGTATTGATCTGTCAGAACTCCTCACCGATGTATTAAAGCGCGATATCGAAATCAATGAGGCGTTAAAGTGACAGCTCACACCCGCCAACGATCAGTTCCTGGGCAGTGACGATCGAGATCGCCGGGTTGCTGAGAGAGTCAAGGTAATTTGCTGCATCGGCGTTTTCGCGCGACAGATCGATCATCACATCGGTGTCGATCAACGAAACCATCGATTAGCGCCCACTAACCGCGCGGATTGTCCCTGAGCTTGTTCACAAATTCGACACCATCGCCGATGTCGGCGCGATCCTTCCAGATGCCGTAGAAGGGAAGATCCTTGATGGAGGGTCGGGTGCGTGCCGCCTGCTGTTCCACGGGAACATGCACCTCGACAACGGTCCCTTCCTTGATCTTCACATCTTCAAGTGGCCGGAAGACGCCGTTCTCGTATTTTGCGGCGATGTTCATGAATCTACCTCAATCCTAACTAACACTGAGCCAGTC